>JBBSKN010000100.1:0-12836 GCA_038256265.1 Phormidesmidales cyanobacterium
CTCTTTGACCATCCGTTTCCTGACCTCTTTGAGTCTGTCTTGAGTACTTTTACAGAGTTACCTATGCCTAGACGGGCTACTTCGTCACAACAGCCCCATCCCTGGTACGGACAACCTGTCCCGGCTTAAGTTGATACCCCCGTCTGGTTTCATATTAATTGAGAGGCTGATATGAGAATTGCTCAGGTTACACCCTTGTGGGAGCAAGTGCCGCCGTTGGCCTACGGTGGCACTGAGATAGTGGTTAGCCTACTTACCGATGAGCTGGTACGCCGTGGCCATCAGGTAACGCTGTTTGCGTCAGGAGATTCGAATACCTTGGCTCTGTTAAAGCCGGGATGTGAGCGTGCCCTTCGCCCTCGGGGGGTTTTGCCCCCTGACTACAGCGGGTACGAGCAGCGCCAGCTCGTTAAGGTCTTTAGCCGCGCCAGCGATTTTGACATCATCCACTCCCATATGGACTCGGCAACCCTAGCCCATGCCCACCATAGCCCAACGCCGGTAGTGCACACCCTCCACCTCCCTTTTAGTGCTGCTTCAGAAAAACTCTTTAGCCAATATCGGCGGCAAAATTTGGTTAGCGTGTCGCAGTCGCAGCAGCGCTACGAATTGGGGCTAAACTACGTGGCCACGGTATATAACGCGATCGCCATCGACCAGTTTGATTTTTATCCTCAGCCTCAAGAGCCGCCCTACTTGGCCTTTTTAGGCCGCATGTCGGCGGAAAAAGGCCCCCACCTGGCGATCAAGATTGCTAGGCGTAGCGGCTGGCGACTGAAGATGGCGGGCAAAATCGATTTTGAAAACCGCGATTTCTTTGATCGCGAAGTAGCTCCCTACATCGACGGCGAGCAGATAACGTTTTTAGGGGAGGTCACCCCGCCCCTGAAAAAAGCCCTGATAGGCTATGCCACGGCGACGCTGTTCCCGATTACCTGGCCCGAACCCTTTGGCCTGGTGATGACTGAATCAATGGCCAGCGGCACTCCGGTGATTGCCATGGCCCTGGGGTCGGCCCCAGAGATCGTAGCGGATGGCGAGACCGGGTTTCTGTGCTCCAGCGTAGACGACTGCGTGGCGGCGGTGGCCAAAGTTCGTTGCCTGAGCCGCGAGGCCTGCCGCGACCATGTGGCGCTTAACTTTAGCGTGGGGCGCATGGTGGATAGCTATGAAGCGGTATATCGGCAGGTGATGAGCACTCACACTAAACCCACTAGCAAAGCCCGCACCCTTGATGAGCCCGCCAGGCAAGTCGAGCGATCAGGACCGGTGGGATGGAGGTGTAGCGGTTATCCAGACAGGGTTTAGTATTATTGCCGGGCTGGTGAGGTCTAAGGGAGACGCCTTCCAATAAAGTACCAGCGAGAGCAGCTTCTCCATAGTGGATTCCCGTGTTTGCGGAGCGAGGCCAGCGGTCTTAGGCGGGAGTCACATTGGGATTTTATGTAACTGGCGAGGCACTAAGCTAAGCGCAACGGACAATATCTCAAGGAACTGACCATGACCGAGTCTACTGATCTGGGCGCACTAGGGTTTGACGCAGCGGCATCATCCCTCAATATTGTCGAAGTGGATGGTCGCACCTTTGCCCCTGCCCAGCAAGTGCCGATTCCTGAGTGGCCCTGCACCACCACCCGGCGGCAGCAGCCGACGCTGACCAGCAAAGACAACGACCTATTTTTGATTACCGACACCCTGGGCAACATCGCCTGCGGCGATAATCAGGTGCTCTCTAGTCTGGGTTTGTTTTGTCGAGATACACGATTTCTCAGTCGGTTAGAGCTGCAATTTGAGGGGCAGACCCCGGTTTTGCTCAGCAGCACCTCCCAGCGGGGGTTTGCGCTGTCGGTTCTGTGCGCCAACCCCTATATTGTCGGTGCCCCAGGGGTGGACGAAGCCGCCGCTAACAAACCGGGGGGTAGGCGCGAGATTCGGGCCGAAACCATTGGCATTCAGCGGGATCTGGTGCTGCAAGGGGGGCTGTTTGAGGAGCTGGCCCTGACCAACTACAGTACTGAGCCGGTGGAGTTTGAGCTCAGCCTGAGTTTTGACGCTGACTTTGCCGACTTGTTTGAAATTCGCGGGCGGGTGCGACAGCAGGCGGGCACCCTGCTGCGCTCGATTCGCCTCACGGGGGACACCACTGCTGAGCCAACCCCGGCTTTTAATGACGGTGTAATGACGGGTGCAGGGGATGAACTCACCCTCGCCTACCGGGGGGTAGACCAGCTGCTGATGGAGGCAAGAATTCAGTTTTATCAGCGGCCCCCCGACCAGTTTAAGGGCTATACGGCGATCTGGCGGGTGGCGCTGCAGCCCCATGCTACCGAGGTGTTGGGCTATCGGCTTCAGCCTTTTTTAGACAACCATCCCACCTCTACCGTGGGGCTGCCGGCCACCCTAAGCCAGGCGGTGGCGGCAGAAACCATGGAAGAGCAGCAGTGGCGGGAGGGGGTAACGGCCATTCGCACCGACAACCGGGCGCTCAACCAGATTATTGAGCGGGCCGAGCAAGATACTTACCTGTTGGGACAGACCTTTGGCGAGGGCAAAATTCTCTCGGCGGGCATTCCCTGGTTCGCCACGCTGTTTGGCCGCGATTCGCTGATTGCGGCGATGCAGACGCTGATGTTTAACCCGGCCTTGGCCCACCAAACCCTGGTAGTGCTGGCTGAATACCAGGGGCAAAAGGACGATGACTGGCGCGAAGAGGAACCGGGAAAAATTCTCCACGAGCTGCGGTTTGGCGAGATGTCGCGCAGCGGCGAGGTGCCCCACACCCCCTACTACGGCACCGTCGATGCCACCCCCCTGTGGCTGATGCTCTATGCCGACTACTACGCTTGGAAGGGCGATCGCACTCTGCTCGAAGACCTCTGGCCCCACGCCCTGGCCGCCATGGACTGGATTGATCGTAGCCTGGAGAAAACCGGCTATGTCACCTACCTGTGCAAGTCGCCAGGGGGCCTGGGCAACCAGGGCTGGAAAGACTCGGGCGACTGCATCGTCGATGCGGCGGGAAATTTGGCCACCGGGGCGATCGCCCTCTCGGAGGTGCAAGGCTATGTCTACGCTGCCAAAGTGCGGCTGGCTCCCCTGGCGCAGCTGATGGATCGGCCCGACCTGGGCGATCGCTGGCGAGTCGAGGCCCAAGCCCTCAAAGTGCGCTTTGAGCAAGATTTCTGGCTGCCCCAAAAGGGCTATATTGCCCTTGCCCTCGATGGCCAGGGCAACCCAGTGGATAGCATCACCTCAAATCCAGGCCACTGTCTGGGGCTAGGCATTCTCTCATCGGAGAAAGCCCACAGCGTGGCGGAGCGATTACAGGCGCCGGATATGTATAGCGGCTGGGGCATTCGCACCCTGAGCAGCAGCTCGCCTGCCTACAACCCCATGGGCTACCACGTCGGCTCAGTCTGGCCCCACGACAACGGCATAATTGCCGCCGGGCTCAGGTCGCTGGGCCATATTGATCAGGCGCTCGAAATTGCACAGGGCATTTTTGACATGACCAGCCTGCAACCCTACCAATGCCCACCGGAGCTATTTTGCGGGTTTGAGCGTACCCCCACCAACCGGCCCGTGCGTTACCCGGTGGCCTGTTCGCCCCAGGCCTGGGCTACGGGTACGGTGTTTCAGCTGCTGCAAATTATGGTGAATCTGGTGCCCGACGTGGCCAACAACTGTCTGCGAATTGTGCAGCCTACTCTGCCTGACTCGATCAGCTATATGTCGATTCAAAACTTTAAGGTGGGCCAAACCCTGCTCGATCTGGAGTTTGAGCGCTCCCACAAGGCCACCGCCTGCCGAGTGGTGAAAAAGCGCGGCAACCTGCGGGTGGTGATTGAAGCGTAGGGGCCATGAATATTCCGAGTTAGCCTACCCCTAGGATCTAGGGATCTAGAGCTCTTCGTCGGCTAGCTCGCGCTCTTCGACCGTCAGCTCTAGGGCGATCGGGTCGGCTGCCTCTGCCGCCGCTTCAATCAGCACCGGTTCGGCTTGGGCTTCTTCTTGCTTAACTTCTAGGTTGAGGGGCATGCGCAGGGGTTCGGGCTGCGCTTGCTCCATTTCCATTACCGGCAGCGACTCAACCAGGTCATCTAGCGGCCGAGGAATCACCATGACGGCGTGGAGTTCGCCGATGCGCTCGGCCTCGTGAATACCGGCTTCAATTGCGATCGCCACATTGGGCAGCGACCCCCGAATCAAAATTGTGCACAGTCCTTCGCCAATCGCCTCATGGGACATCAGTTGCACATCAGCAGACTTAGTCATCGCGTCGGCAGCCCCCACCATCGCCGGAAAGCCTCGGGTTTCTAGCAGGCCAATGGCTTGACTGCCCAGCTTGCCGCCCCCCTCGCGACGCAGCTCGTCCCAGCGGGCGCAAATGGGCAATACCGCCTCCAGGTTAGGCAGCGGGCGGGGAATTAGGGTTGAGGAAACAAACTGGCCAAACTCTTGGGCGGTGGCAACTCCTGCCTCTACTGCCATGCGCACATCGGCAACGCCACCCCGCACGATCGCGGTGCAATGGCCCCCGCCGGTTTTTTCATAGCCCACCAGCAGCACATCGGCGGCTTTAAGCATAGCATCGGCCGTGCCCACCACCGCCGGAAAACTCTCCGTAGACACCAGCCCCAGGGCCGCGCCGCGATATTTGTCGCGCCGCCGCTGGGCCTCCGTTGGCCCCGGCGCTGGTGTAGCCAGATTCAGCCGCTTGGAAGTGCCGGGCTTAAGCTCAAGGGGCGAGGCTAGTTGGCCATCGGGTTGCATAGGGTGCCTCTGCACGGGGATGTCTGCCTCTCTATTCTACGGCCTGCCCTCTGGGCTAGCGCCATTGAGAGCCTGTCGCTGAGGAAATAGAGTGGTCAGCAATCGATTTACCTGGGCTTTGCCATACACAGATTTGCCTTGCCCAGAGCTAACACTAGGACTGTTACCAAAGCTATCAGATATTGAGGAGTTGGTTGGGGTACTGCCATTCTGGGCAGCGTGGCCTATACCCTTGGCAGACAATCCATTGATATAACTGCTAGAGCTAGCACCACTCGACGTCGCGCTCTGGGTTGTTGATGCCCGGCTCTGAACCTGGCCGAGTCCCTGGCTTGAGTCGCCCAGTAAAGAACTCGGTGCCACTACCTGAGACGCCCCTAGTGCCGGGTTAATGACGGTGCTGTTGGCCCCGATGCAGGTGTGCTGCCCGATCTCCCCGTGACCCACTACCAGCACGCCGCTGCCCAAACTTACCCCCGGCTCCAGGACTAGATCTCCGTGGCGAGCCTGTACCACGACATCGGCTGCCAAACAGACCCCAGAGGAAATCACCAGTCGGCAGCCCGGTGCCGCCCCTAGCAGCACCCCAGGCCCAACGGTTACCCCAGGGGCCAGATCTACATTTCCCTGCATATGGCCGTTGGTCGACGAGTTACTAGCCTGGGCGGTTACTGCCACAATCAACGATCTTTGCTTTAGGGTTTCCGATAGATGGCCTGGCCTGTCTGAGAGATGTCTTAGGGAACGCTAAAGCAAAGGGCGCTAAGGGACTCGCAAAAAAGTAAGGTGCCAAATTGCCATCTTTTCTACTTGTGCATTGCTTCGCGTTGACAGAGCCTCGCCTTAGCGTTATGCACCCTACGATGATCAACATGTTCGGCACTTTATTGATTGCAAATTGCAATGCCCGTGCCAGCGCCCTCGGACTCAGGCCCTAAGGACGCTGAATCGTCGCTTCCAGCACTCTTTTCTTTGCCTTGGGGTCAATACCAATCAGACGGACATACTTGCCGGAGTGGCCTCGGAGCTGAGACTCTAAAGCGGCTAACACCTCCGAGGCCCGGCTGCCTTCTAGGGCACCGCCGTTTTGCCAGGCGCCGCTGCGGTAGCGGCGCACATCGGCATGCTCAAGGCTGAGCCGATAGCCCTGGTTGACCAGCTGATTAACCTGTTGCACCACATCTTGCGATAGTCGGGGAGCTGGGCCGCCGTTCGGGCGGTGATCTCCGCCCCGTTCCAGTGCTGCATAGGAAGGCGCTGATGCTGCCGGTGTGGCATTAGCGCCCGGTCGCTGAATGGTGACAGCCGCCACCCGCCGCTTAGCGTTGGGGTCAATGCCAAACATGCGCACGTACTCGTTAGGATGCTTGGTAATGCAAGTATTGAGCGCTGCGAGCACATCGCCCTCGCGGGTGCCGGTGATGGGGGAGCAGGTCTGCCAGACATTGCTGCTGTAGCGGCGAGAGTCGGCATGCTCAGCCCCAATGTGATAGCCCTGACTGAGCCACTGGCGCACCTGCTGAACCGTATCGCCCGAGGCCTGGGGTGACCCACCGCCCGGACTAGGGGAAGCCGGAGAGTAGGTGGCGCTAGGAGCATACCCCGACCCTGAGCTAGCCGCTGGGGGTCTGCTGTCGGGGCGTTGAATGGTAATGGGAGCAACCCGGCGCTTGGCCTTAGGGTCGATGCCAAACAATCGGACATACTCACCAGAGTGCTCGGCCAGACAGCGCTCTAGGTTACCAAACACCTCTCCCTCACGGGACGAACTGATGGGGGAGCAGGTCTGCCAAACATTGCTGCTGTAGCGACGAGCGTCGGCGTGCTCGGTGCCGATGTGGTAGCCCTGACTGAGGTACTGGCGCACCTGCTGCACCACTTCTGGCGAGAGGGGGCCAACGGCAGCAGCGGGCGCGGGGCGGTAGGCCCCATTGCCGTTACTAGAACCGTTGCCAGAGAAATTGGAGGAGGAGGGAGAAGACACTGTAAAGCCGCTGCTGGCCTCTACAGATTTACCATCGGCCCGTTGAATCGTAATCGGCGCAACCCGCTGCTTGACTTTAGGGTCAATGCCAAACATGCGCACGTATTCACCCGAGTGTTCAGACAAACAGGCTTCTAATGCGGCCAGCACCTCAGGCTCCCGGTGAGACTGAATGGGACTACAGGTTTGCCATACCCCGCTGCGATAGCGGCGAGGGTCGGCGTGCTCGGTGCCAATGGTCAATCCCTGGGCCAGATACTGGCGGGCCCGCTGGACAACGTCGGGAGGTAGCAGTTGGGAAGTCATAGTGCCTAATCCATCGCGTTCGTTTGATTGTGCTGTTGCGCCTGAAAAATCTGAGCGAGCCGTGCCGTGCCCCCCACTGTATTCGCTACTGGAACCACCAGAGGAGAAGCCCTGACCAACCGTGCCGCCAAGCTCTCTGACCAGGGCAATGTCGGCGGGGCCAACGTCGGGGAGCGCATCGGCCTGGTGCTGTTGAGTAATCACTGAGCCAGAAGGCACTAGCTTGCCCGGCGGCACGTCCACATCCTGCACTAGGGCGTGCATCATGACCACGCAGCCGACTCCGAGTCGGGCGTTAAATAATGTTGAGCGAAAACCGATAAAGCAATCAGCTCCGATGTAGACCGGACTTTGCACCAGTACTTTGTGGGTCAGCGTGGTGCGATCGCCCACCCAAACGGCGTAGGCATTGCGATCATCGCCCAGCACTCGCCCCTGGGCACGACCGTAAACGGTCGCACCTTCCTGCAAAATACTAGCAGCGCCCAGCCTTACGGTGGCATTGGGGTCAGCCTGCACAACAGCCCCAGCCGCCAGAATTGCCCCAGGCCCGACTAGAACTTGCCCTAGCACCTGAGCTAAGTTGTGCACCTGGGCCGTTCCAGATGCTGAACCCCATGTCTGGGGCGGAGATACCGCTGGTGTGCGGATCGCCATTGCCGTAAACCCTCCAAAAGACCCCCAAAAAACTAGCCTGCTCTGCCCACTCCTTGCAGAAGTACAGAACAGAAATGAACTAGCTATGGGGCGAGTGCAGTCCTTGGGCCTGATGGCCGATTTGAGTGGAGCTAAAGCTAGCTAAAGTCGTCTCGCTTGTTGTAGAGGTTGCCATTGTCGAGACTTACCGTATCGACAATGGCAATTACCACCGCATCTACAGGACGATTTTCGTAGCCCTGGTGCTGACGTGCGCCGCTGCCCTGGCTAATGAGTACCCACTCCCCAGGGCCAGCTCCGACGACGTCGGCAGCTACCGTGTAGTCGGGCAGCAGGTCGCCAGCCTCGCTAATCAACTGCACCAGCAGAAACTTAACGCCGCTCAAACTTGGATCTTTGCAGGTGCTAACTACCGTGCCGCGAACCTTAGCCAAGAGCATGGTCTATCTGCCGTAGGGGCGAATGCCGCTGACGCTCTCTCTAAACTGCTCTACCGCTTCGGTGTAGCGAATGGGCAGCACAAACTCCAGGTTTTCGTGGGGGCGGGCGATGATGTGAGTCGACAGAATCTGTCCACCGTTGACTCGCTTGACGTTTTCAACGCCAGCAGCCACAGAAGCCTGCACCTCAGACACGTCGCCGCGAACAATCACGGTGACCCGGCCGCTGCCGATCTTCTCGTAGCCTACCAAGGTAACGCGAGCTGCTTTCACCATCGCGTCGGCAGCTTCCACCACAGCGGGGAAGCCCAACGTTTCAACCATACCAACTGCAATTGCCATACTTTTACGTGCCTTTCTTACAAAGAATACGGGAGATCAAACGAATGCTGAATGTAGATTTACCTGGGTGAGTAGCATCATCCAGGTAGACATCTAAACCTTAGAGTGATATGGGCCAAAAAACCGAACTTCTCAGGTCTGTCTACTCAGTATTTTGTCAAGATCTTAGGTGCGAAATTGTTCTACGGCCTCGGTGTAGCGAATGGGTAGAACAAACTCAAGGTTTTCGTGGGGACGCGCAATGATGTGGGTAGACAGAACTTCACCACCGTTGACTCGCTTGACGTTTTCAACGCCAGCGGCCACAGAAGCCTGCACCTCAGACACGTCGCCCCGTACGATGACGGTGACGCGCCCGCTCCCAATTTTCTCGTAGCCCACCAAGGTGACCCGAGCCGCTTTTACCATCGCGTCAGCGGCTTCTACCACGGCCGGGAAACCCAGCGTCTCAATCATCCCAACAGCAATCGGCATAGTCGAAATCTCCTTATAAAAATTCAGACAACCCTAGGCTTACCCTGCACGCCCAACCGGCCTTTCAAACACAAACCTTCGGGCGCAAACCTGCAAGCGCAAGAATATGCCCCAAAATTAGCAAGAACAAGACTCGCTCCTAGGGGAAGCGAAAACTTCAGATTGCCTAAAAATTCTTGATGACAGATTAAGCATAGGTGTCTGTAGTCACTTTTGCAATATAAGCCTCAATGATTGTTGCTAATGTTGAGTATTATTAAATCTTATATTGCAAACCTTTTTTTGTCGTAATCAATCCATAAATTGATGAGAGTAACTACTCACCTGGGTGGCTCAGTTGAATTTGCTGTCAAGGTGGTTAGGTGCTGGTTTTAATTTCTAGTCGACCTCTAGTCAATGCCTTGGGAGGTTTCTATAAGAAGTGGAACGCCAAGCAGAGGGGCGCTGGCCCCAGAGGCAGAGGCTCCCTGGTGATCAGGTAGAATAGCAAAAAGCTCCGGAATAAAGACGTTGATGCCTAAAATTGCGGTCTGCGGTGATGGGCGCGGTCTGTGACTATCGTCTGGGATAGTGAGCCAGATTGGCCGAAGTGGCTGGCTGGCTGGATACTGTTTTACATGCTGGTCAACCCACTGCGATCGCCCGATTTCCTAGGGCGCTCATGGACGATAGGCTAGGGTGCAAATCCTAAAATCTGCGGTTGGCCGATCAATTTTTTGCGGGCTGGGCGTTGCTTTGCCAGTTGTGGCCGCTGCCTGAGTGAGGCACAGTCAAGCGCCTGGGGCTGATTTCCAGGTAGGTTTTTTAGGTAAGTTTTTCCAGGCAAGACGCCGCTAGGCGCGAAGCATAAGGTGTTGTCAGAGAGCGTCGGGATGACCCATTTTTTTATCCAAACTAGCTGGCTGCTGCCGGTTTATGGTCTCATCGGGGCACTGCTGGCGGTGCCCTGGTCTACGGGGATGATTCGCCGCACCGGCCCGCGCCCGGCGGTCTATCTAAATATATTGATGACCGTACTGGCCTTTGGCCACGGCCTAGTGGCTTTTTGGGGCATTTGGAACGAGGGTTCCCAAGAGCTGCTGTTTTCCTGGTTTGACTTTGCCGATGTCCACCTCACCCTCGCCCTAGACATTTCGGTGCTCAACCTAGGTGCCCTAGAGCTGATTACGGGTCTCAGCCTGCTGGCCCAGGTGTTTGCCCTAGGCTACATGGAGAAAGACTGGGCCTTGGCCCGGTTTTACTCGTTGATGGGCTTTTTTGAGGCCGCCATGGGGGGGCTAGTGCTCAGCGGGTCGCTGTTTCTCTCCTACTCGCTGCTGGAGATGCTGACCCTCTCAACCTACCTGCTGGTGGGGTTTTGGTATGCCCAGCCGCTGGTGGTGACCGCCGCCCGCGACGCCTTTTTGACCAAGCGCATTGGTGATGTACTGCTGCTGATGGGCGTCGTCGCCTTAGCGGCGCTGGCGGGCAGCCTCAACTTTAACGACCTCTATACCTGGGTCAAGGTGGAAGATCTGTCGCCGACCCTGGCTACGCTGCTAGGGCTGGCGCTGATTGCCGGGCCGATTGGTAAGTGCGCTCAGTTCCCTTTGCACCTGTGGCTCGATGAGGCCATGGAAGGGCCTAACCCCGCCTCTATTCTGCGCAACTCGGTGGTGGTTACCTGCGGGGCTTACGTGCTGATTCGCCTCCAGCCGATTGTGGTGCTCTCGCCCGTAGCCCTGGGAACCTTGGTGGCCATTGGCACGATCACGGCCTTGGGGGCTTCTTTGGTGGCTCTGGCCCAGGTTGATCTCAAGCGCACGTTTTCTTACTCCACCAGCGCCTACCTGGGTCTGGTGTTTATTGCGGTAGGCACGGAGTGGCCGGGGGTGGCGATCACCCTGTTGTTGACCCACGCCGTGGCCAAGGCGCTGATTTTTATGGCGGTGGGGTCAATTATTACCACCACCAATTGCCAGAGCCTCACTGAGCTGGGCGGGCTGGGGCGAAAAATGCCTGCCACCGCTCTGGCCTACGTCGCAGGGGCCTTGGGGATGGTGGGGGTCATGCCCCTGGGCTGTTTTTGGGGGCTGCGCATGGGGGCTGACTTTCTCAGCGGCAGTGCTCCCCTACTGGCGCTGGTATTTTTTGTGGTTAACGGTCTCACGGCCTTCAACCTGACGCGGGTATTTCGCCAGGTGTTTTTGGGGATGGCCCAGCCCAAGACCCGCCGCGCCCCCGAGGTACCCTGGCAGATGGCGGTGCCCATGGTTACGCTATCGGTAATTACGCTGCTGACGCCCCTGATTATGGGCAGGCTGGCGCTGCTACCCCCCTGGGAATATATCAACTGGCCGATCACTGGGCTGATGCTGGCCTCGGGCTGGGTGGGGGTAGCGGCGGGGGCGCGGGTGCCTCTGTCTAAGTCCCTGGCGCGATCGCTCAATCGCCCCCTGCGCATTGCCCAAGATCTGCTGGCCTACGACTTCTACACCGAGCGTCTCTATGACAAAACCGTAGTGGCGGCGGTGTCTGGCCTGGCTCGGTTGAGCAGCTGGTTTGACCAGTACGTGGTGGACGGTCTGGTGAACGGGGTGGGCCTGGCCTCGCTGTTTGGCAGCGAGAGCCTCAAGTACAGCGCCTCGGGCCAGTCGCAGCTCTACCTGCTGACCATTTTTGCCGGGGTGGGGCTGCTCGGAATTTTCATGACCTGGACGCTTTGGTAACGGTTGACGATGCTGACTGCACTGATTTTAATTCCGCTGGTGGGAGTGCTGGTGCTGACCCTTTGGCCTGGCAAGCTGGAGTCGCAGACCGCCAAAATTATTAGCAGTGTCAGCCTGGTGGCGACGCTGGTGGTCTTGGCGCTACTGATTAGCCGCTTCGAGCTGACTACGCCGGGCTTTCAGTTTGAGGAGCTGCTGCCCTGGGTTGAACCTCTGGGGCTAAGCTACCGTCTGGGTCTCGACGGCCTATCGCTGCCGCTGCTGGTGATCAATAGCCTGCTGGGACTGGTGGCAATCTACATTACCGACCCCCAGCTGCACCGGGTGCGGCTCTACTACGTGCTGCTGTTGGTGATCAACAGCGCCGTGGCTGGGGCGTTTTTGGCCGCTAACCTGCTGCTGTTTTTTATCTTTTATGAGCTAGAGCTGATTCCGCTCTATCTACTAATCGCCATCTGGGGCGGGGCGCGGCGGGGCTACGCCGCCACCAAGTTTTTGATCTACACGGCGCTGTCCGGGATTTTTATTTTGGCCGCGTTTTTGGGTCTGGTGTGGCTGTCGGGCAACAGCAGCTTTGACTACGACAGCGGCCTGGCGGCGGCTCTACCCCTGGCCCAGCAGATCACCCTGCTGGTGGCGCTGCTGATTGGCTTTGGCATTAAGGTGCCGCTGTTTCCGTTTCACACCTGGCTGCCCGATGCCCACGTGGAGGCTAGCACCCCGGTGTCGGTGCTGCTGGCGGGGGTGCTGCTGAAGCTGGGCACCTACGGCGTGGTGCGGTTTGGTCTCGGCCTGCTACCCGACGCCTGGATGGCCCTGGCCCCCTGGATGGCAACCTGGGCGGTGATCAGCGTGCTCTACGGATCGCTGGCGGCGATCGCCCAGACCGACATGAAAAAAATGGTGGCCTACAGCTCCATTGGCCACATGGGCTATGTGCTGCTGGCGGCGGCGGCGAGCACGCCGGTGAGCATTGTGGCCACGGTGTTTCAGATGATTAGCCATGGCCTAATCTCGGCGCTGCTGTTTTTGCTGGTGGGGGTGGTGTACAAAACCACGGGCACCCGCGACCTGACGGTGCTGCGCGGCCTGCTCAACCCCGAGCGCGGCCTGCCCTTTGTGGGCTGCATGATGATTTTGGGGGTGATGGCC
>JBBSKN010000101.1:0-12726 GCA_038256265.1 Phormidesmidales cyanobacterium
CAGTTTCTGGGGTACTCGGCTGTCCTCAACACAGATCGCCCGGAGATTTCGGTCATCGCCATTGAGGATCAGGGAACTATGTTAGGCTTGGCCGTTAACAGAATTGTGGGTACCCGCTGGCTTAACCCTGACAAGACCCGGATGTCTGACAGTAGCCCCGACACCATGGCCCCGTTTTTGCGCGGTGAATGGGTCATGGACGCCGAAGACAACAAGACCCTCAGGCTGCTTGACCACGTGGCTATGATTCGCTCAGCCCGCTGGGCCACCTAGGCCCTACTTTACCCTCACCCCCCTTAGGACACTTGCACCGGCAGGAGAAGACCATGGCTTCAGGCATCGATTACTCTCAAGCCTATCAAAAAGCAGAACGGGCCTACGTACAGGGGAATTACCCAGAGGCGGCGGCGGTTATCGATCAGCTGGCAGGTGACTACCCCAACGACCCCAGCGTGCTGCTGCTGCGCGGCCATATCTACTGCTATGGCTTGCAGCGTTACGATGAAGCGGCAGCCCAGTACAGCGTAGTGCTCGATCTGACCTCTGAGCCTGAGTATGTAGACTACGCCAGTAATGGCCTCGAATATGCCAACCAGTTTGCTGGCAGCGCCCCCGCGATGGACTACGCCACCGATGCCGGAGACACTTTTTTTGCCGGGGGCACCACCTCCCTATCTATGGGTCTAGACAGCGTGGCTACCAGCGAGACAAACTTGTCGGACAGCCAGCTTGACCTAGATGAGTTTAGCCTGGACGAGGAGTCGCCAATGTCTATGGCACATGATGGGTTTAGCGATGGCCTAGCCAACCCTTTCACCAGCGGTTCCTTTGCGCCCGGTGCTGAGGATCCGTTTGAGGTGATTCCTGAGGAAGCCTTCGCTGGGTTTGAGTCTGACTCTACTGGGGGCAGCGGCTGGTCGGGCGAGCAGAGCGGCTTGGATGACATCACCTTTGATGACGATGCCTCCTTTGATTCCTTAGAAATCGCTGATACCAATGACCCGTTTGGGGGTACCGATGCGCCCTATGGCAGCATTAGCCTTGCCTCCCAGGGGGGTGATCAGGGTTGGCCTCCGGCTGATGACGGCGTTGATGATATGACTGTCTTTGCCCCAGAGCCAGATCTCTTAGCCGATGAGATGGATACCGCTGGCGACAGCGCCGGCGATCGCAATGTCTATGCTGACAACGGCTACGGGGCCGACTTAGACAGCGATGCCCAGCCCAGCAGCAATGTTGACTTTCTCGATGAATTTAGCGACTTTGATGACTTAGGTAATCTGCCCGACTTTGAGCTTTCCGACAGCTCGGCAGGGTTTACAACGCCATCGGTGGGCACGTCGGGGCTGAGCTCTACGGATGACAACAGCGGCTATGGCGGTAGCTCGGCCTTTGATCTCAGTGATATAGGCGATCAGGGTGCTATCAGCGACGACGATATTTTTAGCATTGCTGGGGCGACTGACAGCCTGCCGGTCTTTACCCAGACCGACGGTCATGGGGTAGAAGCGGTGGCCGCTGAGCAAGACTGGCTTGGCTTCTTAGACAATGCTCCCTTGCCGACTAAGGAGATCTTGGTGGCGATCGCCGCTGGAGTCGCCTCAGCCCTTGCGGTGGGGGTCGTTAACTTTGCGGCTTCTACCCTGCAGCAGGGACGCTCCATGCCCAAGGCGGTGCATGCAGCCATGGCCTTAGCGGGCGGGGTGGCGGGCTTTGGTTCGGCGTGGGGGGCCGGGCACCTGGCCAACCGTCAGGTGAAAAAGAGCGTTGATGATCTGCAGCACCAGTTTGACACCGTGATACAGGGCAATTTGTCGGCCCGAGCCACGGTGTTTACCGAAGATGAGTTTGGGCACCTGGCCAGCAGTTTTAACAAAATGTCGCGGGTGATTTTAACCACCACCAGCGAGGCTCAACGTAAGGCCCAGGAGCAGGAGCAGGCTAAAGAAGATCTCCAGCGCCAGGTGATTCGGCTGCTAGACGACGTGGAAGGGGCAGCCCGAGGCGACCTGACGGTGCAGGCGGAGGTGACCGCCGACGTGCTGGGGGCCGTGGCCGACTCCTTTAACTTAACCATTCAAAACCTGCGGGAGATTGTGCAGCAGGTGAGCGTAGCCGCTCGCCAGGTGAGCAAAGGCTCTACCGAGAATGAAATCTTTGCCCGCAGCCTGTCGGCAGACGCTTTGCGCCAGGCGGAGGAGCTGGCGGTGACGCTGAACTCGGTACAGGTGATGACCGACTCGATTCAGCGGGTGGCCGAAAGCGCCCGTGAGGCAGAGGAAGTGGCCCGCACCGCGTCGTCTACGGCGCTCAAGGGGGGCGAATCGGTAGAGCGCACCGTAGCGGGCATTCTAGAGATTCGCGAAACGGTAGCAGAAACCACCCGTAAGGTGAAACGACTGGCCGAGTCTTCCCAGGAGATCTCGAAGATTGTGGCGTTGATTTCGCAGATTGCCTCCCGCACCAACCTGTTGGCCCTCAACGCCAGCATTGAGGCGGCCCGAGCCGGAGAGGCGGGCCGGGGCTTTGCCATTGTGGCCGACGAGGTGCGGCAGCTAGCTGACCGAGCCGCCAAGGCCTCTAAGGAAATTGAGCAGATCGTGCTGCAAATTCAGAGTGAAACCGGCGGGGTTATGACCGCCATGGAAGAGGGCACCCAGCAGGTGATTGAGGGCACTCGCCTGGCAGAACAGGCCAAGCGATCGCTCGAAGATATTATTCAGGTATCAAACCGCATTGACGTGCTGGTGCGCTCCATTACCGCCGACACCGTGGAGCAAACCGAGACCTCCCGCGCCGTAGCCCAGGTGATGCAATCAGTAGAACTCACCGCCCAGGAAACCTCCCAGGAGGCACAGCGGGTGTCGGGTTCACTGCAAAACTTGGTGGGGGTGGCCCGCGACCTGCTCACCTCGGTGGAGCGCTTTAAGGTCGAGAAATAGGATGATGCAGTGGGCTAGCCGCGCCCGGTAGACAAGCATTTAGAGGGAAATCGACATGCTGCCTGAAGATCAAAAACGAATCTTGGGGTACTTCATCGAAGAAGCCAAGGATCATCTCAACACCATTGAGCAGGGGTTGCTGAACCTAGCGGCTACCGTCGACGACTCCGAAATGATGAATGAGGTGTTTCGGGCGGCCCACTCGGTGAAGGGCGGAGCAGCCATGCTGGGGCTAAACAGCATTACCCGCACCAGTCACCGCATGGAAGACTTCTTTAAGGTGATAAAAGAGTCGCCCGTACGGCCTGATCGCGACCTCGAGACCATGCTGCTACAAATTTTTGACGGGCTGCAAGAGCAGCTTGAGCAGTTGCAAAGCCCCTTTGGTCTTACCAATGAGCAGGCGCAAGAAATTATGGCTCCTCTAGAGCCAATTTTTGCCCAGGCTGAGGCTCACCTAGAATCATTGGTAACCGCCGCCCCGGCAGGGCTAGCGACGCCCCCCACCCCCCGCCCGGCAGTAGCCGCAGCGGCCCCCCACCCCGAAACCAGCGCCCTACAGCTGGTGTTTCGCAGCGATATCGCGGCGCTGCTGCGGGATATGCTGGCGACCTTCAAGCAGCCCGATAACAGCACCTCTCGCCAGGAGCTAGGGCGGCTTTGCCAGCGTATGGGCAGCATTGGCGAACAGTTTGAGCTGAGCGAATGGTGTGCCCTGATTGAGGCGGTTGAGGGAGCGATCATCAGCCCCCAGCAGACCTACCGAACCCTGGCACCGGTGGTGATTAAAGATCTCAAACGGGCCCAAGATCAGGTGTTAGCCGGGGCCGCAAGCCAGGTTAGCATCTCAGCTGCTCTACAATCTCTGCTGCCTGCCCTAGCGACTGCCTCAGTCAGCGACGACTCGATCCTTGATGACCTGCTGGCCAAGGCATTAAACGATGATTCTGAAGCCGCTGACTTGGCCGATCTCTTCGCTGTTGCAGAAGCCGACGAGGCCGCCGAACTGGCCCTAGATGACGCCGATAACTGGCTCGATCAGCTGGCGCTTGACGAGACTGACAACGTGACCGATATCGGCCTAGAAGCGGTCTTTGGTCAGCTCGACGAGCCGCTGTTAGCAGAGCCGCCAGTGCGCCAGAGGATGGCCGAGGCTTCTGGACCAGCCGTAGGTGTTACTGAGCTCAATAGTCTGGCCGATCTGTTTGAAGGGGTGCCCGATGGATTTGCTGATATATGGGAAGACGACGATCTTTCGGAGGCCTCTCTGGATTCCCTAGACTCCGATGGTGATGCCGCCGACTCTGAAGATTTGGATGCCGAATTTGCTGACCTGCTGGCTGACGAAGGTTCGGCTGACAGCCCAACCGATGACTCGGAGGCCCAAGCCCTTGACGACATGGCTAGCCTGTTTGGCTATGACCTAGATGCTGGAACCACCACAAGTCAGCCAGCCGACTCAGAACCAGGGGCGGTTGGTGCTGTCGAGATAGATGAGGCCGGTGGAGCGGTGGAGCAAACCCCTAACCTGCTGGCCGAGCTAGAGGCTGAAACGCCAGCCTCCCTAGTAGCCAGTGTCGCCGCTGACTCGCTGGATGATTTTCTGGTTGAGACTTCCCCACCCCCTGAGGCCGAGGCTGATGATAGGTCGCTGGACGACTTCTTTGACGTTGATTCTGACTTAGACACCGATGGTGTCGTAGACCAACCTGCTACCAGTGCTTCAGCCCGGGACGATATGGATGACTTCTTTGATGCCATCTCTGAAGATGACTTTTTCGAAGATGACGACGCCCACACCATGCCAGAGTTAAATCTTGAGAGTGACCTGGATGGCTCCGACAGCAGCGCCGCCACTAGCGACAACGGCCTCTTCTCAGACTCTGATCTGGGGGCACCGATATCTAATGTGTTTGACCCTGCCTCTATTGTTCAGGATGACGATAGAGAGGATGGGTTTGATAGTGCTGCCGATGATGCCGCCAACAACTTTTTCGGGGAAAACGACGCCTTTGCCGACGACCCGTTTGGGGAGTTAGTGCTAGAGAACAGCACCTTTGATCTCACCAGCGATGCAGCCGTGGCTTCCTCCACCGATGGGGCAGAAATGAAGGTGACGGGAGCTGAGGCCGATAGTAGCTTTGATGCTCCGATGGATGACGTGGTAGCGCCAGCGCCAGCGGCGGCCAGCCCGGAGGCCAGTGGCTTTGACGCAGAAGACTTTGACTTCGAGGATCTAGAGAGTCTCCTGGAGTCGCCTGCCCCTGATGAGGTAGATGCCTTTGAGTGGGATGATCTTGACGGCTCTCTGCATGATGCCTTGGATGGAACCGAAGAGAGCCAGGGCCGGCTAGGGGAGGATCGCAGCGGCGATCACTATGAACCAGCAGCCCCACCTGATCCCGGCTTCGAGGATGACGGCTTTGACGATCTAGAGGCTCTGCTGGACGAAAACTCCTTCGATGACAGTCCTACGGGTGGCCTCGAGGGTGGCAGCATGGCCGTCAATAGGGTCCCAGCAGCTAATCGCCTCATGGCCCCTGCTGACGACGAGTTTGGCGACCTAGAAAAGCTTTTAGAAGAAGCTGATCAGTTGGGCGGGTCGGCCCCGTCGCTGGGGGCACGGCGAGCGGCTTCAGTGCAGGCCGCACGGCGATCGCCGCGCCGCACCACCAACGCCGCTGACCAGACCATGCGGGTTTCGGTCGGCCACCTCGATACCTTGAGCAACCTGGTGGGCGAGCTGGTGGTCAACCGAAACTCCCTAGAGCAAGACCAGGAGCGCCTGCGGCAGTTTCTCGACAACCTGCTGCACCAGGTGTCGCAGCTCAACGACGTGGGCCAGCGGATGCGCGATCTGTACGAGCGCTCGCTGCTCGAAAGCTCCCTGATCGCCAACCGTCAGGCCTTTGCCCTGGGGGTGTCTTCCTCTGATCGGGGAGGCGGCAGCCACGCCACCGGAGCTACCTTCGACGCCCTAGAGATGGACCGATTCACCGGTTTCCACACCCTCTCCCAGGAAATGATCGAGCTGATTGTGCGGGTGCGAGAGGCCTCATCAGACATTGAGTTCACCATCGACTCTACCGACCAGATCGCCCGTCAGTTTCGCCAGGTTACCACCCAGCTGCAAGAGGGCCTCAACAAGGCTCGCATGGTGCCCTTTGGGCAGACCGCTGATCGCCTGCCTCGCGCCGTGCGCGATATTTCCCTCAAGTGTGGCAAAGAGGCCCAGTTGGTAGTCGAAGGGCGCGACACCTTGATCGACAAGATGATCTTAGAGCGTCTCTACGACCCTATGACCCACTTAGTCAACAATGCCATCACCCACGGCATTGAGTCGCCCGAAGAGCGCCTGGCCACGGGCAAAGGTCGAGAGGGCACCATCACCGTGCGCGCCTTTTACCAGGGCAACCAGACCGTGATCTACATTGCTGACAATGGTGGCGGCATCAACCCGGCGGTGGTCAAAGCCAAGGCCCTCAAGCAGGGGTTAATCACCCCCAGCGAAGCCCAGACCATGACCGAAATTGAGGTCTACGATCTGCTGTTTTTGCCGGGCTTTAGCACCCGCGACCAGGCCGACGACTTCTCGGGGCGCGGAGTGGGCATGGACGTGGTGCGCACCGCTCTATCCGATATTCGCGGCTCGATCACCATTGAGTCGGAGGTGGGCAAGGGCACCAGCTTTACCATTCGCCTGCCCCTCACTCTCAGCATTACCAAGGCGCTGAGCTGCGTCAACAACCAGGCCCGCATCGCTTTCCCCATGGACGGGGTCGAAGACATGTTCGACGTGCCCAGGGAGCGCGTTCAGACCGACGACCAGGGCCACGCCTGCATTCTTTGGCGCGATACGCTGCTGCCCTTCCGCCCCCTGAGCGATCTGCTGCGCTTCAACCGCAGCCTGGGCCGAGGTCGGGTCTACGGTGGCCCCCAAGATGAGGGCGTAGTGTCAATGGTGGTGCTGCGCAGCGCCAGCACCTTTATTGCCCTCCAGGTCGATCAGGTGATCGGCGAGCAAGAAATTGTGATTAAACAGCTGGAAGGGCCAGTGCCCAAGCCCATCGGCATTGCTGGGGCCACGGTACTGGGGGATGGGCGCGTCATGCCCATCGCGGATGTGCTAGAGCTGATCGACCTGGCCAGCGGCCGTCTGCGCCGTGACGCCTCTACCTCGCTGTGGACGCAGACGGTGGACGAAGAACCCGTCGAAACCGTCGCCCACACTGACCCAACGGTACTGATTGTGGACGACTCGATTACGGTACGCGAGTTGCTGTCGATGAGCTTCAACAAGATCGGCTACCGGGTCGAGCAGGCCCGCGACGGCCAGGAAGCCTGGGAAAAACTGCGCTCTGGCCTGCCCTGCGACCTGGTCTTCTGCGACATCGAAATGCCCCGCATGGACGGTCTAGAGCTACTCTCGCGGATGCAGAAAGACAGCACTCTAAGCCAAATTCCGACGGCAATGCTGACGTCGCGAGGGGCTGATCGTCACCGGCAGATGGCGGTGGACCTGGGTGCCAGGGGCTACTTCACCAAGCCCTACCTGGAAGAAATGTTGCTCGATGCGGCCAAGCGCATGCTCGGCGGTGAGAACATGATGCGGCACAAGACCGAAGAGCCCTCCCCCTGACCCATACCCCTAACTCCTATCTAATGCCAAAGCAGAGAGGGCTGGGGCCAATCTCGTCGGCTGATCAGCCCCGCTTAAACCGGGCGCTAGCGCAGGTTGGCAAAGTAGATGCCAAAGGGCGGTAGCTCCAGGATGTCGTGGTAGCTGCGATCTCTCACGCCCATTTCCTCCGTGGGCTCGCAGGGGGGAATTTCGGTGCGATCGCAGTAGACGGTCGCCGGGCTGAGGTTAAACAGACAGAGCAGCCGCTGCTGGTCGCAGGCCCGCACAAACCCCAACAGCCGATCATCGGAGAGGCTGAGCAGTTGCAGGTCGCCCTGTCTGAGGGCAGGCTGTTCCTGACGCCACCGAATCAGCCGCCGATATTTTTGCAGCAGTGAATCGGCATCGGTCTCCTGCACATCGACGGCGTAGGCAAGGTGGTCTGCCGGAATCGGCAGCCAGGGTTCGGCGGCCTCGGTAAAGCCAGCGGCTGGGGCCTCCTTTAGCCAGGGCATGGGGGTGCGCGAGCCGTCGCGCCCCAGCACGTGGGGATACCCCTGTAACCCAAAGGGATCTTGCATCTTTTCGTAGGGAATCTCGGCCTGGGTCAGCCCCAGTTCGTCCCCCTGGTAGAGACAGCAGCAGCCCCGCAGGGAGATGATCAGGGCGGCAAACATGTGGTCAAAGGCGTCCTGCAAGAAGGTCTCGCTGGGCTGGTACTTGCTCCACCGACTTTTGAGCCGGGGAAAGTCGTGGGTGCCCGCCGTCCAGCAGATCACACCGTCGGTAAACAGCGACTCGAGCCGCTGGATCAGCTGGGTTAAGCGCTGCACGGTCAGAGGCTCATCGGTCATCAGCGAGGAGTTGTAGGCGGTGTGCAACCGATCTGGACCGCTGACGTAGGCACTGGAGGTGAGCAGGGCATCTTCGGTGCTGCTAATTTCGGCCAGGGCGATCGCGCCGTAGCGATCGAGCAGCTGCCGAATCGGCTTGAGCAGATCGAGGGTAGAGGGCTGATCGAGGTTGTGCAGGTTGACCTGAGAAAAGAATGGATCTGACGCCGTCGCCCCCGCCGGGCGAGGCATCTCGGCGGGCCGTAGGGGATTGTCTTGCAGACTGCGATCATGGGTGAAGAAATTGACCACATCCAGTCGAAAGCCATCAACACCTAGATCTAACCAAAACTGGGCGGTGTCTAGAATCGCCGCCAACACCTCAGGGTTGTACCAGTTGAGGTCGGGCTGGCTCTCTAGAAAGTTGTGCAAAAAGTACTGCTGACGCTGGGGTTCCCAGGCCCAGGCGCTGCCGCCAAAGGTAGAGAGCCAGTTGTTGGGCGGCGTGCCGTCGGGCTTGGGGTCGGCCCAGACATACCAGTCGGCCCTGGCGTTGTCGCGGCTAGTGCGGCTCTCCTCAAACCAGGGGTGCTGGTCAGAGGTATGGTTCCACACCTGGTCGATGAGCACGCGGATCTGGCGATCGTGGGCCGCCGCCAGCACGGCTTTGAAGTCATCGAGGGTGCCAAAAATGGGGTCTACAGCCCGGTAATCAGAAATGTCGTAGCCGAAGTCTCGCATCGGCGACTTAAAGAAGGGCGAAATCCACAGGGCATCAACGTTGAGGCTGGCGACATAGTCAATGTGGTTCAAAATGCCGGGCAGGTCGCCAATGCCGTCACCGTTGCCGTCCGCAAAGCTGCGGGGGTAAATCTGGTAAATGACGGCACTGCGCCACCAGTCGGGCTGAGAAGACATAGCATTCGAGTTCTAACAACAAAAACGTTCTAACAACAAAACCAGGCAGGCCAGTAGGAAGCTTTAATTATTTGTAGGATGCGTTATCGCGCCAGCGTAACGCATCAGCCTAGGCTGTGGTGCGTTGGGCTATCGCCACAACACACACTACAGCACCGTTTGTTTATAGCCACTTACTTAAAACCAGGCAGACAAGCAGCAAGTCTTAGGTTGGCCCGGTAGCTGAGGTTTTCAGCTGATAAATGGAAAGCTCAGGGCTGGGAGGATCCTATGCGCGCCAGCATTCATACAGGGCTGAGCTGGAGCTGATCGGCCTCGGCCTGGCTCCCGTTGTTCTCCACCACATCTTTACTCCAGCACATCTTTGGCGGTGCTGCTGTTGGCCGGTGGGGTGCTGGGCTGCAAATCGCCAAAGAAATAGCCATAGCCCCGCAGGCGCAGCATGTCGCCGTTGCGCTTGGCGGCCTCCTGGACTCCCACAGTGGTGACACAGGGCAGCATTTCATCGAGCAGATCAAAGTGGGCTGTCTCGGGACTCAGGTTGAAGATACACAACAGCCGCTGCTGGGGTGCTTCGCGGATGAAAGCAAACAGCGGAGCTTCGGTGTTGAGAATGCGGCAGTCGCCCTGCATGAGCGCCGTTTGCTGCCGCCGCCAGTGCAGCAGTCGCCGCCAGGCATTGAGCAGCGAACTGGGGTCTTCGGTCTGGGCATCTACAGCCCGGAACCGATGGCTATCGGGAATAGGTAGCCAGGTGTTTTCATGGCTGGAGAAACCGGCACTGACGGCGGCGGCTTGCCAGGGCATAGGGGTACGCGAGCCATCGCGCCCTACAACATCGGGATAGAGGGCCTTACCGAAGGGGTCTCGAATTTGGCTTTCAGGAATGTCTTCAGGAATGCGGGCTTCGTTGAGCCCCAGTTCGTCGCCCTGGTAAAGGCAGAGGGCACCGGGCATGGTCACCAGCATCGCCGCCATTTGATGGTAGAAAGGATCAGGGTATAGCGTACCCTCGCTATCTTCTCCAGTCCAGCGGCTGCGCAGGCGACCATAGTCGTGGTTACCGACCATCCAGCAGTTGCCGCCGCCCTGAAAGTGCTTTTTGACTTTTTCGAGGGTGGAGCGCATCAGATCGGCGTTAAGGGGTTCGTCGACCAATAGAGCACTGTTATAGGCTAGATGGGCCCGCTGTGTGCCCTTGACATACTCACTTGATAGATAAATCGAGTCTTCGCAGAGCGTAACCTCAGCTAGGCTAACGGTGCCGGGGTACTGGTCGAGCAGTTCGCGCACGGGCCTGAGCACATCTAGCGCCTCAGGGCGACAAAAGCTGTTCTCAAACATCAGTTTGGCCATCGGGTTTTTGGGGTCAATGCCATCGGGACGAGGTGCATCCTCCGGGCGCAGCCGCTCATCCTGAAGATCGGGGTCGTGGAGAAAGAAGTTGGGCGCGTCAATGCGAAAGCCATCGACGCCGCGATCAAGCCAAAACTTGCCCCGCTGCAAAATGGCGTCTACGACCTCGGGGTTGCCCCAGTTGAGCTTGGGCTGACTGCGCAAAAAGTGGAATAGGTAGTACTGCTCGCGCTGAGGTTCCCATGCCCAGGCTGAGTCGCCATTAAAGACTGACAGCCAGTTGTTGGGGGGCGAGCCGTCGGGATTAGGGTCGGCCCAGACGTACCAGTCGGCCTTAGGGTTATCACGGTCTTGGCTACTTTCTAAAAACCAGAAGTGGCGATCTGAAGTGTGCCCCCAGACCTGATCGATGATCATCCGCAACCCCCGGGCGTGGGTGAGTGCCAGTAGTTTGTCAAATATGGCCAGATCCCCAATGACCGGGTCGATGTCGGTCATATCGGTAATGTCGTAGCCCAGATCATCCATGGGTGACTCGTAGATCGGGGTAAGCCAGATGGCGTCTACCCCCAGGGCAGAAATGTAGTCGAGCTTGTCAATGATGCCGTTGAGGTTGCCGCGACCGTCGCCATCGGTGTCTAAAAAGCTCCAGGGCACAATTTGATAAATAACAGCGTTTTGCCACCATTCGATGGTTTGCATGGGTAGAGTGATTCCTTGGCGTCTTGGTGCATGTTAAGTGCCGGAGGGACGCGACCTGAAAATGAATCGAAACTGAAAACGAATCAACAACGGGTAGAGCGCTGTGCCATCAGCACGGGGTTTCCTCATTTCATTAGTGAGATTTAAAAAGGTATCCGCCCGAGGAAGGAAGAGAAGTCTCTCTGATGAAGGGAATGACTGCGGGCCATGACCTACTATTCAGATTGGGGATGGAGTCGAAGCTGCGGGCGATCGCACCCCTCGATCACAGCCTGTTCAAGGCCCGTTCGAGGTAGGATCGTAGGCATCTTAACCAGTGTGGGCTATGACCGTAGCGGAGCGATCGCGCATTGACTGGGCACCGATTGTTAACGCCTTTAGCGCTGCCCTGGGGAGCGATCGCGTCGTGCGTCGTAAAGAAGAAATCCTCGTCTACGAGTGCGACGGGCTGACCAGCTATCGCCAGCGGCCCGCGATCGTGGTGCTACCCAAAACCACCGAGCAGGTGGCAGCGGCGGTGAAGATTTGTAACCAGTTTCAGGTGCCCTTTGTGGCTCGGGGAGCGGGCACGGGCCTCTCGGGCGGGGCGCTGCCGATCAAAGACTCGGTGCTGATTGTCACCGCCACCATGAACCAAATTCTGTCGGTGGATTTAGACAACCAGCGGGTGGTGGTGCAGCCAGGGGTGATCAACAACTGGGTCACCCAGGCGGTCAGCGGCGCGGGCTTTTACTACGCCCCCGACCCCTCTAGCCAGTCGGTGTGCTCGGTGGGCGGCAACGTGGCCGAAAACTCGGGCGGCGTGCACTGCCTGAAGTACGGCGTCACCACCAACCACGTGCTGGGGCTAAAGGTGGTGCTGCCCAACGGCGATATTGCCGACCTGGGCGGTGCGGTGGCCGAGACCCCGGGCTATGACCTCTGCGGCCTGTTTGTGGGTTCCGAAGGCACCCTGGGCATTGCCACCGAAATTACCCTGGGCATTCTCAAAGCGCCCCAGTCGATTCAGGTGCTGCTGGCCGACTTTACCTCGGTGGCGGCGGCGGGTGCGGCGGTGTCAGCCATTACCAGCGCGGGCATCATCCCCGCTGGCATGGAGATGATGGATAACTTTAGCCTCAACGCGGTAGAAGACGTGGTGGCGACCCACTGCTACCCCCGCGACGCGGCGGCAATTTTGCTGATCGAGATCGACGGGCTACCGGCGGAGGTAGCGGCGACGGGCGATCGCATCGCTGACCTCTGCCGCCAAAACGGTGCCCGCACCCTCACCGTGGCCACCGACCCCGACGAGCGGCTGCGCCTGTGGAAGGGCCGCAAGGCCGCCTTTGCCGCCATGGGCAAGCTCAGCCCC
>JBBSKN010000102.1:0-12599 GCA_038256265.1 Phormidesmidales cyanobacterium
AGCCCCTACAGCCGCCCCGCACCACCAAGGCGATCGCCAAAGACGGCAACCACCACATCGCCAAGGCGATCGTCGATTACCTATCTACCACCCCCTAAACCCACCGCCCATTCAATCCAGCCAGGCTTTACCCACCCACCGTACGGGCGCACAGCAGTGCGCCCCTACCCCATCCACCGTACGGGCGCACTGCTGTGCGCCCCAACCCGATCTCTCACCTCAGTCCAGCTGAAGGGTGGGCTGAATGGAGGAAACAATTAAAAATATAAAAAACAGGCTGATGACGTTCATGGGTAGAAGAATAGATACAGCATCGGTGCCGGTATCCCGGCCTGCAATCTTTCGGTTGCAGGCTAGCTGAAAGTAAGGTTGGGGAAAGCCGCAGTCTGCCCCTAGCAGCTCAGAAACCGAGGGGGCGATTGCCGTCTCGGTGGCTAAAACCTGGCCCCAAAACCACACCCCAAGCCGCTCAAGCCCTGGCTATGATGACGAATGGAATGCTCAAGGACGTGAACCTGTGATTCAATCCCCGATGTCGCTCCCGGAAAGGTTTCGTGGCCCGATTCCCATGGCGATTCCCATGGCAGTACTGATGGCTTTCTCCCTAGCGGCGGCAGGGCAGGCGGCCGATCTGTCCTTTGCCACCCCCGATGGCCTGTTTCGCATCGAGCCAGAGAGCAGCGATCGCACTGACCTGCTGCCGGGGGGCGATCGCAGCTACGACACCCTGGCCTGGTCTGCCGACGGCCAGCGGCTGGCGGTGGTGCAAAATTACGGCGACGTCTACCGGGTTGACCCTGGGGCCGAGGCTCCAGAGCTGGTGTTTTCTAGCACCTGTCAGCGGCCCCCCACCATTGACCTGGTGTGGCAAACCGAGGGCGATACCTTAGTGATTAGCGAGCGCTGCCCGGCCCCCGTCGCTGGAGCGGCGGGTCAGCAAACCCTCTGGCTCAGCAGCGCCCCAGGGGAGCTAGCCCGCTTCGATCTGCTGCCCGAGGCGGTAGAATCAGCGATATTTTTGGCCCCGGACGGCCGCCGCATGGCCTACGTGGCCAACCAGCACATTTTTGTGGTCGCACTCGAGGGCGGTCGTCCCCGCCGCCTGACCCAAAATCCAGGCATTTACGGGGCGGCGGGTAGCCCCCTGGCCTGGTCACCCGACGGCACCCGCCTGGCCTTCTACGAGGGCAGCTATCCCTTTCAGCGCCTCAACGTCGTCGCGGCGGACGGCAGCGATCGCCGCGTACTCACCCCCGAGGCCGACTTTCAGATCTACCGCAGCCGCCTGCTCTGGTCGCCCGACGGGCGGTACATTGCCTTCTATCGGCCCCACAACCCGCCCTTCAGCAACCAGGAGGTGATTGCCCTGGTCAATGTCAATACCGGCGAGACCCAGGCCCTCACCCGGCCCGGCTTCTACGACGCGCTGAGCTGGGCACCCAACAGCCAGCAGCTGGTGATGGCGGTGGGTGCCCAGGCCGGGCGGCAGGCGCTCTTTCGCCTCGATCTGGTTGACCAAGCGTTTACCGCCCTCACCACCCAGCCCCTGCAAAACCTGCTCCATAGCCAGTGGGCACCCGATGCCAGCTGGATTGCCTTTACCGCGACGCCACCGAACGCCGCCCCAGACACCCAGGTGCTGCATCGCGTGCGCCCCGACGGCACCCAGCTGACCCCGCTGACCAGCAGCGACGAATACGTCTACCCCTTTGTCTGGATACCTGCGCCCCTAGCCACGGGCACCCAGGGGCTGAGCGGCCCTTAGTTCGATCTGAATCTCGCCCTGGTGCACCACCGCCGCCAGGGCCTGCTGCACCACCTCAACCCCCGCCCCCGGTTGGCAAGACCTTTCGGTCAAAATCTGCTTCCACAGGCGGCTGCCGGGCTGCCCCGCAAACAGCATCAGCATGTGGCGGGTAATTTTGTTGAGCTTGGTGCCCTGGCGTACCCAGTGGTCAATGTAGGGCAGCATGGCCTCGGCCACCTGATGGCGATCAGGCTGGTGGAGACTAGACGCTTCGCTGCTCGCGCCCCAAAAGCGCTGGTCTACGTCGGCAAACAGGTAGGGATGGTCGTAGGCGGCGCGACCAATCATCACCGCATCCACTCGGTTGAGCTGTTCGGTCACCTGCTCTAGGCGAGTAAAGCCACCGTTGATCTCAACCCACAGGTGAGGGAAGTCTTGCTTGAGGCGGTGCACCTCGCCGTAGCGCAGGGGGGGGACGGTGCGATTGTCCTTAGGGCTCAGCCCCTGAAGCCAGGCTTTGCGGGCATGCACCGTGAAGTGGCGGCAGCCAGTCTGGGCCACGATGCTGACAAAATGCACCATGTCTTCGTAGCGATCTAGCTCGTCAATGCCGATGCGATGCTTGACGCTGACGGGCAGGGGGCTGGCCGCCATCATCGCCGCCACGGCCTCGGCCACCCGCTCGGGCTGGGCCATCAGGCAGGCCCCGAAGTTGCCGCTGCGGACGCGATCGCTCGGGCAGCCCACGTTGAGGTTGATGGCGGCATAGCCAAAGGCGGCGGCGGCGCGGGCGCTGGTGGCCAGCATGGCCGGGTCGTCGCCCCCCACCTGGAGCACCAGCGGGTTCTCGCTGGCGGTAAAGCCCAGCAGATGATCGCGATCGCCGTGCAATATCGCCTGGGCCGTCACCATTTCGGTATACAGCAGGGTGCGCTGGGTAATCTGCCGCATGAAATAGCGGTAGTGGCGATCGGTGCGATCCATCATGGGCGCAATGCTGATGGGCACCTCGATGGCGCTGGGGGCCTGGAGCTGCCCTTTCAAAATACTGGCTTGGACGGTCATGGAGACGCGCGTTTTTGCGTTCTTGAGCTTTTGTAGTCTAACACCGCCGCCCTGGCAGCCTGGGGCGGAGTGAGGGTGCGATCGCTACCCAGTGGGCACCACCGACTGCCCTAACCTAAGCCGCCCATGCCGTTTGAGCAGGATAAAAGACCTCTGGTGACAACTAAAGGAGCTTTCGGATTGGATGAGCGATCGCGGCGACTGGAAGAACCATCCACGGCGGCTGATGAGGCTACCAGGGATGGCGATGGTTGTACCGGGGGGCCGATAGGGGCGATCGCAACGCTGGATAAAGAAGGAGCCAAGGCTAAAAAACCCATTAGACAACCCATAGAAGGATCTACGACAATGGCAGCACAGTGGCCCAGTAAAACATAGCCAAGCAGCAAGGCGGATAGAGGTGAGGGTTTATAGAGACGCCAAAAATTCCGCAAACATCTGATCGAGCTAATTGGAATTATGATGGCGAAGTCGATGTCTTGTATCTATCGGTGGGTGAACCTTGCCCTGCCGTTGGGATTGATATTGGCGATGGGGTTGTGCTTGGGAGCATGTCTTCCTTTTCCAGAGAATATTAAAAGCCCATAAATTGGTCTCAATGGAAGTACGTGTTTTGGGGATTTGATTTTTCTCTCAGAAAGGGTGACATGCTCCCGTTGTGCTTCGCTATGACGAAGAAACTCAGGAAGTTGTTGGGTTAACGGTGGTTGGATTACGAGCCAAAGTTGCGAAGTCAGCCTAGCTGAGTCAGCAACCGTAGAGTAGGCTAAGCTAAGTCAATAGTCCGGACACTTTTTCGGACAAGCGCTAAAACCCTCGATTCCTCGTTGGCTAGATCACTGTAAAAGAGGGCTGAAATCCTCATTCCACCGTTGCCTATCAAAAACTGTCCAGAGTGTTGAATTTAGAAACCGGGTTTCTCGCTATCGCAGGTTTACCAAGCTGTCTTCTCAGCGTTGACTCGTAAGATGGCAAGAAGCTAAGGCTATGTCTTCTGCTATCGTCCTCCCACCTCCTAACAATTATTAACAAAGATAAGCTCCAGGCATTTTTGCGATTTGTCGGCAGGACGAAGTAGGCGCAAAAAATTTATTTCTACCCCTGACCACGAAAATACAGAGTCTAGAATCATGGTAAAATCTCGCGTAACAAAGGAATTAAAAGACTTTCTTTTGGAAAAAATAAAAGCTTATCCATCTGAAGAAGCCTCTACAGAAGATTTGATTTCTGAAGTTGAAAAAGTTGATATAAAAGAACTAGATAAGTCAGACTGGAAATCATGGTCAGACACCACAAGACATGCTCTTATTGGACTAAGATATGAAAAGGCCATAGGTAGCTTCGCCAAAAATAGATCTAAGAAGACAAGAGAAGAGAAGGAACGTATATCAAAGTGGATTGATCAGCATAGGCCAAAGCAAAGCAAAGAGCAGCAAATTTGGTGTCTACTCAAAAATTACAATGATCTCCCAGGCGAAATAGACTCACAAGGATATTACGAAGGAGCTGTTCACAAAATATTCGTGAATGCTTATGAGAGAGATTCCAAGGCCAGACAAAAATGTATTAATTCTCATGGGTTGAGCTGCAAGATTTGCAACTTTAATTTCGAAGAAGAATTTGGAGATTTGGGCAGGAACTTCATCAATGTTCATCATTTAAAGCCTCTATCAGAGATAGGGAAAGAATATCAGGTTGATCCAATTAGGGATCTGCTACCTGTTTGTCCTAATTGTCACGCGATGTTTCATCGTAAGGAACCCGCGCTTAGCATTGAGGAAGTTAAAGCTGCAAGAATGAGCACTGGTTCACTAACAGATGTTCTATGAGTCGTCGTGAACGAAATTCCTGTCACATAACGCTTCAGCTTCAACAGTACATTCCCTGCCAACAGGCCAATGCTCAGCTTGCCTAAACTTTTAAACCTGCGCTCGACTCATCAGCACCACTAAGCAATTTTCCTGACCGCAGCACCTGCTGACGAGGATTAAAAGCTGGGACATTTTTCCCCGTTTCCGTATCCTTAGTTTTCACTCTGGCCTATCTTCATCGGCTTCAAATGCTTGGCATCCCTGATGTTCAAAGGTCAGCAAACCTGCTCTAGGGCTGGCAGGGTTAGCGCAAACTCCCCAATCCATGCCCAGTTGACCCTCCAACGGCAAAAAATACTTGCAGCCACAGGAGCAATCGGCTCCCCAGTCATCATCGCGACTACGACGGCCATAGGGTTCAAAGTCGCTGGGAAGGCGTTGAACAATCTTCAGAAGACGCTGATGCAATTCAGACATTGGCCCACTGCTGTTGATACGACAAAGTCAGCCCGCAAAGCCCTAAACCTGCCCCCGACTCATCAGCACTACAGACGATCGCGCCCCGACCGGGTAGCGATCGCTCTCAAACACCGGGGCCTCGTCGGGGTAGCAAAAGTCTCTAGGCGGTGCTACCGACGTATCGACAATGCGGTGCCAGCGATCGCGCAGCCCCAGCCCCGGCAGCTCAAACATCAGCGGCTCCCAATAGGCGTTGAGCATGACGTGAATCTCTTCCTGAGCATCGGGATAGCGCAGGGTAAAAGCCAGGGTGCGAGACTGCTCAGACCAGTCGGGCTGGTTCAGATTAGTGCCGTGCCAGACAATGTGCGGCTCGTAGTGCCAGGTGCTGGTCACCCGCAGCATGTGCTCTAGGCGAAACACCTTCAGGTTTTGAATGAAGTGAATTAGCCCCTGGGTAAAGCGCAGCAGCGGCTGTTCTTTCTCCACAGCATCCCAATTCAACCAGCTGATGTCATTATCTTGGCAGTAGGCATTGTTGTTGCCCCGCTGGGTGCGGCGCACCTCGTCGCCCATTAGCAGCATGGGGGTGCCCTGGGCCATAAACAGCAGGGTGAGAAAGTTTTTGATCTGCCGCTGGCGCAGTTGCTCGACCTCCGGCGGAGCCGAAAGGCCCTCAACACCACAGTTCCAGCTGTAGTTGGCGTCGGCGCCGTCGCGGCTATGTTCACCGTTGGCCTCGTTGTACTTTTGGTTGTACGACACCAGGTCATTGAGGGTAAAGCCGTCGTGGCAGGTGACAAAGTGAATGCTGCGGTTGGGTTCCCGGTTGGGCTTTTGGTAAATGTCGGGGCTGCCCAAAATGCGCGAAGCCAAATCGGGCACCCCCCCCTCGTCACCCTTAATAAACTGGCGCACGTGGTCGCGGTAGGGGCCATTCCATTCGGCAAAGCGATCGCCGATGAAGCTGCCCACCTGGTAAAGCCCCCCCGCATCCCAGGCTTCGGCAATGATTTTGGTACCCGCCAAAATCGGCTCCGACTCAATGTTCCAGAGAATCGGCGGGTCTTCTAGGGGGTTGCCCATCATATCGCGCGACATCACCGAGGCCAGGTCAAAGCGAAACCCATCCACGTGCATTTCTGACACCCAGTAGCGCAGGCTGTCGAGAATCATACGCCCGACGACGGCGTGGTTGGGCGAGAGGGTGTTGCCGCAGCCGCTGTAGTTGGAATAGTAGATCGGGTTGTCTTCGAGCATGTAGTAGGTTTCGTTGTCGATGCCCTTAAAGCTCAGGGTGGGGCCTTCGTGGTTGCCCTCGGCGGAGTGGTTAAACACCACGTCGAGAATCACCTCAATGCCCGCCTTGTGCAGCGCCTTGACCAAGTCGCGAAACTCGTTCACCGGCCCCAGGGGGTCTTTGCGCGAGCTGTAGGCCCGGTGGGGGGCAAAAAAGCCCAGGGTGCTGTAGCCCCAGTAGTTTTCTAGGCCAGGCATGGCGTCTTGGGCGTCGAACTGGTGAATCGGCAGTAGTTCGACGGCGGTAACGCCTAGCTCTTGCAGGTAGGGGATCTTTTCGATTAGCCCGGCATAGGTGCCCCGCTGCTCGTCAGGCAAGCCCGAGGAAGGGTGGCGGGTAAAGCCGCCCACGTGCATTTCGTAAATGATGCTGCTGGAGTAGGGAATGTGCAGAGGGCGATCGCCCCCCCAGTCGTAGTTGCGGGTATCGACCACCACGCCCTTGAGGGCGGTGGCGCAGTTGTCGCCGGGGCCAATGGCACGGCTGCGATCATAGGTATCGTCGCCAACAACGGCGCGGGCGTAGGGGTCGAGCAGCACCTTAGTGGCGTCAAAGCGGTGGCCGTGGGCTGGGTCAAAGGGGCCGTGGACGCGGTAGGCGTAGATCTGTCCGGTTTTTAACCCTGGCACAAACAGATGCCAGTAGTAAAAGGTGTGATTCCACAGCGGGTCGAGGGTCAGCACCCGGCTCGGCTCGGTGAGGTCGTCGGCCTCAAACAGCAGCAGGTCGATGCCGGTGGCATGTTTAGAGTACAGGCAAAAGTTGACCCCCACGGCGTAGACGGTGGCCCCCAGGGGGTAGGTTTGGCCCGGTAAGATTTTGGGGTTCATAGAACACCGCTAACGCCAGAGTTTAGCCCGGTTGTCGCCGAGCCTAGCTCGATGCTTAACCCTACCACCGAAAGCCCTTCCCCGCCCTGAGCGCAATAGTAAATTAAGAGTGTAAGCATCTCCTACCTAGGGATCGGCCTAGAGCAGACCTTGGTCGGGGTGGAATGGGCCTACAATTTAGAGAGTATTTAAGTCTGCCCATGCCCCTAGCCAAACTCAGCCCCACTTTTTCGATCAGCTATCCCCGGCGATCGCTCCAGCGGGCCGAGCGCGCCTTTCGGTGCTCCCCCTTTCGGCTAGATCTGCTGGGGGACATGCGATCGCAGAGCATTTCTATTCGCCAGGTGTGCGGTCAGAGCGGCATCAAAAGCCGCTACAGCCGCCGCCCTCTGGCCGAGCTCAGGGCCGAAAACGAAATGATGTGGCTGATTGCTGTGGGGTTGCTGCGCCGCGAAGTTGACGGCCAGGGGCTGACCGATAGCTTTCGCCTCACCCCCATGGGTCGCCAGGTGTTTGACAGCCTCACCCCGCTCACCCCGGCCCAGTATCGCCCCACCCTGGGCGATCATCTCTATAATGCATGGTGCCGATGGGTGCGTTCACCCAGCTGGTGGCACGGCTAATATCGTCCTGATGGGTTGTGTTGTTCCTGAAGAATCTGCATAGGGAGTGGCTGGTTAGGCGATCGCCTAGGCCCAAGCGCTACCGTTGACCTCATTCAACTTTGGAGACGCTCCATGAGAGCAATCATGGTAGTGGGAACAGCCTCCCACGTGGGTAAATCATTGATTACCACGGCCCTCTGCCGCATTCTCAGCCGTCGGGGCTGGCGGGTTGCCCCCTTTAAAGGGCAAAACATGGCCCTCAACTCCTACGTCACCGCCAACGGCGGCGAGATGGGCTACGCCCAGGCGGTCCAGGCCTGGGCTGCCGGGGTGCCCCCCCAGGTCGAGATGAACCCGATTCTGCTCAAGCCCCAGGGCGACATGACCTCCCAGGTGATTCTCAAGGGTCGGGCTGTGGGGCGCACCACAGCCATGCAGTACTACGAAAACTTCTTCGACCAGGGCTGGCAGGCCATTCAAGAAAGCCTCACCCGCCTGGGCCAAGACTTTGACTTTGTGGTCTGCGAGGGGGCTGGTAGCCCCGTCGAGGTCAACCTCAAGCACCGCGACCTCACCAACATGCGGGTGGCCAAGCACCTCAACGCCCCCACTGTGCTGGTGGCCGACATTGATCGCGGCGGCGTCTTTGCCCACATCGTCGGCACCCTAGAGCTGATGGATCCTGAAGAGCGCGCCCTGGTCAAGGGCATCATTATCAACAAGTTTCGCGGCCAGCGCGAGGTGCTGGAGCCTGGCTTGGTCTGGCTTAAAGAGCGCACCGGCATCCCCGTGCTCGGCGTCGTGCCGTGGATTGAGAATGCCCTGCCCGCCGAAGACTCGCTCAGCCTGCTCGATCGCACCCCCGGCAGCAAAAAACAGGCCGATATCACCATCGCCGTGATTCGTCTGCCCCGCATTTCTAACTTCACCGACTTTGACCCCCTAGAGGCCGAGCCAAATGTGCGGGTGATCTACCGCAGCCCCAAAGAAAAGCTAGGCTACCCCGACGCGGTGATCATCCCCGGCACCAAGACCACCATTGCCGACCTGCTAGTCTTGCAGCGCAACGGCATGGCCGAAGAACTTCAGAACTACGTGGCCGCTGGGGGCACGGTGATGGGCGTCTGCGGCGGCTTCCAGATGATGGGGCAGTTTTTGGCCGACCCCGAGGGCATCGAGGGCCACGAGGGCCGCTTCCCTGGGTTAGATCTATTCCCGCTGCGCACGGTGATCACCCAGCAAAAGATCGCCCGCCAGCGCACCGTTACCTCACGATTTCCCCAAGAGGGGCTGCCAGTGGCGGGTTACGAGCTACACCAGGGCCGCACCCAGCTGCTGCTCTCCGACGGATTGGATGAGAAGGGCACCAAGTTTGAGTTTCTCTTTGAAGACCGCAGCCTGGGGGTGGTGGACGCCAGCCAGTCGCTGTGGGGCACCTACCTCCACGGCATCTTTGACAACGGCCCCTGGCGGCGGGCCTGGCTCAATCGCCTGCGCCAGCAGCGCGGCCTGGGGTCGCTGCCCACGGGCATTCCCAACTACCGCGAACAGCGCGAGGCCATTCTCAATGAGCTGACCGAGGCCGTTGGCGAACATTTAGACCTGACGCCGCTGCTGGGGTAAATCCCTATGGCTGCTAGAGTAAAAACTTAATCTAGCAGCCATAGTGGTGCTTGAGGCCGAACACTGAAATATAGGCTAATCGCTCGGGTTTAGTGGAACGGGTCTGTAGGCACCGAGCGGTGCAATTTCCTAGAGTCTAGCTACTCATTCATGTAGATTTCACCGGGGCTGGTCTCTAGAAAGCTCTTTTATGAAGGTCTATCGGGCTATTCACTAATCCTTAGGTAACAGAGCAGCCCATGGGTACATTTAAGTTAAGTCTTGCGAAAGGACAAGCCAGGTGGCATTAAAGAACCAACTTCAGACTGTTCTCAAAGAGAACTATGGCATCAACAAAAACTTGACTCAGTCTCTCAGCCTAGAGGACTGTGAAAATTTATTGATGCTTCTCAACAATTATCCTAGCGCTGAGAAGCTAGTTGAGTCTTTTGTTGAAAAGAATAACGAGCTTTCACAGAATAATCGCTATTACGGTCAACGTCGTAATCAGGCAGAAAAGAAGTTTGAGGCATTGCAGGCAGAGTATCAGCAAACTCAAAAATCTATTGCTGAATTGGAGAAGGCAAACAAAGCACTTCAAAATCGCAAAGGATCGCTATCAGTCGAGCAACAGCAGTTAGAAACTCAGATTGAGCAGCTTGCCGCTAAAAATCAGAGTCTAAACTCAAAGATACAAACCTTGACCACTGAAAATGATGAGTTGATAGGGGCCAACGACCAGCTTAAACGAGATAACAAAGAACTTAAAAATATCGTAGATCAAATTCGGCTAAGACTAGCCCGAGATACTAAGATGCTGTTGCAATACGAAGACAGTGAGTTGCGCAAGGCCATGATTCGACTATTTCGATGGACCTTAGGGTAGGAGCAATTGCAATGGTTAGCCAAAAATGTAAGCCACGCCGCTTCAGTGGAATGGGCTATCGCGAGGTGCAATGCTCAAACACCGACCGCAAAAAAAAACTGCCCAAAGCTGACCAAGTTTGGCTCAAGACCAACGGCTACCGCAACGTCGGTTGGGATAACGTCATTGAGCTTTACCAAAAAATTAATGACCTTCTAGTATCGCCTGATTCTGACGATCCAACGCTTGAAGAGCTATTTTTAAAGGCTGATCAGATCGGCAAAAAATATCAAACGGTTGAAGAAGTAAAAGCCTTTGAACAGGTATTTCAGGCTGAGGTAAACGCCATTTCCGAGCAGATCGACCAACAGTTTCCTGATCAGGAGGTTGAGATAGTTGACTACAGCCAGCCTTCTCGATCAAGTCAAAAACGCAAGACGACGACAAAATCCCGAAAACGATAGGTATTGAGCTATTGCTAAACCATGGCTTTTGAAACTGATAAAACTTTAAAGGAGCTCTTCGCGCTGGCTAATACAGTTGGCAATCGCCGCTATCACAAACTTACCCAGCAAGATTTTGACGACTATCGCAGCTTTGACTACTGGCGATATATTAACGGCGATAGCGAATGTGGCATCACTGAAGCAAGCCGTATTTGGGTGCGAGATAACTCCGAGCGCCACTGCCCAATTTGTGGTGAACAGTATAGCCGCACCAATGGTAGGAGCATTGACCACAAGCTGCCCCGCGCTCAATATCCTTGGCTATCGCTCGACTTTAGAAACCTATGGGTAATTTGCTACCAGTGTAATCAAGAAAAAGGTGAAAGACACTGGTATGAGTATGAGCACTATATTTTTACTCGCTATCCAGAACGATATGAGGATATTGTCTTTGCCCGCCCGAGACATCTACTAAAGTCTCTGAGGAAAACATAGCTGTTGGCTATAAAAAGCCTGTATAGTCCTGCTGTGAATTCAACGGATAGCTGACTAATTGTGCATCTCCGTCATGCTGCTGCGTACATTTTTTACAAGAGTTAGCGATTGTGCGAACTGAGATAGATTCTTGATCTTTCCTCAGCTCAAAGCGCTTTAGGCTATTCTGGCTACGGGTTCGTTGCTGTTTCTGACATTCATGACCGCATCTCCTCACGCAAAGTTGGGCCAACACTGGCGATCGCAGCTGACTATTCCCCAGCGGGCGATTCCGTACCTGTTTTTGCTGCCGGCACTGGGGGCGCTGGGAATCTCGGTGTTTTGGCCAGCGCTGCAAGCCTTTTATCTGAGCTTCACCACCTTTGGGGTAGATTTGACGGCGGCCCCCACCTGGGTAGGCTGGGCCAATGTGCAGCGGCTGAGAACCGACCCGATTTTCTGGCAGACGGTGCGCAACACCCTTGTGTACCTGGCGGGAGTGGTGCCGATTTTGACCTTTGCGCCGCTGGGGCTGGCGATCTTGGTCAACCGACCGCTGCGGGGCATGCACTGGCTGCGGGTGGCCTACTACTCGCCCGTGGTGGTGTCGATGGTGGTGGCGGGCATTGCCTGGCGCTGGCTCTACGCCGAGACTGGCCTATTTAACCAAGTCTTGAGAAGCCTGGGGCTGACCGAGAGCGGCATTCCCTGGCTGACTAGCCCGGCTATGGCGCTGTTTAGCGTCATGGTGGTGACGGTGTGGAAGGGGCTGGGCTACTACATGGTGATCTACCTGGCCGGGCTTCAGGGCATTCCCCAAGACCTTTACGAGGCCGCGGCGTTAGACGGCTCCGACGGGTGGCGCCGGCACTGGGATATTACCCTGCCGCTGATGAAACCCTATGTGGTGCTGGTGAGCGTGATCTCTGCGATCGCCGCCACCAAAGTTTTTGAAGAGGTCTTCATCATGACCCAGGGCGGCCCCCGCAACAGCTCCAAGACCGTGGTCTACTACATCTACGAGCAGGCCTTTCAAAAATTCGAAATTAGCTATGCCTGCACCCTTGGGCTGGCGCTATTTTTGGTGATTTTGGTACTCTCTGCCCTGCGCCTGGCGGTCAACGATGGCACCAAGCCACTGACCTAGTACCTTCTGGCAGTCAGCCAACTATTTCTGCCACCGTATACCTTGCACCTTGCACCGTATACCTAATACCCCAACAAAAGTTGCCCTATTCCTGCCAACCAGTACTAAGGAATGAGGATTATATAAACCCCAATCTTTCAGGAATTCGATAGGCTGAAACTGCAGTGCCCCCCATGAGGTTATGCAGACTCCCTACCCTGTAGCTATCGAACAGCAGATGCAACACTATTACACGTCGTTGTCCGAAC
>JBBSKN010000103.1:0-12478 GCA_038256265.1 Phormidesmidales cyanobacterium
CACGGCAAGCCTTCTCTGTGGAGTCCTAGCTACTTTGTGTCGTCTGTGGGCGGCGCACCGCTGGATGTCCTCAAAACCTATATTGAGAATCAAGAAAAGCCGTCCTAAAATGACGGGGTTTTCAACCCATTTTTTTGATAAGGTATACGGTTCAAGGCAGTCCTTGCACCTTAAACCGTGAACCGTATACCCCCCTTACCTTTCATCTTTGGCTTGACGAACAGCCCAAACCCCCGAGCCTACTTTGCTCGCACTGCCTCTACTAGGCGAGAAAAGTAGAACTGAGTCTTGGTCATGGCCCGGCGCTCAATCTGCCAGCCATCGGCCTCTAGCGCCTTGACAATGTCGGCCTCCCGGTGCAGGTAGGCGCGGGTAGCCTTGCTTGGCCCCGGAAAGAACTCGCCCACCTTCTTCAGGGCGCTGTAGAAGACCGTCTTGGGGGCAAAGCTCATGATCAGCCGAGTTTCTGCCAGAGAACTCAAGTGGCTAATCATGGCCTGCACTTTGTCTTGGGGGTAGTGAATCAGCACGTCTAGACAAATCACCGTGTGAAAGCTGCCGGCCAGTTCTTCGAGGTCTTTGACTTCAAAGGTGGGCAGGTTTTTGCCCTCCAGGGCCACCTCAGCTCGGCGCTGGGCCTCTTCGACCATCTTGGCGGAAATATCGCTGGCGTAGACCTTGGCCCCCGCCTGGGCCAGGGGAATGGTGAGACTGCCAACCCCACAGCCCGCGTCGCAGCAGGTCAGCCCTACCAGGTTGTCGTCGGCCTCTAGCCAGCCCAGCAGGGTGTCTACCGTACGCTGGTGGCCCTTGCGAATGTCGAGCTGCACCTTATTGACCTCGCCATCGCCGTAGATGCGCTGCCAGCGGTCAAACCCAATGGCGTTGAAATACTCGCGAACTACGGTTTTGTCGTCAGTGGCAGTCATGGGGCGGCTTTAGGGTTTGCTAACTTCTGTAAAATTCTATGATGTTTTGCTGCGCCAAAACGGCCCGCAACGAAACTCAATCTTCAAGGGCCAGCGCCGCAGGTTAGCGCCGCAGGCCAGCGCCCGCACCCACCAGTGGCATGATAGGAGAGCAAAACTAGCGGCAGTTTAGGCTATGACCACCTCTCAAACCGGCCCTAAAAATGACCCGGGCCTTGGCCCCGAAGTTGGCATCATTATGGGCAGCGACTCAGACCTGCCCACTATGGCGGCGGCGATTGAGGTTTGCACCGAATTTGGGGTGGCCCACGAGGTGGCCATTGTGTCGGCCCACCGCACCCCAGAGCGCATGGTCACCTATGCCCAAACCGCCCGCCAACGGGGGCTTAAGGTGATTATTGCGGGGGCGGGTGGGGCCGCTCACCTGCCGGGCATGGTTGCCGCCCTCACCCCCCTGCCGGTGATTGGGGTGCCCGTGGTCAGCCGCACCCTGCAGGGGCTAGATTCGCTGTACTCGATTGTGCAAATGCCGGGAGGCATTCCGGTGGCGACGGTGGCCATTGGCAACGCCAAAAACGCTGGTCTGCTAGCCATGCAAATTTTGGGCTGCGATCGCCCCGCCCTGCTAGACCAGATAGAGCAATATCGCCGCGATCTTAGCGCCTCGGTACTGGCTAAACAGAGCGAGCTTGAACGCCTCGGCTCCCAGGGATACATGCAGGCCCATTGTCCACCGGTTTAGTCATCCGGGGCGATCGCCGCCGCCCTGTTTTGGCAGAGCCATAAACCTTTAAAACCAAAATAGTCGTCTATTCGTAGCGCCTCATCCTAAGGGGAAAAGCCGCTTGCCTCTGCCCAAGGCGGATTCAATTTCTCCTTGAGATCTTTTTTCCTTATGAGGTTAATTTAAGGAGCGATTTGCCCTATATTTCGGAGCTATACAGGCTGACTGGCATGTTTGCTGGGCTTCGTGTATCCTTCGATACAGATTGACAGCCTCAGAATTGATGGAATCGTTTTGTTCTGAGTATGCGCAAATACATCTGCCTGCTAACGCCGTAAAAATGCCTGGGCAGTTGGGCGTGAATTTCCAAAGAGCGCCATCAAGTTCATTTGGGTGCTATTAGAAGTTTACGTTTTTGGCATATTTGGTCTACGGAGTCACCTTAGCTCTGTGATTCTGTCGGCCCTAGCTCCCATACTGATCCACTGATCTGTCTCGCGACCCTAGGGTAGAGAGCTCAGATCTAAAGCCGTGTTCACTGTCTGATTGTGTTGAAGGAACGTCTGTTGAGATGTCTAATTTAGTGTTGCGTAACCGTTCTAGGTTTCGGAAGCGGTCTCAGACCGGCTTCTGGGACTCCAATGTGCCGCCTTTTGACAGGGCAATTAAGCGTCTATTTGGCCGCGTCGGCGGCTGGGCTTGGGTAGCCTGTATTCCTCTAACGCTGATTATCTTGGCCACCTGGGGAGTAGCTGCTCAGGCTCAAGACGAGTTGACGGCAGCCGATGTGCAAACCACCCTAGACAACATCTGGGTGTTAATTGCTGCTTTCTTAGTCATTTTTATGAATGCCGGTTTTGGCATGCTAGAAACTGGCTTCTGCCGACAGAAAAATGCCGTCAATGTGCTGACCAAAAACTTGATCGTCTTTGCATTGGCCACCCTGTCGTTTTGGTTCATTGGCTTTTCGCTGATGTTCGGTGCCAACGGCAACGGTTGGATCGGCTGGGGCAGCTTTTTCCTGGGCGGTGCTCCTGAACTGTATGGGCTAGGGCCAGAAGGGCTAAATCTGTCTAAAGATACGTTCTTTTTGTTCCAGGCTGCCTTTGCGGGTACCGCTGCGACGATTGTGTCAGGGGCGGTAGCTGAGCGAATTAAGCTGATTGACTTCCTGGTTTTCAGTCTGCTGCTGACAGCTGTCGCTTACCCGATCACGGGCCACTGGCTCTGGGGCGGCGGTTGGTTAGCTGCGCTGGGCTTCCACGACTTTGCTGGCTCTACCATTGTGCATTCTGTCGGTGGCTGGGCGGCTCTTATGGGGGCAGCTTTTCTCGGCCCCCGCATGGGCAAATACAGCTCTGAAGGGCGGGTTAATGCTCTGCCTGGTCACAATCTAAGCATCGCTACTCTGGGCTGTTTGATTCTTTGGCTGGGCTGGTTTGGGTTTAACCCCGGTTCTCAGCTGGCAGCAGACTTGGCTGTACCCTACATTGCGGTAACCACTAACCTGGCGGCAGCGGCCGGTGGCGTAGCGGCTACCTTTACTTCCTGGGCGCTGAGCGGCAAACCTGACCTGTCGATGACCATTAACGGCATTTTGGCTGGTCTGGTGGGCATCACCGCTGGTTGTTTTGTAGTCGGCTATGCCGGTGCATTTTGGATTGGTCTAGTCGCAGGCATCCTCGTGGTGTTTTCGGTGGGCTTCTTCGACAGCATCAAAATTGATGACCCCGTAGGCGCTACCTCGGTACACTTGGTGTGCGGTATCTGGGGCACCCTGGCGGTGGGTCTGTTTGCCAACCCCAACAACTTCACCCAAGGTGGCGAAGGCATTGCTGGGGTGTTCTACGGCGGTGGGTTGGGTCAACTTGGGGTTCAAATCATTGGTATTCTGACCATTGGTTTATTCACCGTGGTTGTTTCTAGCATTTTCTGGCTGATTCTCAAGGCGGTGCTGGGCCTACGGGTGAGCGCCGAAGAAGAGATGAAGGGTCTGGATATTGGTGAGCACGGTATGGAGGCCTACAGCGGCTTTTTGAAAGACACCTCTGACATGAGCGGTGTGATGTAACGAGATGATGAGCTAAATCTTCATAGCTCTGCTCTATTTGGGGGCATACACAGTTTAGGCACCGGGGCTAACCGCTCGGGTGCCTATATTTTTGAGATTGTTTTGGGCTTCAGGCCCGTGGGCGCGATGATCGCAACCCCGATGTTGGCAAATGGTTACAAAGTGCCGTAGGAGCCGGAGCCAACTGGTAGTCTAGGTGGGAGTAACCGCTGCCAATGCGGTCTGGTCTTCCTCAGGATCGGCTTAAACACCTGGGCAAAACCTTTGAATCGACAGTTCCCTAACCTGAACGATGAGCAATTCCACATCTGTGGTGGAAGAATTGCTAAGCGCAATTCCCCAGCTTAGACCGAGTCTCTACTTCAAAACCTCTCTAACCGCGTTGTCCCACGCGATGGAGGATCACGTGTTGGCAGGGGCAGCGGAGTCGTTGGTGATTGCCAGCTTTCAACAAGAGCGGTTTTATTTGCAGGAGGCCAACCGCTATCTGCGCATTGCCGAACTCACCGACCAGGTCTATGTGCTGTCGGCCCTGGGTACGAGCTTTGTCAGCCGCTCTGACAACTACGAGACCATTGCCTTCAAGGTCGATGATGCCCTGACCCACGAGTGGCACCTGGTGGTAATTGGGGCTGACTACACCGCCTGCTTAATCTGCCGAGAGCGATCGCCCGAACCCGCCACCAGTGGCCCCTCCCTCGACCAGACCCGGCGCTTTGAGGGCATTTGGACCCAAGACCCCTACGTTAGCCAGCGGGCGGCAGACCTGCTGCTTGATCGCATTGCTGGCTATCGCCCTGACCTGGCCGACAAACTGGCGATCGCTCGCCAGCGCTACATCGACCCTACCCTCGCTCCCAGCCAGCAGCTAAACGGCAGCGGCGGCCCCGACCCCTTTACCCAGCGCCTGGTCACCTATCTCCAGGCGGGGCAGTATAAGCTGCTCAAAGCCTACAAAGCGATCTCGGCCCAAGAGCGCCGCGAGCGCCTGGTCAACTCGATTACCTCGGTGGTGCGCCAGTCCCTCGACGCCGACGAGATCTTTGCCAAGGCAGCTCAAGAACTGGGCCAGGCGCTCCAGGTATGCCGCTGTCTGATCTACCCCTGCACCGCCACCGATGCCACGGTGATGATTGCCCACCAGCACCTCAGCAACACTGCCGAATCGCTGCTGGGCGAAACCTGGCCCCTGGCCACCAACCCCCTGTTTGACTACATTCAAGACACCAAAGAAACCATCGCCATCGCCGATACCCAGTCGCGCGAGTCGCCCTTTCGCCAGGAGCTAGAGGCGATTCAGCCGCTGATCGAGCGCTGGCAGATCCGGTCGTGGCTGATTGTGCCGCTGACCTACCAGGGTCGCCTAGTGGGCCTGATTGAGCTGCACCACTGCCAGCCCCAGGCCCACGAGTGGAGCGAAGACGACACGGCCCTGGTGGATGCGATCGCCGCTCAGCTCAGCGTAGCGATCATTCAGGCCGAGGCCTACGCCCACCTGCAAGACCTCAACCAGCAGCTCGCCGCCCTCGACCGCACCCGCGCCAACCTGATCGCCATCACCGGCCACGAGTTGCGCACCCCCCTGTCCACCATTCAGGTGTGCTTAGAGAGCCTGGCCACCGAGCCAGATATGCCCCCCAAGCTGCGGCAGATCATGCTGCAATCGGCCCTCGAAGATGCCGAGCGCATGCGCAAGTTGGTACAAGACTTCCTTACCCTGTCGCGGCTCGAGAGCGGTCGCGTCGAGTGGAACCTAGAGTCGCTTTCAATTCAAGAATGCGTTGATCTGGCCCTCAGCAGCATCCGCAGCAGCCACGACAGCGCCCCTAGCTCCACCATCAAAGTTAAAATTCCAAAGCAGGTGCCTTTGGTGCGGGCCGATGGTGAGTGGCTGGTGGAAGTGCTTGCCAAACTACTCGACAACGCCCAAAAATTTACCCCGGTCGAAGGCAAAATTACTATTCAGGTGACCCGCCCTAGCCCCACCCACCTGCAAGTCACCGTCGCCGACACCGGGCGCGGCATCGAGCCGAGCCGCCTGCATGTGGTGTTTGACCGCTTTTATCAAGAAGAGGGTGCCCTGCGGCGCACCACCGGGGGTACGGGACTGGGTCTAGCGATGTGTCGTCAAATTGTAGAAGGCCTGGGGGGCACCATCTGGGCCGAGTCAGACGGCAAAGACAAGGGCAGCCAGTTTCACTTCACCGTGCCCATTGCCCAGGGCAAGCTCGATAGCCGCAGCAGCCGATCGGCCAAGACAGCCAAAAAGCAGCCCGCCACCGTGCCCGGCAACCCCTCGGTGCTGCTCGACGACTGACGCCCCCAGCCCAGCGATACAGCCCAACCCGATGCCCTGACGCCCCAGAGGCCTGTCGGTCGGGTGAAAGCATGGCATTATCAGGGTGAGCCAGTTCAGCGAACCAACCAGGCAATCGGCATGGGTGACCCCAAACAAACCAATCCCCAAGGTGATGCCCCCAGACCAGCGGGGACATCTCCGCCGGCAGGGTGGTGGGAGAATCTGCGCGATCGCACCAATCAGCTGCGGCCAGCTCGACAGCTCAGCCGCTGGTTTAACGTCGATGACGACAAAGTGGCCGAAATTCTGGCAGAAGTGCGCCAGCAGCTCCCCACCACCGAAGCCCTGCTGATCGGTAAGCCTCAGTCGGGCAAAAGCTCCATTGTGCGGGGGCTAACGGGGGTTTCTGCCGATATTGTGGGCCAGGGCTTTAAACCCCACACCCAGCACACCCAGCGCTACGCCTACCCCTCAGACGATCTGCCCCTGCTGATTTTTACCGACACCGTGGGGCTAGGCGACTTGGCCCAGGCCACCGATACCATCATTGCCGAGCTGGTTGACGACCTCAGCAGCAGCACCAGCAAAGGCCGTATTCTCATTCTCACGGTTAAAATCAACGACTTTGCCACCGACAGCCTCAGGCAAATTACTGTGCGCCTGCGTCAGCAGTTTCCCACGGTGCCCTGCCTGCTGGCGGTCACCTGTAGCCATGAGATCTACCCCCCCAGCCAGACTAATCACCCGCCCTACCCCCCCGATTTAGACGACATAACGCGCCCCTTTGAAGCTATTCGGGCCGACTTTGAGGCCCTGGTAGACCGCACCGTGCTGCTCGACTTCACCCTTGAAGAAGACGGCTTTGACCCAGTTTTCTACGGTCTGGAGGCGCTGCGCGACGCCCTGGCCGACCTGCTGCCCGAGGCCGAAGCCCAGGCCCTTTACCAGCTGCTCGACGAGCAGGCCGAGGCCGCCAACCAGCTTGGCACCCTCTACCGCGACGTAGGCCGCCACTATATTTCGGCCTTTGCGGTGATCGCGGCCACCCTGGGGGCGGTGCCCCTGCCCTTTGCCACCATGCCGGTGCTGACGGCGCTTCAGGTGTCGATGGTGGGGCTACTGGGCAAACTCTACGGCCAAACCCTCAGCCCGTCCCAAGCGGGCGGGCTGATCAGCGCGATCACAGGCGGATTCTTTGCCCAAGCCGTCGGGCGCGAACTGATTAAATTTATCCCCGGCTTAGGTAGTGTGGTCGCCGCCTCCTGGGCCGCTGCCTACACCTGGGCCTTGGGCGAAGGGGCCTGCGTCTACTTTGGTGACCTACTGGGCGGCAAAAAGCCCGATCCCCAAAAGATTCAAACTGCCATGAAAGAAGCCTTTGCTGTGGCCAAAGAACGGTTTAAAGCTGAGTCAGCCGAGGCCAGTCATCCCCGCTCTAAAGAATCTTAAGCACAGGCAGTCATTCTAGGCGTCGCCACGACGGTTGCGCCACGCTGCCAAACCCATGCCCACCAACCCAGGCAATAGTGTCGGCGTAGGAATAGGAACAGGAGTGGATTCTGTGGTCAGATCGATCCTCAGCCCTAGATCGACGGTGGTTAGATTAGGGGCATTCGGATCGCGAGGTTCATTGGGATCGAGAATCGGAAAAGCAAATTCTAGGGGAAAGATAACTTCTATCTCGTTCCCATTCATCAATTTTACAATGGGGAAAATGCGAAAAGCGAAACTCCCCAAGGCAGTAACCGTAAAATCGGTCACAATACTCTGTCCAGGCTTTCCAAATTTAGGGGCGCTGAAACGATAGACATCGTTTCCGGATATAACGTTGCCAAATATAGAATTGAGGTCAAAGGCAATAGAGTTATCACCCAGATCAATATCCCAAACACCGCCAAACCGAGTCAGCTCTACCCCGGAGCCCACCCTAACGTCGATGGGGTCACCAAAGTCTGTCTCGTCTCCAGTAGCTGGATCTATTAAAACGTTAGTGACAGTGACGGGCGAGTGGAGCGAGAATGCCTGAGCCGAGTCAGCCCAAATTATTACGCCCAACGTCAGGACAGTACCAACTGCCAGGCCAATGCCTGTAAGTCTCTCCTTCATCACTTCTCCGAAACGGGGGCTTTGAATACTTACGAGAGGCAGATGCACCGTCCGGGTAACTCGCGATTTTAAAGTTGTTGGCAGAAACGGTTGGCAAACCCTGCTGGCGAAAAAATCATGCTCTGGTCACGTTTTAACAAAAAATATGAGGGTTCTGCGCGTCTTTGCTAGAAAATTTACCAAGCCTTGATAGAGCTATCAGTAGTTTTTCTTATGCAGCTACCAGGTGAATCCATCCTCGCGAGCCCCAAGTTTTTTTGGATCAGGCAAAACTTGGGGCCAAGACCCCAGGCGGTGTCAACCGATACAGAGGATCGACCCTGTTCAATCGAAGCTATAGCCACATATGGCAAGAACATCCGTGAGTTCTTACCGGCATAATAGCCCTGGTCTAGGGCTATCTAAGGGCGGCTGAGGTGGGTACGTTAGATCTAAAACGTGGCCAGATAGCTCTGGCTTTAGGAGCACACACCATGGATGATCTAATTAGCCTGCTGGTTCAAGTTTTAATTGCTATGGTCTGCGCCTTTGCCGCCAATGTCTTAGTTCCCAGACGAGTGCCCGGCAAGCTTTTGGGGCTGATTCTAATCGGTCTGATTGGGGTATTTCTGGGGCAGTGGGTGGCTGACTATCTGCTTCAGCAGTACAGCTTTTCCCTGCCCTGGCTGACCTGGAGCTTTCAGGGGGTGCCGGTAGTGCCCTCGATTATTGGCTCCACCATTGTGCTCTATGTCGTTACAGCCTTTCTCAGCTGGGGGCGCTACGGCAACCGCTAGGGTATTAGGTGCCAGGAGTTCTGAGTTCCTAATTCTTAAAGCTATAGGAATTAGAGCTATGTGTCAGCGATCGCTGTACCGCTCCTCCGCCCAGGGTTCGCCCCGGCGATGGTAACCATTGCGCTCCCAAAAACCCAGGGCCGGATCGGCTAAAAACTCTATATCGCTAATCCACTTGGCGCTTTTCCAGGCGTAGAGGTGGGGCACCACCAGCCGCACGGGGCCACCGTGGTCGGGGGGCAGCGGCTCTCCCGAGAGGGTGTGGGCCAAGAAATTCTCGGGCCGATTAAAGTCTGCCAGATCTAGATTTGTGGTGTAGCCGCCGTAGCAATGCAGCATCACGTGGGCCGCCGCTGGCTCTACCGTAAGCTGTGCTATCAGGTCGGTGACGCGCACTCCGCGCCAGGTCACATCTAGCTTTGACCAGGTGGTGACGCAGTGAAAGTCAGCAGTAAACTCGCTCTGGGGCAGCGCCATCAGGTCGTCCCAGGTGAACACCTTAGCCTCAGCCAATCCACTGATGGTCAGCGACCAGTCAGGGGCAGCGATCGCAGGCGTATCCCCATAGGTGAGCACCGGAAACCCCGTCGCCAGGTGCTGACCCGGCGGCACTCGATCCGCTAACTCGGGACCAGGTTTGTGAAAAAACTTGCCAGCCATAAGCTGCCTCACTGACTAGGGCACTTCCATTGTCGCTCAAGCTATGGCAACCGGGTTATGGGTCGGCAAAATCTAGGGCGTATGAGAATGGGGTCTAAGCCGCTAAATCTCGCATCAGACGCTTGAGCCAGTGGCGCGATCGCACATCCACATAGCCTTTACAGCGCGCACACTGACGAATGCCCCGCACCCCAATGTGCAGCAGCTGTTGATGGTTGCAGTGAGGACACTGGTGTTGCTGAGCCATAGCTTTACTTAGAAATAAATTGACTTATACCAAATCCGAATCGTATAACCCGAGTTCAAACAGGCGGCTTGCGTAGGGGCAAACGGTGTTTGCCCAGCCCAATCGGGACTAGCCCAGGCGGATTCAGTGTTAACCCCTGCCCCTGCCATTGTGAAGACTGGGGCGTGGTTGTAAGCGTGCCCAGAGACAGTGTTTAAATCGTCTCCAAAGCCCAGCCACCCGCATAAAAAAACCGCACCCTAGCCCTTCAGCTAGAGTGCGGTCGATATCGGTTAGAATTCGTGCCCTAGGCCTAGTCGATTTGAGACATCGCCATGGTGGGCAGCTCAGCCACTGTCACCTGGGGAGCCGACAGGATGTGAGCGTAGAGCAGCGGCGAAGTCGGTGCGGCTGCCAACAGCGTATGCTGCACCCGGCCAGCCACCTCAACGGTTTTCGCGTCGTACACCTGGGTTGCGAGTTTGGGATAGAGACCAATCCCGATGATGGGCACCAGCAAACAGGCGGCCACAAAGGCTTCCCGAGGGCGAATGTCAATGATGTTTGGCACCTTGGCCACAACCGCGCCAGCATCGCCGTAGAAAATCCGGCGCAGCATCGACAGCAGGTAGATGGGCGATAGCACCACGCCGACCGCCGCGCCAACGATAATTACCGTCTTAAAGGTCGTGCTGTAGACATCGCTGGTGGCCATGCCCAAGAACACCGCAATCTCGCTGACGAAACCACTCATGCCGGGCAGAGCCAAGGACGCCATCGAAGCCGCCGTAAAGAAGGCAAAGCTGTTGGGCATCTTGCGAGCTATACCGCCCATGTCATTCATGTCGAGAGTTTGGGTGCGCTCGTAGGTCACCCCAGAGAGAAAGAACATCACCGCCGCGATCAGTCCGTGGGAAATCATTTGCAGCATGGCACCGCTCATGCCCAGGGTGGTGAAGGAAGCGCAGCCAATCAGCACAAAGCCCATGTGGGCCACCGACGAGTAGGCCATGCGGCGCTTGAGGTTGTCTTGGCCAAAAGCGGTCATTGACGCGTAGATCACATTGACCACGCCGAGAATGGCCAGGAACGGCGCAAAGTAGAGATGGGCGTCGGGCAGCATCTCAATGTTCATGCGAATCAGGCCATAGCCCGCCATCTTTAACAGCACCCCGGCCAAAATCATCGACACCGCCGCAGGCGCTTCGCTATGGGCATCGGGTAGCCAAGTGTGCAGGGGAAAGATCGGCAGCTTGACCGCAAAGGCGACCAAAAAGGCTGCGTAAACCCACAGTTGGAAGGTCAGGCTGTAGTCTTTCTGAGCTAGCTCCGTCAGGTTGAAGGTGACGGTATCGCCGTAGAAGGCCAGAGCCAGAGCCGCCACCAGAATGAAGATGGAGCCAATGGCCGTGTAGAGAATAAATTTAGTTGCTGCATAGAGGCGCTTTTTGCCGCCCCAGATGGAAATCAGCAGGTACACCGGCACCAGCTCCAATTCCCACATAAAGAAGAACATAACCAGGTCTTGGGCCAAAAACACCCCCACCTGGGCGCTGTACATCACCAGCAGCAGGCTGAAATAGAGGCGCGGACGACGGGTGATATTCCAGGATGCCAAAATGGCCAGGGTCGTCACCAGACCGCTCAGCACGACGAGGGGCATGGCCAAGCCGTCGGCCCCCAGAGACCAAGTGAGACCCACCTGGGGAACCCAATCGTAGCGCTCAACCAGCTGTAGCCCAGGCTGGTTAAGGCTGTAAAAATTAGCAAACGTGTAGAGAATTAACGAAAACTCGATGAAGCCAATGCCCAGAGCGTACCAGCGTAGGGTTTGCCCATTGCGATCAGGCAGTAAAGGTATCGGCAAAATCGCCAGCAAAGGCAACACAACCAGGGTCGTCAGCCACGGAAATTGTTCGGTCAGCATGACAATTCGCGTGAGTAGTACTACAACAAAACAGCCAGCGCATTCAGGTTCCGGTTTCAGTGTCGGTTTGAGGCGGACACACACCTTGGGCAGACATCTTTGAAAGAATGACCTACCAATGCTGTTCGCGGCGGCCTACCTTAGGCGAGGAGGTCGGAGGACTTCAGCGAGCGAGTTGCAGCCCTAGAGGGTACAACAGAGAAACAAACCGGACGACAGGTCGATAGAGATATATACCTATCTTTGCGCTCGTTCCTAGTATAGGAAACTTAATAAACATTTGATAAGTAATTTCCGACAAAAATCTCAAAATATTGATGCTTAGGGGCTTGTCATGAAGGTACTGCAAGGCTTTGAGCTGCTTTTCATATCTGAATTAATCAGACTGATCATTCACATTTAGGTACGTCAATATCTAAATGGTTACATTCCAGCCGCTGGCCCAGGGTTGAGGCCTGGTTCCTGGCGTTGCCCAGAGGCTGCTGAGAAGCTCTAGGGCGCCGGTCCAGTATCACTTCCCCCTGGTGCCCTGGCTGAGCCAGGGCACCAGGGGCTTGCGGCTCTGCCGCTCCATTTGAAGGCAGAGCCTCCGACGAGCATTCCAAGGCTTTGCCTTGGAACCTGGAGTTTAGACTAAGGCCATAGAAAAAAGCGGCAGAGCAAGGCTCGAGCCGCTTTTTAGCCGAAGCTGAGAAAGTACAACCAATCTCGGCAAAGGCCTATGACCTACGATAGCTTGTATGGATTTCGACAACGCGCC
>JBBSKN010000104.1:0-12432 GCA_038256265.1 Phormidesmidales cyanobacterium
CGACTACCTCGAACGCATTCTCACCGCCCGAGTTTACGATGTGGCGCAGGAAACCGCCCTGGAGGTAGCCCCCAACCTGTCGACCCGGCTGCAAAATCGGCTGCTGCTCAAGCGAGAAGACATGCAGTCGGTGTTTTCGTTCAAGCTGCGGGGGGCCTATAACAAAATGGCCCACCTGTCGCCCGAGCAGCTGGCCCAGGGGGTGGTGGCGTCGTCGGCGGGCAACCATGCCCAGGGGGTGGCGCTGGGGGCCAAGCACCTGGGCACCCGCGCCATGATCGTCATGCCTACGACGACGCCTGCCATGAAGGTCAACGCGGTCAGGGCGCGGGGCGGCGAGGTGGTGCTCTACGGTGAAACCTACGACGATGCCTACGCCCACGCCCGCCAGCTGGAGGTCGAGAAGGGCCTGGTTTTTGTGCATCCCTTTGATGACCCCGACGTGATCGCGGGACAGGGCACCATCGGCATGGAGATTTTGCGCCAGCACTCCCAGCCCATCCACGCAATTTTTGTGGCAATCGGCGGCGGCGGTCTGATTGCGGGCATTGCCGCCTACGTTAAGCGGCTGCGACCCGAGATCAAGATTATCGGCGTGGAACCGATCGAGGCCGACGCCATGGCGCGATCGCTCAAAGCCGGAGAGCGGGTCAAGCTATCCCAGGTGGGGCTGTTTGCCGACGGCGTGGCTGTACGTCAGGTGGGCGAAGAGACCTTTCGCCTTTGCCAGCAGTATGTGGACGAGGTGATTTTGGTGGGCACCGACGACATCTGTGCAGCGATCAAGGATGTGTTTGAAGACACCCGCTCGATCTTAGAACCGGCGGGGGCGCTGGCGATCGCCGGAGCCAAAGCCTACGTTGGTCGCGAGGGCATTGTCGATCAAACCCTAGTGGCCGTCGCCTGCGGCGCCAACATGAACTTTGACCGGCTGCGCTTTGTCGCCGAGCGAGCCGAAATTGGCGAACACCGCGAAGCCATTTTTGCCGTCACCATTCCCGAGACGCCGGGCAGCCTCAAGTCCTTCTGCGAATGCCTGGGCACCCGCAACCTGACCGAGTTTAACTACCGCATCGCCGACAACCACGAGGCCCATATCTTCGTTGGCCTAGAAGTGCAGGGCCGCGCCGATGCCCAAAAGATGGCCCAGCGCTTTGAGACGGAGGGCCTCAAAACCCTAGACCTCACCGACGACGAACTCTCGAAAATGCACCTGCGCCACATGGTGGGCGGCAAGTCACCCCTGGCCCACGACGAACTGCTCTACCGCTTTGAGTTTCCGGAGCGCCCCGGCGCGCTGATGAAATTTGTCAACGCCATGAGCCCCGACTGGAATATCAGCCTGTTTCACTACCGCAATAACGGCTCTGACTATGGCCGCATTGTGACGGGCATCCAGGTGCCGCCTCGCGAGATGGAGGAGTGGCAGAGCTTTCTCGACAACCTGGGCTATCAGTATTGGGATGAGAATCAAAACCCCGCCTACAAGCTGTTTTTGGGATAGCCCGCCCCAGTGGCAGGTGGTGAGATCAACTCGACGAAATCCTAGGCAACGCCCGAAACCTCCTAATGGTTCTGGTGATCGCTATGCTTCACTACTTCAAGTTCGGTGACGTGCCCATGCCAAGACCAATTCATCCTTGCATTTAGCCACGCCGAAACAGTAATGGTTAGAACAGTTTTGCTAGGGTGGGAAGGCTGAAACCACCGGAGATGCCAGTGCAAATCCTCGAGCACACCCCCCAACGGCTGCGACTCAAATTTAGAGAGTCGGGAGGGAAAGGGTGCATGCTCATATTGCTGTTATTGCTATCTGTGGCCTCGGTGGTGGTTATGCTGTCAATGCCCACCCAAATCCTGACCTGCCAGTTCAATCCGGGGCAAGATTCTGTGCAGTGCGAGGCCAACCGCATTCGATGGTGGCGATCGCAGACGCAATTTCACCTACCCCAGGTTCAGCAAGCCACCCTAGGTAGCCGTCAGGTGACTGTTTATCTTGGGCGTCGCACAACCGACTACTACATGACGCTTGAAGTTCCCAGCGGACAGCCGCAAATCTTTCCCGCAAGGACTCCTGATCTAACTACTGATCTCGTTACGCAAGAACGGCAAATTGCTCACCTAAATCTGTATTTAGCCAGTCCACAGCCAGCGCCTTGGGTATACCGTTTTCCCAGCCGGCTGACGAACATCGTGACGGGGGCCGTGACGGGGGCAATGTTGCTGTGCCTCGTCGGCATAGCAACGCTGTGGCTCCAGAAACCTAACCCGTACATGATTGAGCTAGATCGCACGCCTGGGCGAATGGTGGTCACAAGTCGCTATCTGAATGGACGGCAGCATTTTGCTACCTATCGACTGGATAACATTGCGCGGGTGTGGGTCGAAGAATCCCGTGGCGCATACGGTGGAGTTGGTTACAATACTTGGGTTTTGCTAATATCTGGGATCCAAATTGATCTGATAGGAAATTGGCACTCCGGTGTCGAGCAGCACCGTGCTGCCGAGCTGATTAAGCAGTTCTTGCGACATTAGCATCTGGAGCCGGAAAAGTACTGTGGTGGTGGGCTAGGGGGCAGACGGAGCGGTACCAATTTCGATGCTGTTAGCATCTTTAGTCAAATCGACTACAGAAACCGTTCCTGGTAAAGCTGGCGGAAGTGTTCGCCCCACCGTTCGAAGCTTATGAGCCTATTGGCCGTACCAATCCTGCCTCCAGGCTTCCATTTGGTCGATTTCGGCCTGCTGGGAGGTGATGATGTCGTCGGCCAGGGTGAGCAGTTCGGGTCTCTGACTCTTGCCTTTTAAGTCCTCCGCCATGTCCACTGCCCCCTCGTGGTGGGGAATCATCGCGTTAATAAAGCGCAGATCAAACTCGTCGTCGGCCCCGCCTAGATTCAGATCCATGCGCATGGCTGAGATCATCTCCTGGCTCATGGGCATGTCGTGGTTCATCTCGGTGTGGTACATCACTGGCTCGGCGGGGGCGTCGGGGTACCACTCGGCCCGCCACTCCTCCATCTGGGCAATTTCCACCGCCTGGGCCGCAATAATCTCTTCCGCCAGCTGGCGAATTTCGGGCCGTTGAGAATTTTCTAGTGCCGCCTCGGCCATCACCACCGCCCCCTCGTGGTGGGGGATCATGCCGTCAATAAAGCGCAGGTCGTAGGTGGCATCGGCGGGGCCAAGATCCATCGCGTGGCCGTCTTGACCGTGGCCGCCATGCATCATAGTGTCACCGTGACCTTCGTGCATGCCATCATGGCCCTCATGCATAGCATCCATGCTCCTACCGCAGGCGGCCAGGGGCACGAGGGTGGCCAAGGCTAACACCGTAGCCAAGGGGCGATTCAATGACATGACTCGATCTCCAAAAGAGCTTTTACCTTAAGGGTACACATTCCAGCCCGCTAGAGGGTCAAGGGGCCGACCCATGTCGACTATTTCCTTCGCCAGAGTTTATTTAATTTTTTGTTACGAAAATGAGAGACAAGATCAAAAAGTATTGTAAGTTTTGTAAATAAAGTTGAGCTTGGTTTATTGCAAATTGTGTCACCTAAATCCCCTAAGCCTTATTGAATAAGGTTTTCTGGTACAAACAGGAAAGATACATTTGATTTTGCTTTCGTTACGAAATATTTCCTGTACAGTCAGATAAAGCTTGTCTACGGGTCGACCCAATCTCTCTAACTCGATCTGTTGGCCGCAGCCCCTCAACACCCCAGCCCGCCAAAGGAGTTTTACTGCATGTTCACCCACGTCAAGCCCACGGTGCGCCACATTGCCCCCGATGACCTCAACGGGCGGCGTTTGGTCAAGGTGGTCTATGTGGTTCTAGAGCCTCAATACCAGAGCTCTCTGTCCTCGGCCATTCGGTCAATCAACGCTAGCAACTCTCAGGTGGCGTTCGAAGTCAACGGCTACCTGATCGAAGAGCTGCGCGACGCCAACAATTACGAAGCGTTTAAGCAGGACGTGGCCGAGGCCAACGTGTTCATCGCCTCGCTGATCTTTATTGAAGACCTGGCCGACAAGGTGGTCGAGGCCGTTGCCCCCCTGCGCGACCAGCTCGATGTGGCCGTGTGCTTCCCCTCCATGCCCCAGGTGATGCGCCTTAATAAAATGGGCAGCTTCTCCATGGCTCAGCTCGGCCAGTCCAAGAGCATGATCGCCTCCTTCATGAAAAAGCGGAAGGAGAAGTCGGGAGCGGGCTTCCAAGACGCCATGCTGAAGCTGCTACGCACCCTGCCCACGGTACTCAAGTACCTGCCAGTCGAAAAAGCCCAGGACGCCCGCAACTTCATGCTCAGCTTCCAGTACTGGCTGGGCGGTTCCCCCGAGAACCTGGAGAATTTCTTCCTGATGCTGGCCGATCGCTACGTGATCACCGACAGCCAGATCGAGGGCGCGCCTCAGACCGAAAGCCTCGACTACCAAGAGCCCGTCACCTACCCCGACATGGGCATCTGGCACCCCATGGCCCCGCAGATGTTTGAGGATATTAAGGAGTACCTCAACTGGCACGCCTCCCGCCGCGATATTTCTGAGGATCTCAAAGACCCCCTTGCCCCCACCATTGGCCTAGTGCTGCAGCGCACCCACCTGGTGACCGGCGACGAGGCCCATTACGTCGCCATGGTGCAGGAGTTTGAATACCTGGGCGCGAAGGTGATCCCCGTGTTTGCGGGCGGGCTAGATTTTTCTAAGCCTGTGGATGCCTATTTCTTTGACCCGGTTGACAATGGCAAAACCATTGTCGATGCCGTGGTGTCTCTCACCGGCTTTGCCCTGGTGGGCGGCCCCGCCCGCCAAGATCACCCCAAGGCGATTGAAACCCTGAAGCGGCTCAACCGCCCCTACATGGTGGCGCTGCCCCTCGTGTTCCAAACCACCGAAGAGTGGGAAGACAGCGACCTGGGCCTGCACCCGATTCAGGTGGCGCTACAGATGGCGATCCCCGAGCTAGATGGGGCAATTGAGCCGATTGTGCTCTCGGGTCGCGACGGTCTGACGGGTCGCGCGATTTCCCTGCAAGACCGGATCGAATCGATCACCCAGCGGGCGATGAAGTGGGCCAACCTGCGCCGCAAGCCCAAGCTCGACAAAAAGCTGGCGATCACCGTGTTCAGCTTTCCCCCCGACAAGGGCAACGTGGGCACGGCAGCGTATCTGGATGTGTTCGGCTCGATCTACAAAGTGCTGGAAGCGATGAAGCAGAACGGCTACGACGTGCAGGATCTGCCCGAGTCGCCCGAAGCCCTGCTGCAAGAGGTGATCCACGACGCCCAGGCCCAGTACAACAGCCCGGAGCTAAATATCGCCTACCGCATGCCGGTGCGCGAGTACCAGGCGCTGACCCCCTACGCCGAGCGGCTCGAAGAAAACTGGGGCCCACCGCCGGGCAACCTGAATACCGACGGCGAGAACATGCTGGTCTACGGCAAGGCCTTTGGCAATGTATTCATCGGCGTGCAGCCCACCTTTGGCTACGAGGGCGACCCCATGCGGCTGCTGTTCTCCCGCTCCGCCAGCCCCCACCACGGCTTTGCCGCCTACTACACCTATCTGAACAAAATCTGGGGTGCGGATGCGGTGCTGCACTTTGGCACCCACGGGTCGCTAGAGTTTATGCCCGGTAAGCAGATGGGCATGTCGGGCACCTGCTACCCCGACAACCTGATTGGCAGCATTCCCAACCTCTACTACTACGCCGCCAACAATCCCTCTGAGGCCACCATTGCCAAGCGCCGGGGCTACGCCGAGACCATCAGCTACCTCACCCCTCCCGCCGAGAATGCGGGCCTGTACAAGGGGCTGAAGGAGCTGAGCGAGCTAATTGGCTCGTACCAGGGCAATAAGGAAAGCGGGCGGGCGGTGCAGATCGTCAACGCCATTATCGAAACCGCGCGGATCTGCAACCTGGATCGAGACGTGGCGCTGCCCGAGGGCGACACTGGGGAGCTGTCTAACGAAGACCGTGACAACCTGGTGGGCAAGATCTACATCAAGCTGATGGAGATTGAGTCGCGGCTGCTGCCCTGCGGTCTGCACGTGGTGGGCAAGCCGCCTACGGCTGAGGAGGCGATCGCCACCCTAGTCAATATCGGCAGCCTCGACCGTGAAGAAGAGGGCATCAAGAGCCTCCAGCGGATCATCGCCGAGAGCCTTGGCCGCGATATTGACGATATCTATGGGAACAGCGATCGCGGCCACCTGGCCGACGTGCAGCTGCTCTACGACATCAACCAGGGGGTGCGCGCCGCCGTTGCCGCCCTTGTCCATGAGCAAATCGACGCCGAAGGTCGAGTCTCCATGGTGTCGCGGCTCAATTTCTTCAACATTGGCCGCAAAGAGCCCTGGATCAAGTCTCTCCATGAAGCGGGCTACACCAAGGTTGACGGCGAGGGCATCAAGCCGCTGATGGAGTACCTGGAGTTCTGCCTGGAGCAGGTCTGCGCCGACAATGAGCTGGGTGCCCTACTCCAAGCCCTAGAGGGGGAATACCTGCTCCCTGGCCCCGGCGGCGACCCGATCCGCAACCCCGACGTGCTGCCCACCGGCAAAAACATCCACGCCCTCGACCCCCAGTCGATCCCCACCACCGCCGCCGTGCAGTCGGCAAAAATCGTGGTGGATAGACTGCTGGAGCGCCAGCGCCAGGAAAACGACGGTGCCTACCCCGAAACCATCGCCACCGTGCTCTGGGGCACCGACAACATCAAAACCTACGGCGAATCCCTCGCCCAGATGATGTGGTTTGTCGGCGTTAAGCCCGTGCCCGACTCCCTGGGCCGGGTGAATAAACTAGAGCTGCTGTCCCTCGAAGAGCTGGGCCGCCCCCGCGTCGACATCGTGGTCAACTGCTCCGGCGTGTTCCGTGACCTGTTCATCAACCAGATGGCCCTGCTAGATCGCGCCGTGAAAATGGCTGCCGAAGCCGACGAGCCCCTAGAAATGAACTTCGTGCGCAAGCACGCCCTCGAACAGGCCGCAGAGATGGGGATTGGGCTGCGCGAAGCCGCCACTCGGATCTTCTCCAACGCCTCCGGCTCCTACTCTTCTAATATCAACCTGGCAGTGGAGAACAGCACCTGGGAAAACGAGGACGAACTCCAGGAGATGTACCTGAAGCGCAAGTCCTTTGCCTTCAACTCCGACAACCCCGGCGTGATGGACAGCAACCGGGGCATGTTTGAGTCGGCCTTGAAGACCGCCGATGCCACCTTCCAAAATCTGGACTCGTCGGAGATCTCCCTCACCGATGTGTCGCACTACTTCGACTCTGACCCCACCAAGCTGGTGGCGTCTCTGCGCGAAGACGGCAAGGCTCCGGCCGCCTACATTGCCGACACCACCACCGCCAACGCCCAGGTGCGTACCCTGTCGGAGACGGTGCGGCTGGATGCCCGCACCAAAATGCTCAACCCCAAGTGGTACGAGGGCATGCTCTCCCACGGCTACGAAGGCGTGCGAGAACTCTCCAAGCGCTTGGTCAACACCATGGGCTGGTCAGCCACCGCTGGCGCAGTCGATAACTGGGTCTACGAAGATGCCAACACCACCTTCATTCAAGACCCAGAGATGTGCAAGCGGCTGATGGATCTCAACCCCAACTCCTTCCGTCGCATGGTTTCGACCCTACTGGAGGTGAACGGGCGCGGCTACTGGGAAACCAGCGACGAAAATCTGGAGAAGCTGCAAGAGCTCTACCAGGAAGTGGAAGACCGGATTGAAGGGGTTGAATAACCCTTAGGAGAAGGCGAACTAAAGGGGTGGGCGAAAGCCTGCCCCTTCTCGCTGGCAGCCCGCAACTATCTAGCCGAAGGGCCACACCAGATCCAGCTCAGGATCTTTCGTTTTTCCCTAAGTAGAACTCTACTTCTGGACTTAGACGAGATTTATATATGAGGCTAAGCCTCTGCTACTGATAGACCAATGTCTTCCAAGATTGTCCTCAAAGGCTAACTGGCAACGCTAACTGTTTAGGGGAAGCCACACCGGGCCATGAAACTGACAACCCGTGGCCACTACAGCGTCAAGGCCCTGCTCGACCTCACCCTGCATCCCTCACGGCGGCCCGTGTCGGTGGCGACCATTGCCCAGCGCCAGGGGCTACCGCCGCCCTACCTCGAAAAACTGCTGATTGACCTGCGGCGGGCGGGCATTGTCGAGTCGGTGCGCGGCCCCCAGGGGGGCTACCGGCTGGCCAAGCCCGCCGACCAGATTTTTTTAGGCCAAATTTTAGAGGCCGTGGGCGAACGGGTCGACCCGCTGCCCCGCCACAGCCCCCAGGCCGACCAGGCCGAAGACTGGGTCACCTTTGCGGTGTGGAATCGGTTGTCTAAAAAACTTCAAGAAGCCCTCTATAGTATTTCCCTAGAAGACTTGTATTTCGATGCCCGCAGTTGGCAGGCGGCCCAGGGGGATGATGTCAGCTTTGTGGTTTAACCTGCTTGGGTTTAGCACCCTGTGGTTTAAGTGGGGCTTGGGGCTAGTGGTGGCCGTAAGTCTAGACCGCCTAGTGGGCGATCCCTGGGGCTGGCCCCACCCGGTGCAGGCTATGGGCTGGGTCATTGCGCGGGCCTCTAAGGGCATCTTTCGCCTTCGGCTGCCGCCGCTGGGGGAGCGGGCCCTGGGGGTACTACTGGGTCTAGGGATAATTTTGGGCAGTGGCGCAGTCGGCTGGGGGATGGTGCACCTGGCCCTGAAGGTGCACCCGATCTTAGGTATGGGCTGCGAGGCGATTTTGCTGGCCAGCTGCTTTGCCGGTCGTAGCCTGCGCCGGGCCGCAGAGGATGTGCTAGAACCGCTGGCTGTCGCAGATATCCCCACCGCGCGGCAGCGACTGGCCCTCTATGTGGGCCGCGACACGGAGAACCTGAACGAGCCAGAGATTTTTCGGGCGGTGCTCGAAACCGTCAGCGAAAACGCTACCGACGGCGTACTCGCGCCGCTGTTCTACGCCCTGGTAGGGGCGTTTTTGCCCTGGGGCACTGTGCCCGTAGCCTTGGCCTATAAAGCCGCCAGCACCCTCGACTCGATGGTCGGCTACCGAGAAGCACCCTACACTCACCTGGGCTGGTTTAGCGCCCGTTTTGAGGATGTGCTGACCTGGCTGCCCTGTCGCCTGACGGTGGCAACCATTGCCCTGCTGTCGGGAAATCCCCGCCGGGTCTGGGCCATTTGCCGCCGCGACGCCCCCGCCGACCCCAGCCCTAATGCGGGGTGGAGCGAGTGCGCCTACGCTGCTGCTCTGGGGGTGCAGCTGGGGGGACGCAATACTTATAAAGGCCAGGTGAAAGACAAACCGTTGCTAGGGGATGCGGTGGTGGAGATTGGGCGCGATCGCATTCTTGCCGCCCTCGCTCTCACCCGCCGCGCCGCCCTGCTGTGGCTAGGGCTGGGCCTAGTCCTGCTGACCGGCTTGGGAGAGTGGTTATGACTAAACCTTCCCTACGCTACCCCGCCATGCTGTGGCTGACCCTGGGGCTGGGCATAGGCCTATCGCTGGGGGCGACCTGGTTTGTCGGCCAAGGGGAGGCGGCACGGCGGCAGACCCAGTTTTAGCAGCAGATCGAGAACCTGTCTACGGCCCTGCAGCGCAGCCTCAACCGCTACACCGATGTGCTGACCTTGTTGCACGACTATTACCAAGTTGCAGAAGAACCCGTATTCCGTCAGGCATTTGCCGAGTTTGTGGCGCGATCGCTCTCCACCTATCCCGGCATTCAGGTGCTGGAGTGGGCACCGCTGGTGCGGGCGGGCGATCGCGCCATGTACCTTTACCTCGAACTCAGGTGACCTATCAGCAGAAAGATGCAGCGGCAGCGGGTACAGGTTATCCTAGAATCAATTTCGTTTTTGTAGAATTCGGAGATTTGTCTTATCGCTAAGAAACAAAAAGCCATTGTCAACCGCGACATTAGAGACCCTGAGGTTCTGCTTATCACTCAGACTGGCGAAAATTTGGGCGTCACCGACACCAGAGAAGCCCTCAGGATGGCCAAAGAGAGCAAACTCGATCTGGTGGTCGTCTCTCCCAGTGAAGATGGCCCCTCCGTGGCCAAAATCATGGACTACGGCAAGCTCCAGTATCAGCAGAACAAGCGCCAGAAGCAGACCTCTCGCCCCTCTGTTAAAGAGGTTAAGTTTCGCCCCAACATTGGCGAATCTGACTATACCCTGCGCATCAACCGAGCCACTGAGTGGTTGAGTAAGGGGGATTCGGTTAAGTTTTTAGTGCGGCTGCGAGGGCGAGAGCACCAGCACCGTGATCGCGCTACCGACCTTTTGAATCGGGTCGTAGAAGACCTGAACGACGCCGGTAAGGTGCAGTCCTTTGACCACCGCGCCCTCACCCTATTCCTATCGCCGTCCTAACCTGTTACTGGCACAGCCCATTGCTGGCACAGCCTGTTACCCGATAAAAGCAGGGGTCAATCGACCCCTGCTTTTATGTTGATTGACCCCGCTGAGAATTTGGGCAGGCGATCGCCCCAGCCTGCACCCAAACATCCCTGCCCCAGAAACTGCCCTAGTACCGCTGGGATCAAGCTATATTTAGGCTTTACTGCCCTCAGGAGCGCTGCCATGGCTGCCAGCAGCACCATAGTTGAAATTTTGTCCGCCGAAGAAATGCGCCGCACTCTCAACCGGCTGGCCTCGGAGGTGGTGGAGCGCGGCGGCGACCTCAGCCGCCTGGTGCTGCTGGGGATTCACACTCGGGGGGTGCCCCTGGCCCACCTGCTGGCCCAGCAAATTCAGCGGCTAGAGGGGGTAGAGCTGCCGGTGGGGGCGATCGACATCACCCTCTACCGCGACGACCTCGATAAAATTAGCACCCGCACCCCGGCCCGCACCGAGATTCCCTTTGATATTGGCGATCGCACCGTCGTCCTAGTCGATGACGTGATCTTCAGCGGCCGCACCATTCGCGCCGCCCTCAACGCCGTGATCGAGTACGGTCGACCCAGCGCCATTCGTCTAGCGGTGCTGATCGACCGAGGTCACCGCGAGCTGCCGGTGCACCCCGACTACGTGGGCAAGATCTTGCCCACCGCCAAAGATGAAGCGGTGAAGGTGTTTTTGCAGGATGTCGACGGGCGCGACGGGGTGGAGCTGCTGAAGGAGTGAGGGGGTGTTACGTCTGGTGTGCGATCGCCGCCACAGCGATCCATTCTTGCCTACGATGGGGAACGTCGATTTAGCCTACATCCCTGTGACCGCAATGCCCGCTGTTCCTGACACCCAGGCCCACCAGACCCAGGCCCGCAAGGCCGACCACCTGCGCATCTGTCTAGAGGGGCCGGTGCAGTGCGCCCAGATCACCACCGGGCTAGAGCGCTATCGGTTCACCCACTGCGGCCTGCCCGAGCTAGATCTGCAAGACATTGACCTGGGCACCAGCTTTTTGGGCCACCGGTTGGGGGCACCGCTGCTGATTTCGTCGATGACCGGGGGCACCGACGAGGCCCACTGCATCAACCGTCGCCTAGCGGCAGTGGCCCAGCACTACGGGCTGGCCATGGGGGTCGGTTCCCAGCGAGTGGGGGTCGAAAACCCTGAGTTGATGAACACCTTTGCAGTCAGAGATCAGGCCCCCGACATTTTACTGCTAGCAAATTTGGGAGCGGTGCAGTTTAACTACGGCTACGGCGTTGACCAGTGCCGCCGGGTGATCGACAAGCTGGGGGCCAGCGGGCTGATTTTGCACCTCAACCCGCTGCAAGAGGCGGTGCAGAGCGGCGGCGACACCAACTTTAGAGGGTTGCTAAACAAAATCGAGCAGGTCTGCGCCGCCCTGCCGGTGCCGGTGATCGTCAAAGAGGTGGGCAACGGCATCAGCGCCCCCCTGGTGCAGCGACTGGTGGCGGCGGGGGTAGCGGCGGTGGATGTGGCCGGGGCCGGAGGCACCTCCTGGGCCAAAGTCGAGAGCGAGCGGGCCGCTGATGCCCACCAGCGGCGGCTGGGGCAGACCTTTGGCGAGTGGGGCCTGCCCACCGCAGACTGCATTGTGCAGGCGCGAAAGGTGGCCCCAGCGCTACCGCTGATTGCCTCCGGCGGGCTGCGCCATGGGCTAGACGCGGCCAAGACGCTGGCCCTAGGGGCTGACCTAGCAGGGCTGGCGATGCCGTTTTTGCGAGCGGCAAGTGAGTCAGAAGCAGCGGTGGCTGCCCTGATTGAAGCACTGATGGCAGAAATGAAAACAGTGCTGTTTTGTACAGGTCAAGAGCATCTCGCTGGGCTGCGCCAGCCAGGGATACTGGAAAAGGTTGATTGAGAAAAGGATAGTATAGCTATGGCCAAGGTGATTAGGACGTAGCCTAAGTGAGGGAGTCTCATTGTGAGGAGTGAAATGGCCAAACCCTACAGCCTTGATTTGCGTCAGAAGGTCATCGATGCGATAGAACTCGATGGGTTGAAGAAGAGTGA
>JBBSKN010000105.1:0-12386 GCA_038256265.1 Phormidesmidales cyanobacterium
GGGTGCGGCCACGGTTGTCGCACACGGCCACATGGGCGATGTGGTGCGACTCTGCGATGCCCTCTCGCAGCAGCTGGATCTCTAGCTCTTTAGTTTGGTGTCGACTAACCCGGCTGCTGGTCATAGGAGAGGCTCTGCGGTGGTGAACAAAAGCAATACTGGAGAGGAGCTGCTGCGGGATTTAGATGTTAGCTTCCGAGGCTAGATTCAAATCCTAGCCTCAGATCCTAGAGCAGCGGCCAGATAATTAGCCCCAGGGCCAGCAGCAGGGCAAACACCCCCAGGGTGCGGCGAATGCGCTGGAGTACGGGCAGCACCTGATAGTCTACGATGAGGCGATCGCGGTTTGATACCTCTTCGGGCTTAACCCAAATCTGACCGTCATACCAGCCCGACTCTTCGTAGGGCACAGCAGTCTGACGCAGCCGCCCACCCACATGAGACCAGCCCACGTAGAGCTGTAGCAACGCCAGCATGGGCAGCACCAGTGCCCCCATGGCTGCACTCAAGCCAAAGGGCAAAGGATGCTTAGCTGGGGCAAAGCTTGCCGCCGCCATCGGCCCAGCTACTAACCAGCTCAAGCCCCACAAAATTACCAAGGGCTTGAGGTAGCTGGCCAGATCACGGCTACCCCAGCCATAAAACCAGGACTCGCGCACGCCCTGATATTCGTTAATGGGCTGCTGCTCAGCCGGTACTGGACATCGTTGAGGCATTGCCGACATGACAAAAATCTAGCTCTAGCCTAAATGAATCGCCGACCAATAGGAACTGCTAGCCAGGAATTTTACTGCCGTTGATAGGGTGGCAGCCCCAGGCCGTCCCGTGTGTGAGACCACAACTCAGAGCTTAGGCAACTTCTGGATAACTTTCTCTCAAACGGTGGGCACTGCCCACCCTACAGTGGCTCCAGTCACTGTAGGCTGGGGATCCTCTTTTCTAGAAATCTCCTTAGAGACCTGAAGGTCAGAACTGAGCCGGGTTAAAGTGCTGGCCAGAGGGCTGATAGGGAATTTGGTTGGCGTGGCCCCAAAAGGCTTCTAGATCGTAAAAGTCTCGAGCCTCAGGCATGAAGATGTGGGCGATCACCTCACCGTAGTCCATCACAATCCAGCTGCCTTCGCCCTGGCCCTCAACCCTGAGGGGGCGGCGGTTGTGGTCAGTTTCGAGGGTGGCTTCGATAGAGCCGGTAATGGCTCGCACCTGCACCGCCGAGAAGCCGGTAGCTACCACAAAGTAATCGGCCAGATATGACACATCTCCCACCTGTAAAATTGTGATGTTGCCCGCTTTGCGATCATCGGCAGCGGCAGCAATGGCGTAGGCCAGGTTTAATGCATCATCCTCTCCTTGGGCCGAGGGTGTTGGGGCCGAGGCGGCGGTATTGGTGGCGATCGCAGGCTGGCGGTGGGAAGACTGGGTCATAAGCAATAGCGTAGGGGATCAACAGGATTAGCGTGGCTATGCGGCCATACCAGCCCTTTGTAACTCTATTCTAGAGGATGACTCCAGCTGCTCGCCGCCGTGACCCTGGCCCAGTCATAAACTGTTATGGAAAGGTGATGGAAAAAGCTGGAGATTTCGCGCACCAGGCTGCTGCGCTGGCAGGCGCAGCAGGGCAAAGTTTGAGATCCTAAACCTGGCGCAGCGTATATCATTGTTGGTCATATTTATCGATTATGAAAGTGGCCAGCACAGGCGGGGTAGCGGTTAGTTTTCTGCCCCTCAGGCGTGGATGCTCTACACGACTCGTCTTGACGTTTTACAGGGGGAAACACCATGCCTCAACTTACCCAAGGTCTAATTGTTGCCGTTGTCATTGGCCTGCTGCTGGCGGTGATTGTGGGCTATTACCTGCGCCAGAGCCAGGTCAATGAGCTGACCGAGGCCCTGCGCCAAAACCAAAAGCACCAAGAAGACTTAGAGCAGAAGCACGAGCGGCGGCTGCGCGAGGCCACTCAGCAACTGCAAAAAGACTACGAAGCTCAACTGGCAGAAAGCATAGAGCGCCACCAGACCCAGCTGGATGAACAGCTCAGCCAGCTAGAGGCCGAGTACCAGGCCCGCCAGGGTCTAGTGGGCAGTGCTGCATTAGAAACCGACAGCTCGGTTGAGCAACGCATTCGCAAACAGTATGAAACCCGGCTGAAAGAGGTGGCTGGTAAAATGCAGCAGGCCTATGAGCAGCACCTGCAAGAAAGACTGGTGGAGGAGCGAGCGATCGCCCAGCAAGACTACGACCAGCGCTTGGCAGCGGCGATCGCCCGCTACCAAGACCAAGCCAGTCTGGCCCAGTCGCCTACCGATACTCCCCTGGAGAACCTGGTGCTAGAGCAACCTATCGCCAGAGATACTGGCGGTACCGCCGAGCTAGAAGCCCGACTCCAGGCCGACTACGACCAGCGGCTAGCCGAACGTCTTGGCCAGTACCAAGACGACATGGCCCAACGAACAGCCCAGCTCGAGCAAGAGTACGAAGCTCGGCTAGCGATGGCCCAAGGTAGCGCTCCAGGCCCGTTAGCTGGCATGCTAGAACAGCCCTCCGTCGCCGAGCTAGAGCTGAATCTGCGCCGCGAGCTAGAAGAGAGCCTGCGGGTAGAGTATGAGCAAAAACTGGCCGAGAAAATCGAGCATTACCAGGATGAACTCAACCAGCGCACCCAGGAGCTAGAGCAAAGCTACGAGGCCCGCCTGCAGCTGTTTGAGGCCAGTGCCCTGCCCTCGGCCACCAATGAGGCAGAGCTAGATCTAGAAAGCGCGATCTCCGCCGCCAATGCCGCCGCACTAGCCGCCAGCATTGAAGCCAGCTTAGATATGGACGAAGTTAGCTTAGATAGTTCTGAAGTCAGCCTCGATCTCGATGCTTTTTCTTCAGAAGCTGCCTCCTCCATAGCTGATTCAGAAGCCGACGCAGGCGATCTAGGGTTAGACCTGCTCGACAGCGATAGTGAGAGCAGTGGCGGTCAACGTTTTGGTCAAGACGACGGGTTAGCTCTAGATACTGACTTTGATACCGAAGACCTTGAGAGCCTGCTCAGCGCCCCTGGCCCAGGCTATGCCACCGATAACTTGCTCGATAGTCTAGATGACATTAGTGATCTGAGCTAGCCAAGGTTATATAGCGATGGCCATCGCGCAGGATATGTAGTTTTTCTCGGCAGAACCCCACTGAGAACAGCTATATGTGGCTGGCCATTGCCATAAACAATAAAAAAGGAGTGTCTTGATTTAACTAGACACTCCTTTCGCTATCTCCCTATCTTAGACAGGCCTAGTCGGGTTTTTTCTCCGGCATCATGCACTTGTCGGAGTCACACCCTGCGGGGCCAGCCTCGATCACCTCGCCCGCGTCGTAGCGCGACAGCGCGGTGTGAAAATTGTCGGTGCCACGCCGCGCAAACACCTGCTGTCGGTGAGCCTCGTAGGTGACCTTGTCGATAGGCTCAAAGGGCAGCCGGGGGAAGGTTTGCAGGTCGTCAAACCGGGCCAGCAGGGCGGCGGAGATATAACCCTCGTCGTTCTGGATGACCTGGTAGATGCGCTCGGCCAGCGACTCTAGCTCGGGCTCGCGAAACTCGATGGTGGCGGAGGTGTTGTGGGTGGTGTAGTGCTTCTGCACCTGCATGTAGAAGTCAAACTGAGCCGCCGCTGAGAATTTCTCAATGGCAATTTCGTCGGCACCAGGCACATTGGCCCAGGGCACTTCGACCGGAATTTCTACTAGCCACTCGGTGCAGCGGGGGTCGAAGGGGTCATTGAGCAGGTTGCCGTTGTCGTCTTTGTCGGTCTGGGAGGGCAGGACGGTGTAGCCGTAGTCGATGCAGGCCATGGCCACGGGGTCGTTTTTGCGGAAGGTGATGCGGCGAATGAATCGCTGAGCCTTGGGCGGGTGCCAGCCGGGACTAGCGCCAGTGAGCAGCGATTTGGTGCCGGCGGGCTGCACGGTGGTGCAGCGGTTGGGGCGGACTAGGCTGTGGCGATCGCAATATTCACCCACCACCGAGTGCACAATATCCTTCCAACGGGTAAGGAATTCTTTCTCCTTGGCTTTGAAATCTAGCCCCTGCATGGTGTCGGGGCGACCGGCCTCCCACCAGCGCAGCCACTCGACGCCAAGGGCAGCCACAAAGAAGTCAAACAGCCCGGTGAAGGAGACGCCCACAATCGGGTCCTCAAGGCGCGACTTTTGGTAGCGGGGTTCCTGGAACTGGTGGTTGAGCAGCACCGCAACGGATAGCGCCGCAGCGGTGAAGGCATCCTCTTGATCCTTAACGTTCTCAGGGTCGAGCTGGTTGAGGTGCACCTCCGCCAAATTGCAGTGGAAGTTGGATCCGATGATTTCTCCACAGTTATGGGCGACAAATCCATTGGCATCAAACCGAGCTGGCCCAGGAACAGTACAGTCGTAAACGGCCTCTATCCCATCGGGCACGATGGCGGCTATAGTCGCCGTGAACCGCTCCCGGTTGGGGCGGCGCTTGTAGTTGGCAAGTAAGTCGGCCAACTTGGCGGCTTTAGACGGTTCCCGAAAACTAACTAGGCTCTGGAAGACCTGTAAGTTATCGTTGGCGATCACTAACTCGTGCTGTGACTGGCAGAAGTAGGGGGCCGGTTCACGATTGGTATTGGGCAGTAGCCGATGGCCCTCGGGTCGTCGCTCCTGGTAAATGGTTGCAATGATGCCCAGGCGACCAAGCATCCTTTGCACGGCTTCTAGGTTGGCCAAATGACTCTGGGCCAGACGAAGGCTAACCCCCTTGGTTTGATGGCCCTGAACGCTACCGTCGGCGTCAAAAAGGCCTCGCAGAAAGCCCTGGTAGAATTCGTAGCTCCCCTGTTCGATCGCAGCCGTCATGGCTTTTTGCCCTGGAGCAATGCCAAATTCAGCCGCTAACCGAGCCAGACCAGTAGAGTTAACCACGCGGTGCTTAAGTTGAGTGTGGTAATGAGCTGATTCTGTCCGGCGCTCATAGCCGACGGTCGTGGCCAGTAGAGCGATCGCATGTTCGCTCATATCCTCCTGAGAATCGCCCCAGAACCGCAGTAGCGCTGAGTCATTCCACTGAGTTTTGGTCAGACTACCATCTCCCACCAGGTTCCCCAGCAACCAACCGGCTTCGGCTGTACCCTTACCCTCCCAGGGTTGTAGACCTCGGTGGTTATGAAGCAAAACACGATCACCTGGTTGCAGCGTCTCTGCCATTACCCACTCAGTGTACTGGGCCTTCTGGGTCTGGGCAGTTACTTTCAAAACCCGATGATTGCCCGTCAGCCGCAGAGTGTAGCCTTCTTGGGTGGTGAGCTTGAGGACGGACTTGGTGCCTGAGTAGAAGAAGCCCTCGGGAGTAGTGCTAAACAGCTCTCCATTGACGTAGGTGCTGTGCTGTTGACCAATTAGTTCCTTGACCTGGCGCGGTCCGTCGCCCGTGTGAATCCAGGTATCAGCCGTCACGCAGGGGTTGAGACCGTAGCGGTCATCTCCGCCCGCCCGACGCTTGGCCTCCCCAGCCCACTGGATTGCCCCTTCGCCCGAGTAAAATTGCTTGCGGACAGAATCTACACAGTCTTGCAGGCTGGGCTTGGTATGGAAAACGCGGGTGTGGTTGGCCATACGCAGCACGTCGCGCTCGGGGTCAATGCGCCAGTTGCCCTCGGCGTCTTGCTGCCAGAGGTTGTCTTTGGCGTTGGCGGCCAGGGTGTCCTGGCTGTCGAACTGCCTCATGCCCGCCGATCGCCTAATGTTGCCGGCCACTACGCAGGCGGCGGCTTCGTCGATCAGCAGGCAGCACTCGACCGAGTTGAGCTGACGACCCAGGGCTTTGTTGAGAATGGTGGCGCAGCGATCATAGAGCAGCGACAGGCGCACGGGGTTGGCGACGCCGCCAAAGCCCTTGAGCTTCTCGCCAGCGGGGCGCACGTCGCGCAGATCGATGGTGACATTCACATCCCCGGTGAAACGCTCGTCGGTGGATAGCTCTAGCAGGGTTTCGTAGGATTTGACCCAGCCCTGGCGGCTGTCGCCGACGCGGATGGTGACCTGATTGCCGTCGGCGGTGACCTCGGTGACCTCTTGCCGCTCAGCCACGGGAGTTTCGCCAATATCGCCCGCCATGGTGACGGTGATGCAGTTGCGAATAGCAGGGATTTGGCTGATGTATTTGGGTTCAAGAATGGCCCCGGTGCCGCAGCCCATCATGGCCAGATCCATCATTAGGCCGAAGGCGCGCCAGTCAACTACATCGGTGCTGGTGCAGTTGTAGGCTCCGGAGAAGTTTTCAGGCTGTTTGCTCCAGGCGGTGCCGCCCACCCACAGCCAGCGACCCGAGGGTAGGGCTTTGACCTGGCGCTGCATGCGGCCCAGTAGAGCGGCCTCTTCGTCGGTGAGGTTGCCCAGTTCGACTAGACCAGCTAGGGTGCGATTGCACACCTGCTCCCAAGTTTCGCGCTGCCCCTCCACCACCTCGCCCCGGCGGCTGTAGGTGCGGTAAAACACGGGAAACGCCGCCGGAGCTGCCTCAGGGAATGGCCCCTGCTGCCGGGTATGGGGAAGTTCTTGAACCATGGGATCAGCCTTTTGCTAGCGAGAGAGGACGTAGATCGGTGCGTTATCACCCAGACCGGGGGCGAGGAAACCGCATGAATCGACAAAACCTTGATCCAGGTGCAGCGGATCGCCCCAATGGTCGATCATCATAACGGATTATTCTCAGGTGTAGTGTCTGGGAAACAACTTTTTGCCAGATTTGGCGCTACATCTGGGACGGCGATCGCTCCGTCGTCTGACCAGCTCTCGCTAAATCCATCCCTAAAAGCTCAAGTTGTGTTGCAGAATTCGCTGTAACAGCGGTGGCTCTGGCATCATCAATTTAGGATCCCAAAAATTAGGCTTTTCAAATTTTTTCTGAATCGGCTGCGAGGCCCCCATGGAAGAAAAAGTTTGCTGGGAGCAGTTTAAGCACCGTTACGAAGGCCCCGATGGCCAGCTGAGAGCCTGGGCCGACTATCAGCGCGCCTACCAGCAGTGGCGTCGAGCGTGCCTGCCGGATGCAGTGCCGGGGGATCGGGGCGATCGCTAAAGATCAGATACCCCGTAGGGGCCTAGCATGCTACGCCCCTACAGGGTATCTGTCTATGAATCGGGGTTTACACGGCTGAGGGATCTAATCCAAACTTGAGCTAGCGACATTCCTCGACAGCGACCGGCTTAAAACGATGGCCGGGGAACCTGGAGTTCCTCGGCCATCGTGTCATGGTTTGCCCGGTGGAAAGCTCAACCTAGCTCACGGGTACCGCTACGGATTCGGTGGTGGCTGTGGCCTGATCGGTGGCTTTTTTAGTCTCTAGGTAAGTTGCCAGCTGCTCTTCGATGTTTTGCCGCACAATCTGGCGGAAGTCGATGAAGTGCTCAGCCTGGGCGCACACCGACAGGTAGTTGGCAGTCACCGCCGGGTAACGCCAAAGCATGGAGGCCAGGTTGAGCCAGAACCGCAGCCGAGTCTTGCGCACCACGCCCTGGCGCCACAGGATGATGAGAAAGGCACGGATCGTAATCCAGTTAATATCCGGTGCCCCCGCCGAGGTAGTGCGGTTTTTGTAGTTGCGCTTCTGGGCCTCGCCCAGCATTAAAAAGTGGCGATAGGTGCGGTTGAGCACCGTCAGCGGGTCGTAGAGATCCCAAAACACCTGGATGTACTCTTCGGTGATCTCTTCGATGGGCCGGGTAGGCACAAAGTTCATCAGGGTGGTCTGGTTGATGTCGGCGCTCTTGCCCAGCAGGCGGCCTTCTTTTTCTAAGCGGTGCCACAGGGCGGTGTCGGGCAGCGCTTGCAGCATGCTCACCAGAGCGGTAGGAATGGCGGTCTGTTCGGCAAAGTCATAGATGCGCTGGCCAGCCCCAGACTTTTCGCCGTCGAAGCCAACGATCAGTCCGGCCATTACCCGCAGCCCCGCCTGGGCGATGGAAATCACCGACTCCGACAGGGGGTCGCGCATGTTCTGGAACTTTTTGGTCATGTTCAGGCTTTCGTCGTCGGGGGTTTCAATACCCAAAAAGACGGTGCCGAAGTTGCAGTCGACCATCATCTGCATCAGCTCAGGGTCTTGAGCCAGGTCTACCGAGGCCTCGGTGGCAAAGGAGAAGGGATAGTTGCGCTCCTCCATCCAGGGTTTCATGGCCTGGAGCAGCAGCTTGACGTTGCGCTTGTTGCCAATGAAGTTGTCGTCAACCATGAAAATGCTGCGTCGCCAGCCCAGATCGTAGAGGCATTGCAGCTCGGCCAGCAGCTGGTCAGGGTCTTTGGTGCGGGGCTTGCGGCCGTAGAGCACGATAATGTCGCAAAACTCGCACTGGAAGGGGCAGCCGCGAGAAAACTGCACCGACATCTCGGCGTAGGCGTCCATCTCTAGCAGGTCGTAGCGGGGTACGGGGGTATCGGTGACGGCGGGCTTTTCACCGCCAGAGCGGAAGGTGCCGCGCTGGTCGCCCCGTTCCACCGCCTCCACAAACATGGGCAGGGTAATTTCGCCTTCGTCAAGAATCAAGAAGTCGGCCCCGGCCTCTTCAGATTCGTGCGGCATGGAAGTGGGGTAGGGGCCACCCACCGCCACCAGCTTGCCGTAGCGTTTGGCAGTTTGCACCGCGTCATAAAAGTCTTCCCGGTGGACGATCATGGCCGAGATGATGACGATATCGGCCCAGCGCCACTCGTCGTCGCGCACTTCGCGCACATTGCGGTCTACCAGTTTGTAGTTCCAGGTTTGGGGCAAGATCGCCGCTACGGTCACTAACCCCAGGGGGGGAAGCTGCGCCTTCAGACCAACCAGCTCCAGAGTTTTATCAAAAGACCAAAAGCTTTTCGGAAAACGTGGATAGACCAGAAGAATGTTCATAAAGACCGTGTGGTAATCTTCGCCATGCTACGAGAGTTGTCTGAAATAATCAAACGCAAAGCTTGCACAGCGTACTCAAGTATGGCAACAGGATACCTAAAACGGGCTGGCAATTTAATAACAATCCCCGGCTATGGCTCGAAGCCATGGCCGGGGCGGAGATGGCCCCAGGAAACTAAAACTATCTAAGCCTGCTCAGGCACAAACTCTAGGGAAACGCCGTTCATGCAGTAGCGCTGGCCGGTGGGGGCGGGGCCGTCAGGGAAGACGTGGCCCAGGTGTCCGCCGCAGGTGCCGCAGTGCACTTCAACCCGAGTCATAAAGAAGGAGCGATCAGTGGTGGTGGCAATGGCCCCCTCGATGGGCGCGTAGAAGCTGGGCCAGCCGGTGCCGCTGTCGAATTTGGTGCCGGAAGTAAAGAGGGGGGTGCCGCAGCCCGAGCAGTTGTAGGTGCCGGGTTCGTAGACCTTGTCGAGGGGGCTAGAACCGGCTCGCTCAGTGCCGTGCTTGCGCAGCACGTGAAATTGCTCGGGGGTAAGCTGCTCGCGCCAGTCGGCTTCGGTTTTGGTAACGGTAAATTGCTCGTTGGTGGTGGACATAGGGTCTAGTTTGGTAGAGAGGGCGGTAGAAAGAGTTTCAGATTTTATGGTGTTGATCAGCCAGGCGGTGCCGACAACGGCAGTCCCGGCTTCTAACAGCTTGCGTCGCTTCATGACGGAGTCAAACAATCGGTGGGTATGGGTAAAGCGGGCGATGGGGTGGGCGTTAATCATCGCTAGAATTCTTGCTTTATTCAACTTAACGTATCTGCCCTGGGTCAGGCTGATAGCTCCCTGAGAATTGGCGGCGATTCCCCTGAACCGCTGTTCTTTAGTAGGCTATGACTACTATTGATTTATCCTCAGGGATTGCCGCCGAGCCCCTATGTCAACCGTCACCTCTGCCCCCTCACTGCGTCGCCGCGACCAGGCCTGGCCCTTTTGGCCTCTGGTGCCCCTCTACCCCTACGGCCAGCGGCCCACCCAGCGGGTGGAGGTGGTCAAAGACCAGGTTTGGACCTTTGATCAGTTCCAGGGCATTTTCTACGTGGTGGTGCCCATTCGCATGACGGTGGTGAAGCTAGAGCCGACAGGGCTGCTGGTGTATTCCCCGGTGGCCCCCACCGTTGAATGCATCGCCCTAGTGCGGGAGCTAGAAGACCGCCACGGCCCGGTGAAATACATTGTCATGTCTACCGTGACGGGCATTGAGCACAAGGTATTTGTCGGCCCCTTTTCCCGCCGCTTTCCCCAAGCTCAGGTGTATGTGACGCCAAACCAGTGGAGCTTTCCGCTTAATCTGCCGCTGCCTTGGCTGGGGCTGCCGCGAGATCGCACCCATATCCTCCCCGCCGACAGCGCCCAGGCTCCCTTTTTCGACCAGGTTGACTATGCTCTGCTGCCACCCATTGACCTGGGGCTGGGGCCGTTTGGCGAAACCGCCTGTTTTCACCGGGCCAGCCGCACGCTGCTGGTCACCGATGCGATCGTGGCGATTCCGGCGGAGCCGCCTGCGATTTTGCAGATCGACCCATTTCCGCTGCTGTTTCACGCCAGAGATACCGCCGTCGATGCGATCACCGACACCCCTGCCAACCGCCGCAAGGGCTGGCAGCGCATTGCTCTATTTGCCTTCTACTTTTGCCCCAGCACTCTGGAGGTGGCTACGACGGGGGAAATGTGGCAAGAGGCAAAGCAGGCACCGGTGCGATCGCGCCAGCACTACTTTGGCCTCTACCCCTTTCGCTGGCGGCCCGACTGGCCCCAGTCCTTTGCGGCGCTGCACAATGGCGGGCAGCTCCAGGTGGCCCCCATTCTCAAGACCCTGATCTTTAATCGAGGGCCAGAGGAGGTCTTAGCCTGGGCCAAGGCTGTTGCGACCTGGCAATTTGAGCGCATTGTTCCGGCTCACCTAGAAGCTCCCGTTGTCGCTACTCCAGAACAATTTTTGGGGGCGTTTGATTTTTTGCAGGCCGACCTAGCCCTAGAGAATAGTAAAACCCTGCCAGAAGCCGACTTTGAATTGTTGCAGCAGATCGAAGGCCTGTTGCTGAGCCGGGGCATTTCTCGGCCCCGCCAGACTATTCCAGATAGTCGGTGACAATCTCAATGTCGAGGGAAATGTCGTCAATAGTGATATAGAGCTGGTTGGGGCGACAGCACACCTGGCAGTCTTCGATGTAGGTCTGGGTCAGCCCCGCTGAGATATCGATAAACGTGGTGCTGGTCTCGCCACAAAAGGCGCAGGTATACTCAGCGGTAGATTGCATAGTAGCGCTCGATACAAACAGGAACATTCAAATACTCAGCCCGTCCTCGTATCTAGTCGGCGGACTTTAAACTGAGGCGTAATGCCAGCGGGCTAGGGTGCAATCTGAGACGCAACGCCAGCGCATCACATTGGCGGCAGGATTGGGCTTCTCTTCTACCCTACCACCCAGCTCTACGCCGCTCCCTCGACCGACGTACTGCAAACCCCCTGGAGGTCGTGATGAAAGTAACTCCCCTAGCCGCTTTGGCCCTCACCCTCACGCCTGCGGCTGGCCTAGCGCTGGCTTCTGTAGCCCAGGCACAGCTCTTCGTGTCGTCCCCAATTCAGGCGATCGCCCCCAACCGCGAAACCCTGTACCTCACCACCGATGCCACCGTAGAGCAGACCCTTCAAGTGGGAGCCGCCACCAACCTTAACGGGCGCAGCATTCCCGCCGGTGCGATCATTCGGGGGCGGTTTGAGCCAGCCGAGAGTGGCCTGCGCTACGTGGCCACCGCCGTAGAAGTGGGCAATCAGGTTTACGCCGTCAACGCTACCTCAGAACTGCTGCGCGATGTTAAAGATCCTAGAGAAACGACCACTGGCGCCATTCTACGGGATGCTGGCATCGGCGCGGCGGGCGGAGCGGCTGTAGACGGCATTCTGCGGGGTCGGGTCTCCGTCGGAGGTGTGCTGGGTGGCGCTGCCGCTGGGGCCATCATTGGCAACACAACCGCCCAGCGGGTGGTACTGGTCGAGCCTAACCAAACTCTTACGCTGATGTCTCAGTAGGCTTTAGCCATTAGAACGGCGGCATTGGGCATTGATGTCGGCCAGTTCGGCCTCGATCACCCGGGTGCTAATGGCAATCTCGGAGAGCGAGGTCAGCAGAGACCCCACTAACAGGAGTTGGCGAATCAGTGGGGCCAGCACCAAAAACCGACTGGTATAGGCCAGCAGCAGCAAAGAGATCGCTGGGAAAAGCAGAGCCGGAGTCGTGAGTTCCATAAAAAAGAGAGGATAGCCGCAGGGATATCCTCTCTCAATTAAGCCAGATAGATTAAATCGAGGGGTATCAACTTAAGCCGGGACAGGTTGTCCGTACCAGGGATGGGGCTGTTGTGACGAAGTAGCCCGTCTAGGCATAGGTAACTCTGTAAAAGTACTCAAGACAGACTCAAAGAGGTCAGGAAACGGATGGTCAAAGA
>JBBSKN010000106.1:0-12249 GCA_038256265.1 Phormidesmidales cyanobacterium
CGAGAGTGAGTCCACTCTCGTAAATCAAGGCTCAAAACAAACGTAAATGCGAACAACATCGTACCCTTTGCTCGTAAAGCTGCACCTGTTGCTGCCTAACTAAACCTCGTTTAGTGAGCGTCTATAGTTTGACTCCGTTAAGAGCTATGGACAAAACCCCAACGGATGCTTTAATGAATCTCCTCTGGTGGATTCATTAACTAAGACTTAGCCAGAGAATCCCGCCGTCCGGGATAAGTGGCGGTTCCTGTCCCTAGGGTTAGAGGGACTAAGCCTGTGAATGAATGGTGTGTTAATACTCAAAGCGGACACGGGTTCGACTCCCGTCAGCTCCATTACAAATCAGCCGCAACTTGAGTTGCGGCTGATTGCATTTAAATGTTCGAAGCCAGTTGGTTGATCGTCAACCAGATTCTCTCCAGCCACAGTTTGGATGCAACGGTCGACGGGCTGAGATCCCTGGAGCAGACTATAAATTCTGTGTTCGATTATTAAATATCTTTCCAACTGAGAGGCCCAGTGTTGGGTCTCTTTTTTCATCTGCCTATACTGAGAATATCAGCCCCAGTCGCAGGCTGTGTTGCCCTGAACGTAAGCTATTGAGCGCGCGCCATAGAGGCGTTGTCGCAATTTATCAACCTATTTAAAACGATGCGGTTTCCTATTCTGTCTTATCTTTACCAACCTGTTTTTTGTCGCGGCTACAAAACCGTAATCAACCCCTGGCGGTTTTGGTACAAGCACCAGGTGCGCTACCTAGAGCGCTGCTGGCTGAGAGAATATCGACCGGAACAGCATCATCAGCTCTAGTTGACGGTCTACTCTAGGTGAGGATTGCTGTTGATGAAATACTTCTCTGGTAAATCCTGTTTAGGTCCCCCCGTTCCTCTGAGCCAATGTTATGAAGCTTACAGCTAAGCTGTGTCAACGCCCATATGCACGGTTCAGATTTGGTATTAGAGCGTTTTGAGCGGCGCAAACACCGTCAGCGCCTGGGGCAGACACTTAAACTCCACGGGGTTGGCCTCTAGAATCTCGCCGTCGATTACTAGCTTTTGCGGCGGGTCAGTGGTGACTTTGATGCGGTTGGTGCGGAGGCAGGTGATGTCATCTCGCTGGGTGGGGTTGCCCCAGGCGGCGGCGGCCATCAGCGAGGCCATGGCATTGATGCCCTGAAGCCGAGTGGTGCTGGTAGAAATAGTCACCTCAAGCAGCCCGTCGTCGGGAATCACCTCCCCCAGTCCCTGGGCCAGTACTGAGGTAGACGGGGCCACGTTGGCCACCGTGATGGCATTAGTGGTGACGGTGGAGACTTCGCCGTCAATTTCTAGGGTGGCTTCAAAGGGTTCGGCGGCGGCGAGCTGACGCACTCCCGAGAGCACGTAGGCCAGGTTGCCCAGGTCATTTTTGAGCTGGCGGCTAGCTCCGTCGACCATGCCGGCCTCAAACCCTACCCCAGCCAGCAAAATCATCGGGACATCGTTGCAGCAGGCGGCGTCGATGATATGGGTGTTGCCCGCCAAGATGGTTTCGCAGGCGCCCCGCAGGTTGGTGGGGATGCCTAGCCCCACTGAAAAGGCGTTGGCGGTGCCCCGAGGAATAACTCCCAGGGGAATGCCGGTATTCATAGTGGCCCCGGCCACCGCCGACACGGTGCCATCGCCGCCAGAGGCGATGATCAAGCTGCGACCCATATCATTCTCGTTTTTAGAGTGAATGTGCTCGATGATTTCGCGGGCTTGGTCGGCGGGGTCGAGGTCGGGGTCGGTCATGATCACGTTGACCAGGATCTGCGGCTCTAGCACTTCTTTGATCAAGGCGAGGTCGGTATTGGGATTGCCCTGGCCCGACACCGGGTTAAAGATCAGGTAGGCGATCTGACTTTCGGCAATGCCCCGCAGCAGCAGCGTTGCGGATATGTCGTTGAGGGCAATGGGAAGGCCCTGAATTTGGCAGGCTCGCAGCACCAGGGGAAAACTGGGAAGGGCGGTGGCGATCGCCTCTGGCTCAGTAAAAAAGAGCACCCCTGCCACATCCCCGGCGAGAATGCGAGCGGCTAGCTCTATGTCGCCCCCCGAATTGGAGTCCCGCAGGGCAATCAGATCGATTTGAGCGAGATCTCTACCCTGCTCAATGCCCTGGGCCATTTCTGCCGGAGCCATAATTTGAAAGTGGGTCAAGACCCGCTGGTGTTTTGAGAGCCAGGTGAGCATGTGATCGACCTGGGTGGGGTGAGCGAGAATCGCTAGGATGCTGGGCATGGGTGCATTTCAATAGTTCTCCCATGCTACCACTCGGGTTTGAGGCATGGCCCTGGGCTAGGGACGTGACTAGTTGCCCTCAATTGTGGGGGTGCCGTCGCTTAGGGCTAGCTGCCGTAGGGTAGTTTGCCAGTCGCTGTTGAGGGTGGGTAACCACAGCCAGTGGAGGCCCAGGGTATTGGGGTCAACCATCGCGGGGTCAAGGTCGAGGGTTTGGCGGTAGTAGCTCTGAGCCTGCTGCTCAAAGGGGACGCGCTCTTCGGGCACGATGGTGATGTTGGCTTCTTGCTGGTAGGCCATGGCCAACCCGGCGTAGGCATGGACGATGATTGGGTTGGCTGTCTGGGGGACACTGGGGTTGATATCGCGGCGCTGGCCCTGGTCAATGGCGATCGCCCGTTCCCAGACCCGAATGGCCTCGCCGTAGTCGCCCAAAGCATAGTGGGCAAACCCCAGCCCTACCCAGGACTCAACTAGGTCGGGGTTGCCCTGGGTGGCATCAATCCAGGCGCGCAGGGAGTCACTGGGGGTGGTGCCAACGGTGGGGTCGGTGACTATTTGCTGCCAGGCCAGGCGACCGAGCACGTAGGCCATGTCTGGGTCTTGCTTCTGGGGTGCAGCCAGGGTGCTCAGAGCCGAGGCGGCGGCGGTCAGGGCGTTGCGGTCGAGCAGCTGCTCGATAAGGGTTCTGGCGGTGGCGGTGCGGTCGAGGGCGATCGCGTTGATGGCGCTGGAGAGGAGAACGGTGCTGGGCTGGGTTGACCCAGCGCTGCCAGAGATCGGGGTTTCGGTCGCGCTGGGCAGGTCGGCTGGCGTCGAGCGGTTAGTCGCTGGCAAGATGAGCAATACTAACCCCAGCACTGCCCCCAGGCCCGCCAAGCCCAAACTGCCCCACACCAGAATATGGGCGGGCACCGACCAGCTAGGCCAGAGCTGCTGAGGCTTGAAGGGTTGGGCTGGAGCGGGGGTTGGGTCGACAAAATCGGCAGGCGGGTCGGGCAGCCCGGGCATCGTGGGATGGGGTAGCTCTGGCTGGGGCAGGAGGTTCTCGGTGGGGTCGGCGGCTAGGGGTTGCCCGTGGCTGCGGGGTGATGGCTGGGAGAGCTGCTGCACCAGATCGGCCACCGTAGGGCCTGGGGCATCGGCCTCTGGCTGGTCAAGCTCTGGTTCTTGCAGCCAGTCGTAGAGGGGCGCACCGTCGGGGAGTTCAGCGGCCTGGCGAGTGAGCATTTCGGCAGCTAGGCCCGAGATGTCGGGGTCAGTGCTGTAGTCGGGCAGCATCAAGGCGGCTTCGCTGAGAGCGGCATTCTCTAGGTCGTCGGCACCGTTGAGATGGGTGAGATGTCTAAGGGCGGGGCGATCGCCCTCTAGAGCCAATTTTTGCCCATCGCTCCGGTACAGACAGCCGTCAAAGTCGGGCCGCAGATAGAGTAGCGGCAATACCCAAAAGGGCTGGTCTGAGCCGTAGGCCGACATCAGCCCCTGGCGCACCCGGCTGAGGCAGAGGTCAATGGGGTGCCCCTGGTGCAGGTTGCGGTAGAGCAGTTGCGTAAAGGTGAGGGCGACATCGTCGGGAATGCGCTCGGCCATGGCGATCACCCCCGGCACGCCTCGGTTGACTAGAGCCTGCACCAAATTTTGATCGCGCCAGCCCGCCTGATGATCATCCTGGGGAGTGTAGGCTCCTCGACAGGAGTTAAACACGGCTAGACGAATGCCATTGTTGACCAACAACCCAGCCAGGTCTTCACCGCTAAGTCTTTCGGTGAGGCCAGTCTGACGGTTGACCAAAAACAGGTCGCCGCCGGTTTCGCCGGCATCACTGTGGCCCGCGTAGTGAAAAATCTGAAAGTTGCCCTGCTCTAGGGCCTGCACCAGCTCAGGCCGTCCGGGCTGCTCTAGCAGGGTCAGCTCTAGGGCTAGATGGCCAGAGCCAGCGGCCTGGAGGTTAGCCATCAGGCTCTGCACCTCCTGACGCAGGGCCAGGCGCTCTTGGTCACTGGGGGCTGCGATCACCACCAGCACCCGCAGGGGCATGCTGGCGACGGCTAGGGGAGCGATGGCGGCTGGCTCGCTCACCGTCTGGATCTGGTAGTAGCGGCAGAGGGTGACGTCAAGCCCGGTGGCCAGGGGGCGATCGTCGCCGTAGAGCAATTCCCAGGGCAAACGCTGGACGCGGCTATCTTTAAACCCCAGGCGCAAGCGCAGGGGCTGCCGTCGGTTTTGGGCCACGCCCTGGGCGGCCACCCAGCTGTCGCGAATGCGCCCCTGAAAGAGGCCCTGGTAGAGGGCCTGGCCGAGCTGGGTCCAGGGGCTTTCGAGCTGGATGAGATCAACATCCTGAGCTATGCCCTGATCGAGGCCCTGGGAGTCGCTGGGGCTAGTCAGAAGGGCGGCCAAGGGGTCTTGAAACAGAGCCTGGGCCTGGGCCAGCCAGGTCTCTAGGGGCCAGGTGACCTGGGCCTCAGCCAGGGGTACCCCGGTGGCTACGGCTTCGGTGCGCAGCAGATAGGTGTCTGGCCCCACGGGGGTAATCGAAAGTTGAAATTCCTGGGTCACGGCCTGGGGTTATGGACGGTAGGATGGACTGCTTTCACGGTAGCTTGCCGGATGCGGGTCGGGAGGCTGGGTTATGCCAAGTCTAGAAGTGGAGTTTTCCCATAGGCAAACCTCTGATGCTGGATTTAGATGACGGGGTGCCATGTACTCGCTTAGCATGGGCTACCAACTGCTGGGAAAATCGCTTAGCCTTGGTCTTTTGAGCACAGGAGCGGCCCTGCCCAAGGCCGCTCCTGGCGTTGGTGAGATTATTTCAGTGGGGTTGGATGGGCTAGACTTAGGCCCTCCTGTCTGACTAAGAGCAGGCTCGGCTAGAGGCTCTGCTGGGGGTGCAGCAGCTCGAGGTGCTGAGCACCCTTAGTCCCGAGGGCACTACCCTGGTGGTGGCGATCACCAGCCAGGCTGACCCCGATGGTCGCAGCCTGCACTTTCTCAACATTCGCACTGGAGAACTGAGCAATGCCCTGGTCTTGCAGTATGACCTGTTGTACGATCGCACCCCCTACAGCCCTAGCCTGGCCAATCTGGCCGCGAGGGCTTTGACCCCAAGCTGTACCGCGCTCTGACCGACGACCAAAACTTTGGTCGGGTCGAGGGGGCTGTTTGCCTCCTGACAGATTCGGGGGGTGCAAATTATTCATCGAAGTCGACTGCCAAAACATGCAGAATGCGCCGCAGGGGAATATGGATGCGGATGGTTTGATGGGTCAACTCGCGCCCGAGGCTGTGAATGGCCCGCTCGATCAAGTAGTTGTTGAGCAGCACTTCTAGCTCCTGCTGAGTCTGGGGCAAAAAGCCGTCGCGAGTCGCCGTCGCGAGATAGGCCTTGGTAAAGGTGGTGCTGACCCAGCGATACCAAAACTCTGCCCACTGCTGCATTTGCTGGCGGTGGTCGAGCTGGCTCATGCCGCTTTGAATTTCGTTGTCGAGGGCGACGTTGACGGCGTAGAAAAACGATTGCAGCATCCCCGCCACGTCGCGCAGGGGCGATCGCTTCATGCGGCGCTCGTTGAGGCTGCGGGCTGGGTCGCCTTCAAAGTCGATCACAAAGAAGTCTTTGCCCGTGTAGAGCACCTGACTCAGGTGATAGTCGCCATGGCAGCGAATTCTCAGCGCCGTAATTTTTTGATTTAAGACCAGCTGAAACCGTTCTAGGCAGGCGTCGTGCTGGTCTAAGACGGCGGTGGCGAGGGCTTGGGTTTCAGGGGGCAGGGCGGGCAAACGATTCTTTAGCAGCAGAAATACCTGCCCGGTCAGGTTGCGGCTGTGCTGGTAGATTGATCGCTGGTAGAGCGAGGTAAATGGCTCTGGGGAAAAAGCAGGGGTGTCGGCATCGACAGCCAGGGCAATGTGCAGCTCGGCGGTGCGCTGGCCCAAGAGCTGGATATTGGCTAGATAACTGTTGATCGACTTACAGGCCGGAATTTGAGAATCTACCGAGGGGATCGGGCAGTAGGGCAACGGGAAAAAGACCTCGTCGGAGGTCGGGTCGGTAGAAGCGGCAGGCTCTGGCTCTAGCAGTGAACCGACGGGCAGGGGCGCTTCGGCGATATCGGACTGATCCATCACCACCAGATCGAAGAAGTCGCGCAGGTGGTCGATGGTGTAGTCCCAGCCGCTGCGGGTGTCGGGGATGAACTCTTGCAGCAGGCCAATGGTGATCGGCTCTGCCGAAGGCCGCTGGTAGGTCAGCGCACCTGCGATTGAGGGAATGTGAGTAAAGCGCTGGTGGCGATCCAGAAAGCGTCGCACCTCTAGATCGGGGTGCTGCCCCTGTTCTACTTTTTGAAACAGCTTGAGGATTAGGCGGTTTTGGGCAGCGACGCCACCGGTCTGGGCGTAGGCAATGGAGGTGTTATTGTGCAGGCCCTTGATCGGTGATGGCTCAAAGGGTAGGCTGTCACCACGGGGTTCATCTTTAGCACCTTCTCCCCGGCTGATCTGGTCAAATAGCGGCGTGGTGGTGGCCACCAGCTTACCGGCGGCATTGTCGTAAGCCTGGTTTTGGGCCATGCTGTCGAGCAGGGCGGTTAAGAATGCCTTGTCGGTGATCGCATCAAACAGCACCGCCCCCTCGTCGCTGGCGGTCTGCTTCAGCCGAGCCAACACCGACTGGGGGGCATCGGCCAAGAGCTGGAGTGCCTGCTCACCCTCGGCTACTGCCAAAAACACCACATAGATTTGGGGGCTGCCCTGAATGTAGTCGACGTGCAGCTCTAGCATCTGAGCATGGCGGCTGCCGTAGGGGATGGCGATCGCCTCGACAATGCGGGCCGTCTGTACGGTGCGGTGTCTGCCGCCAAACCACTGGTGGCGCGATAGGTAGTGGGGCAGCAGGGTCGCTAAACTGTCGGTAAAATTGCGCGCCTGGGCCGATAGCAGGTTGGCAAATGCCCCCTGCCAGGCCCCGGTGAGCACCGGCAGCTCGGTCTGGGGGGTAGCGGCTGGCAGCGGTGTCGCCTGGGGTTTGAGCACAAACCAGTAGAAGGCGTAGGGGCCAATGCTCAAGAAATAGGGCAGCTCATCGATGGGCGGAAACTCGGTGCGGCCAAACACCTCCACGGGCACCGTCCCCTTGAGGGCGGTTAGCTCTAGCTCAACGGTCTGCACAAACCGAGACAGGTTGGCCACCACCAAGATCTGCTCGTCTTCGTAGGTGCGGGTAAAGGCCAGCACCTTGCGATTGTCGGGGTGCAAAATTTGAAAATCACCGCTGCCCAGGGCGCGAAAGTGCTTGCGCATGGTGATCAGGCGCTTCATGGCGTTGAGCAGCGAGTTGGGGTTGCCCCGCTGGGCTTCGACATTTACCGTGGCGTAGTGGTACTCGGCGTCGACAATCAGGGGCAAAAACAGCCGCTGGGGGCTGGCATTGCTAAAGCCCGCGTTGCGGTCAAAGCTCCACTGCATCGGGGTGCGCACGCCGTTGCGATCGCCCACATACACATTGTCGCCCATGCCGATTTCGTCGCCGTAGTAGAGCACGGGGGTACCAGGCAGCGCCAGCAGCAGACTGTTGAGCAGCTCGATCTGACGGCGATCGTTGCCCAGCAGCGGGGCCAGCCGTCGCCGAATGCCCAGATTCACCCGCATTTCGGGGTCTTGGGCATAGACCCGATACATAAAGTCGCGGTCTTCGTCGGTCACCATCTCCAGCGTTAGCTCGTCGTGGTTGCGCAGAAACAGGCCCCACTGGCAGTTGTCAGGAATTGCCGGGGTCTGCTGCAAAATGTCGGCGATCGCAAAGCTGTCTTCCATCCGCAGGGCCATAAACAGGCGCGGCATCAGCGGAAAGTGAAAGTTCATGTGGCACTCGTCGCCGTCGCCGTAGTAGGCGGCCGCATCTTCGGGCCATTGGTTGGCCTCGGCCAGCAGCATGCGATCGGAGAAGTTTTCGTCCACATGCTGCCGCAGCCGCTTGAGAAAGGCGTGGGTTTCAGGCAGGTTTTCGCAGTTGGTGCCCTCGCGTTCGTAGAGGTAGGGCACTGCATCCATCCGCAGCCCGTCCACCCCCATCTCTAGCCAAAAGTCCATCACGTCAAACACGGCCTGCTGCACGGCCGGGTTGTCGTAGTTGAGATCGGGCTGGTGGCCATAAAACCGGTGCCAGAAGTAGGCGTTGGCCACCGAATCCCAGGTCCAGTTTGAGGTTTCAAAGTCTTGAAAGATAATCCGCGCTTCTTGATACTTCTCGTAGGTGTCGCTCCAGACGTAAAAGTCGCGCTCGGGGCTATCTTTGGGGGCACGCCGCGCACGCTGAAACCAGGGGTGCTGGTCAGAGGTGTGGTTGACAATCAGCTCAATGATCACCCGAATGCCGCGCTGGTGAGCCTCATGCAGCAGTTCTTTAAAGTCGGCGAGGGTGCCGTAGATGGGGTTGACATTCACATAGTCGGCAATGTCGTAGCCGTCGTCGCGCAGGGGGGACGGGAAAAAGGGCAGCAGCCAGATGGCCGTCACCCCCAGATCTTGAAGATAATCCAGCTTGCCGGTCAGGCCGCGAAAGTCGCCAATGCCATCGCTGTTGCTGTCGGCAAAGGCCCGCACGGGCACTTCATAGATGATGGCATCCTTAAACCACAGGGGATCATTTTTCTTCAAGATCTACCTTTTCCTTCGCACAAAATAACGTTTCCACGCTAGCGGATTTGCGCTGTTTTGCCATCGCTCTAAGGTAAGAGTCAGGTGCCGCTGAGCCTTGGACTTTTAGTCTAATTAGTCCCTAGGTGCCCCTAATCTGTCCCTAGGGGGGATGTGGGCGATGAACACTTTCTTCTATCAATGGCATGGCTAAGTTGCGGTCACCCGACCTGAATTCAGAAATATAAACCCAGAAGTCTAACCCAGAGATCTAAATGAGTTTTCAACGTGCCAGTGGCGTTTTGCTGCATCCTACCTCTCTACCCAGCCGCTTTGGCATTGGCGATTTGGGTCAGGCGGCCTACCAGTTTGTCGACTTTTTGGCGGGCAGTGGGCAGACGCTGTGGCAGGTGTTGCCCCTTGGCCCCACGGGCTATGAGCATTCGCCCTACATCATGAATTTCAGCACCTTTGCGGGTAACCCGCTGCTGATCGATCTAGATCAGCTGGCCGCAGAGGGGCTACTGCAGGCAGACGAATTGACGCCTTTGAGCGATGTTGACCCTGAAAAGGTCGATTTTGAAGCGGTAATTGCCCACAAAACCCATTTTCTCCAGCTAGCCCATGATCGCTTCTTGAGCACGCGATCGCCCAATCAGCAGGCCAACTTTGCTCAGTTCTGTGAAGAACAAGCCTCCTGGCTGAATGATTTCGTGCTGTTTATGGCGCTGCTAGAGGCCAACGGCGGCAGCCGCTGGAATCTGTGGGACAGGGCGATCGCCCGCCGCGAACCCAGCGCCTTGCAGGCTCAGCGAGAGGCGCTAAAAGCTCAGATTCAGTATCAGCAGTTTGTGCAGTTCAAGTTTTTTGAGCAGTGGCAAAAGCTGCGCCAGTACGCCAACGACAAAAACATCAAGATCATTGGCGATATTTCTATCTATGTGTGCCATAACAGCTCTGATGTGTGGGCCGACCCAGAGCTGTTTAAGCTCGACCCCAACACCCTAGAGCCGGCCCTGATCGCCGGGGTGCCGCCCGACTATTTCAGCGAGACGGGGCAGCTGTGGGGCAACCCGGTCTATAACTGGGAAAAAGCCGAAAAAACCAATTTTGCCTGGTGGATCAAGCGCTTTCAGGTGACGTTGCAGTACGTCGATATTGTGCGGGTTGACCACTTTCGCGGCTTCGAGGCCTACTGGCAGGTGCCCGCCGGGGAGGAAACCGCGATCAACGGCGAATGGATCGAAGCCCCCGGTGAAAAATTCTTTACAGCCCTTGGCGAGGCCCTGGGCGAGCTGCCGATCTTGGCCGAAGACCTGGGCATCATTACGCCGGAGGTGGAAGCCCTGCGCGATCGCTTCGACTTCCCCGGCATGCGCATCCTCATGTTTGCCTTTGGCAATGACCCCGGCAATGCCTACCTGCCCCACAACTACGCCCAAAACACCGTTGTCTACCCGGGTACCCACGACAACGACACGGCCATCGGCTGGTGGCAGCAGGCTAGCGACACTGAGAAACAATTTCTGGCCCAGTACTTTGGCTACAGCTCACCCGAGGCCATTGAAGACATCAACTGGCTGCTGAGTCGCGAGGCCATGGCCTCGGTGGCCGATCTGGCGATTTTGCCCCTGCAAGATCTTTTGGGTCTAGACGGGCGATCGCGCATGAACGACCCCAGCCACAACGACGGCAACTGGCGCTGGCGCTACCGCAGCTCAGAGTTGCTGACCGAAGCCTTGAGGGATCGACTGCTGGCCCTGACAAAGCTCTATAGCCGCTGACGCTACACCCCCTGCCCGTAGGGGCAGAGGCTCAAGACAGCACAGCGATCGCAGGCGGGTTTTTGGTAAAAACAGCACCGCTGGCCGTGCAGCATCATCACCTCATGGTGGTCGTAGACCTGCTGGGCATCCCATTCCTCCGGCAAGAGGGCCTCCAACACCCGGTGAGATGGCCCCACCGCCAGCGTTTTAGGAATCAGCGCCAGTCGCTGGGCCACCCGGTGGTGGTGGCTATCCACCGGCAGGGCGCGACCGCGCAGCTGACTAAAACTCAGCACCGCTGCACTGGTCTTTGGCCCGACGCCGGGCAATGCTTCGAGCCAGGCGCGGGCCTCGGGTACAGGCAGATCTTTCAGGAAGTCTAGGGTCCCCTCGCCGCTAATTCTTTCGCCAATCAACCGCAGCACCTGCTGAAGGCGGGGCGCTTTTTGTTCGGGCCAGGTGCAGGGGGCGATCGCCGTCTCCACCACCGCCGTAGGCGCATCGCGCACCGCCTCCCAGGTGGGAAACTGGGCGACTAGCTGCTTAAAAGCCCGCCCCGAATCGCGGTTTTTGGTGCGGTGGGAGAGCAGCGACGAGATCAGCTCACTCAGCGGATCGAGGGTATGAAAATAGGGAATTGGGCAGCCATACTCAGCACAGAGGCGGGCGTGGATGGCGATCGCCTTGGGCCTCAGCTCTAGATCAATGGGTTGACGTGCCAACACTCGGTTCCTTCTCACTTTATTCAGCAGTCTAACGACTCAGAATCGGGAGCTGGGGGCAAATCATACTTGGGTTAGAGAGGCCGTAGCCTTTTGGTCAGGGCTATTTAGCTATGCGGCTTAGTGCTGGGCAATCAGCTGGTCGAGGTCTTGCTGCATTTGGCGATGCACCTGCGCGTAGCAGGCATCGACATAGGTGCGATCGCGCGCCGCTTCCGCCCCGTAGTGCTCAAAGTAAATCGGCGCACCAACCCGCGTGGCGATGGGCCGAGGCCAAGGGATATTGGGCAGCGGGCCAAAGGCAATGCCCCAGGGCAACCCCAGGTAGATAGGAAACACCTCTGGGTCAATGCCCAGCAGCCAGGGCATGCCCAGCTCGTGCAGGCGCTCTACCAGGGGATAGATATCGGTCAGCACCAACAACGTTTCATGGGCACCCCAAGATACCGTCGGGACGATGGGCAGGTGGCGCTGGAGGGCAATTTTGACAAACCCCTTGCGATCGCCCAGCTGAATCTGCCCCCGCTGATAAAACGGACGAAACACATCCTGCGCCCCGCCGGGGTAGACCAAAATGCTGGCACCGCGATCAAGGGCGGCTAGGGCTGTTTTGGGGTGGGCGGCGATCGCCCCCGCCCGCTCCGCCAGCCAGGCCGCAGGCGGCGACGCCTGCCAAACCTTAGGATGCATCAGCCCGTAGACTGTTCGCTCAGTGCCAAAGCGCCGCACCCAGTCATAGATCATCATGAACATATCCGGCGCACCCAGGCCACCATTGTGAGAGCCGACCAGCATCACCTGCCCCTGGGGGATCTGCTCCCACCCCTCGGTCTGAACGTGAAAGTAGTGTTCGTACAGCCAGCC
>JBBSKN010000107.1:0-12167 GCA_038256265.1 Phormidesmidales cyanobacterium
GACGAGCTCAAAGGTCGCGTCGTGCGCCCGACCCAGATACTGATGGGCGCGTTGTCGAAATCCGTACAAGCTATCGTAGGTCATAGGCCTTTGCCGAGATTGGTTGTGCTTTCTCAGCTTCGGCTAAAAAGCAGCCCGAGTCTTGCTCGGGCTGCTTTTTCCTATCGCCTTAGTCTAAACTCCAGTGGGGTTAGACAGGTCGGTGACAATGCTGCGTATTTGCAGAGGGGAATGACGCCGCTGGCTTCCAGCCCCGTCAGCAACCGCCAAAAGCTTATCTAGCCAGCGGTTTGGGCGGTGGCCGTGAGGGCCGTACAGACAATGAACAACACCATTGAGACCTGAATCACCGGCCAGCGGCCAAAGCGATCTGACAGAATGCTATAGAACAGTGCCGCCACCGCGTAGGACAGCATGTACGCCGGCACAATAAAGCCAATCTCTTGGGGAGAGACGTTAAAAATTTCGGCCAGGCGGGGGGGCAGTGGACAATCATATAGCCCTGGAGGAAGATCAGGTCTGCTGCGATCGCCAGTAGGGCAAACAGGTGATCATGCTGGCGCATCCGCCGGGCGTAGTCTGTGTCTTCCCAATGGGGGAGGCTTGCATCGCCGGACTGAGGCTTAGTTATGGGATTGAACGGCTAGTGAACTACCCGACCCTCACGCTTCGCGTAGAGGGCGGGCTTCCCAGTTCATTAGCAGCAGCCTCCGAGAGGGTAGACTTGCGTCGGCCTCCCTTTGGTCTTACACGGCCTCCCTGGGCAGAAGCGCTGGTTCCCAACGCCAAAAGCCGTAACCCTTCGTTACGGATATTAATGGCCGCATTCACGTCACGGTCATGCTTTTGCCCACAATGAGGGCAGTCGAGCGATCTTACCCCTAGCCCCATCTTTTCAAGCGGCAACAAGGTGACGTGGCACAGGTGAGAGCTAGGGAAGAAGCGATCTACCTCCTGGTAAACCCTTCCCTCCTGCTCAGCCTTGTACTTGAGCATGGTGCAGAACTGCCCCCAGCCAGCATCGCTGATTGATCTGGCTAGGCAGTGATTCTTGACCATGTTTCGTACGGCTAAATTTTCCACGATGATGACTTGATTTTCGTCCACCATTTTTCGGGAAAGCTTGTGCAAAAAGTCATTGCGCGAGTTGGCTATTTTTTGGTGAACTCTAGCCACCAACTTTCGCGCCTTCCTTCTGCGATTTGAGCCTTTCTGCTTACGAGACAGCTTGCGCTGCTTCCGCTTCAGGTTCCGTTCATGTTTGGCAATATGCCTAGGGTTGTCAAACTTAGAACCATCAGAGGTGATGGCGAAATGGGTTAAGCCTAGGTCAATACCAACAGCCTTTCCATCTGCCGAGGCAAGGGGTTTCTCGGAACCGTCATCAAGACACAGTGCAGCAAAGTATTTACCATCAGGATTCATGCTGATGGTGACGGTTTTTATCTTGCCTTCAATGGGGCGATGCACCTTTGCGGTGACACGGCCAACCTTAGGCAATATCAACTTGCCGCCTTCTAGCTTGACGTTTTGCGGGTATTGGATTGACTGCCGCCCGTGCTTGCTCTTGAACCTGGGGTACTTAGCGCGGCCCTCAAAGAAGTTGACAAACGCCTGAGACAGATGCAAGACAGCACTTTGGAGGCATTGAGAATAAGGCTCTTTTAGCCATTCGTGTTCTTGCTTGAGTCCAGGCAGCAACTTCTTGACGGTGTAAGCAGACAGCCCCTTCCCGGTATCACGGTAGGTTTCAGTCATCAAGTTCAGAGAGTAGTTCCACACCCAACGAGCACAACCGAAGCTCTTAGCCAGAGCCTCTTGCTGTGCTGCGTCGGGGTAGATTCTAATCTTGATGGCTTTCATTTAGCGCGAGCTTGTGTTTGTGATAAAACTATTATGGCAGGATTTATTGCCTGTTGCATAGGAGCTTGGCGACTCCGCTTCGCTCCATCGCCCTGGCTTTCATCCCGACGCTCCCCTAAGCCCTGCGGGCAGGCTGCGCCAACGGGAGAGCGCGGGGCTTACCGCCAATTGGCTAAAAAGCCAGGGTTATGCCCCGGCTTTTTGGGTCTGCGTCGTCGAACTTCAACAGCCATCTGGCCCACAGAAACTATGCGCGTACAGTACCTCCGCGTCACAGATATAGGCGATGCCCGCATAGTCGTTGAAAAACTCGGCTGCGACCCGATCCGAAATCTTCAGGGCCATATCCTGATTTTCGGTGAGTACCTCGAACTTGATATTTGAGGTAGTGTCGGAAACGCTGGGTTGTCCCGACGAGCGCACGCTGCGACTACCTTTGCCGCCCGTTTCCAATACCGTATAACCGGTAGCTCCGGCTTCGTCTATGATCTGGGCGACCTTTTTCAGCAGCAATTTCTCGGTGATGATAACGAGCTTTTTGGCTGGCTTTGACATAGTGATTACCTCCTTACACATGTATTCATTTAACCGTTTGGTCGCCGGGTCAGGGGAGCACCGGCAGACCAGAGCCGTCTGGGATTAGCCACCCGTCATCGCCTGGGCGAGCCCGACAAAGAGCGGTATGCACAATGCGATCGCAACCGGCGTGCCGATGGCTGTAGACGCGCCGATGTAGGCCGAGGGATTGGCTGACGGGATACCCGCCCGCAGGGTGGGCGGCCCTGAAATGTCTGAACTGGAGGCGGCAATGATGGCCAGGAGCGCGACGCCGCCAGGGCTGAATCCTGTTGCGTAGTGGGCAATCATGCCGAGACCAAAGGCGATAAACCCATGCAGAAAGGGGGCCACAAAGGCATATAGGGCGTACCACTGAGCCACCTTGCGCAGCTCGTTGGCTCTTGCCCAGGCCTCCATACCCATGATCAGCATCAGGATCGAAAGCAGGCCGCGAAAGAGGGGATCGTAGAAGCTCTCGTAGACACTTTCTGGCCGGGTTAGGATGCCTAGGGCAAGGCCAAGCAGCAGTGCCGATAGGGCAGATCCCTGGATGCTTTCCTTCACGATGGGCCAGATCTTGACTCGCCCCCCTGCAGAACCGCCCGGCCCGCTGGCATACCCGCCTGCGGAACCACCCGACTCGCCGGGATATCCGCCCGCATTACCGCCGCGTTGGTCAATAGGAGTCCCACTTGCGGCAATCGGCTGGTCAATGGGAATCCCGCCTGCGGCAACCGGCTGCATGCCGATATACTCCTCATTTTTGAGATACTTCTCGTTTTTGAGATACTTGTTGCGCTTCTGCTTGTTGGTATAGATGCTGGCTATGACGATCGCCGTCACGAGCGCTGGGATATCCATGAAGGGGTAGAGGGCGCCGGCCCAGGCCTCATATTCGAGGCCTTGCCCTTCTAGTACCGTGATGCCGGCGACCATGGTAGAACCACTCACAGCACCGAACAAGCCCCCGGTCGCAACGGCGTCCACGACTCTGATGCCCGGCAATTTGGCAAACGTGTAGCGCCCGATGAGCACGATCACGATCCCCGTCACTACAGCGAACAACGCGGGCAGCAGCATCTCCGCCAGGTTGGCATTGCGAATGGCCATGCCGCCGGTCAGGCCGACTTTGATCAGCAGCATGAAGACGATGAACTTATAGATCGCATCGGGAATTTGCAGTTCGCTACCGAGGGCGGCAATGATGATACCGCCAATCAGAAATCCAAGGGTCGGGGACTGCAACTGCGCCCCAAAATTTGTTAAGAACTCGGAAAAGAAATCCACGAATACCTCCTTTCGCCTCCTCGTGAGAGGAGTGACTATTGTGATTGGTGAACTTTAAAAAGTTGAAGAAAGTAAGGGTGAAGCGCTTCACCCCCACAGCACAGGTGTTACGCAAATACCTGTCGACAGGATGGTTAGAGAGGGCCGCTCTCCGACGAGGGCTGAAAGGTGCCGGTGTTCTGCATCCCTTTCCATAGACTTTTATCTATTGAGGCCCAAATCTCTATGTGCTTGAGTCTATCCTGAAAGACACAGATTTTTTTGCTCTCCAGCCTGGATTTGCAACGCAATATCAAATCCAATTCATAGGTTTTTCTTTTGCTTGGCGACCTTTGGCATATTCCTGTCTAATGCAAATCGCGCTTCTCCAAAGGAGAGGTTGCGCCAACGCTAGGGTTTTCTCAATGCCACCTGTCGTTGGCCATCACCGTATCCGCGATCTGTCGCCCCTGGTTGTTCTAAGGCAGTTCCAGGGTCTATGGGTATTGGTTAATCAACCCACATTTCGGGGGGAATGGTTGCCGGTTCATAGGTCGCGGGTGGACTGTAACTGGCGAGGTTAACCCACCCCACCGCCAGTAGGAGGCCGAACACACCGCCCCATAAAAAAGTCCAGGCGTGAGATGAATCGAGCACGCAGAGCAGGCGGCGATCACCGCCATACACCTGCAATAGCCAGCCTTCGCTGGTGTTGTCAAACCGAGTTCGTAGTTGAGTTGAGTCAAACTTGTTCATGGTGTCTGCTCCATGCTGATCAGTCGTGCGTAGCGGTGGCGAGCCAAAGCCCGCCCGTGACGAAAACACCTGCCAGAAATTCACCTGTGAATGGAGATTAGCGGCCGGGTCGCTCAAACCCGGCATTGGTATCGAACAGAAGATGTCGAACAGAAGACAGAAGTCTATGCTTTTGCCTTGAACGATATTTATAAGTCTATACTTTGATTCGCTGGTTGACTGGTGGCCATAGCGCCAAAAGGATTAGTGTTTTTTATGAAATGCTTCCGCTAATCTGAGCCAATCGTTCTCAACAGAGGGTAATCGCGCTGCCGCAGTTTTTCTCGCCAGTTATCAGACAGCAGCGGGCAATGGGCTAACTCAGCCGCAGCAGCTTTGTCGTTCAGGTCATGGTGCATGATCTGGTGGGCGCGGGCGATGGTCCACTGGGGGAAGGGGCGATCGCACAGTTCGACCGCCTGCCCCGCTGCCACCTGCCCTGGCTGGAGCACCCGAAAGTACCAGCCCGAACGACCGTTGACCAGCACCTGCTGGGCGAGATCGGCAATGCGCCAGCGGCGGGAGAGCTTCCAGCAGGGTTTGCGGGGTTGAGACACCTGCACTGTGGCCCCCCCAATTTGATAGACATCGCCGACGCAGACCTCAAATTCTGTCTGGCCAACGATGGTGAAATTTTCGCCAAAGGCACCGGGGGGCAGGTCGTGGATGGGGAGGTGCGATCGCCAGTAGTCGTAATGCGCGGCGCTGTAGGCCAGCACGGCCTTATCTACCCCGCCGTGGTTTTTTAGGTCGGCTTGGCCATCTCCCTCCAGGTGGGTGGTGCCCAGCCAGATTGGCCCTGCTACTGGCTGCTTAAAAAAGCCCGTCGTCCAGGGGCGATCCATCAGGTCGGGGGCGTCGTCTCGGCCCAGGGTTTGGGGAAGACCGACTTGAATGGTGGCCACCGTCGCGCAGTTCATTGGGGTTTTTTCCTCTACCGGGCCGCTCTCCCTGGCTATGGTACAGCACCCGCGATCGCCCAGAATGGTGCAACAGAAAGGGTGATCGCATCTCTGCGATCACCCAAAATTCACCCTATACCTTTTACTGATTCAACACATCGCGCTTGTGTTGCGGGGCGGCGGCGATCGCGGCCACCTGAGCCCTCAATTCCTCTGAAATGCCCAATTCTTCCAGGGTGATCATCAAGTCTTCGGCCACGGCATCGAAGTGCTCACTGTTTAGCCCCTGGTGTTTAACCAGTTCTTGATGGGCTTCGCGCATGTAGCGGCCATCGTACTTGTCGGTGCCGCCAAAGGCATAGGTCAAGAATGCTTTTTGGTGTGCCCGCTGCTTGGTCATGTCCACATCGGCGAAGAAGTGCTTAATGCGGTCATCCTGGAGGACGCGCGCGTAAAATTTATCGACGGTTAAATCAACCGCCGCTGCGCCACCCAGTTGGTCAAATAATGTCGTCATCGGTTGTCCTTTGAAATAAAAAACTGTTTGAGAGATCCCGGTTTTTTGTAGATCCCAGGGTTCTTTGAGAACCCTGGGATCTGGGGTTAGAGCCCTTCTTCGGCTGGTTTGACCGCTGGCAGCTTGCCCAAGGTGGGCTGCTGGAAGATGGCGTAGATGGCCCGTACCGTAAACAGCACGATGGCGATCGCACCCAGAGTGAAGACAATATCACCGGGGATTCGCAGCCACACCGTCCACTGCATCCAGGGGGAGCCAATCACCTCGGCGCTGCGGGCGTACCAGGTGCCGTAGTTGACCGACTGCACCAGCTGGTAAAAGCCGTTGGGAATCAGGCCCAAGACCATCATCATCACCAGGCCCCCATTCAGGCTCCAGAATGAGAACCGCAGCAGCTTCTCACTCCAGGCGCGATCAGGCACGATCTCCCGCAGAGAGAACAGCATCAGGGCGATCGCCAGGCAGCCGTAAACCCCAAACAGGGCGCTGTGGGCGTGGATGGGCGTGGTGTTGAGGCCCTGGGAGTAGTAGAGGACAATCGGTGGGTTGATCAAGAAGCCAAATACCCCAGCCCCCACCAGGTTCCAAAAACAGGTGGCCAGAAAAAAGCGCAGCGGCCAGCGGTAAAAGTTTTGGGCCTGGTCAGACATCCGCAGGGTCTTCACTACCTCAAAGCCGATCAGCGTCAGGGGCACCACCTCCAGCGCCGAGGCCACTGACCCCATGGCGGCAATAAAGGAGGGCGTGCCCGCAAAGTAAAGGTGGTGCAGGGTGCCAATCACGCCGCTGCCCAGATAGAGAACAGTGGTCAGGTAGGTAGCCCGCAGCGCCGAAGACTTTTTCAAAAAGCCCAGTTCGCTGCACAGGTAGGCGATGGTGACCGTGGCAAACACCTCAAAGAAGCCCTCCACCCACAGGTGCACCACCCACCAGCGCCAATATTCGGCCACGCTGACCGGGGTGTGGTTGGTATACATCAGCCCCGAGGCGTAGAACAGCGGAATTGTGATGGCGCTGTAGAAGAAAAAGTGGTTCAGCCCGGTTTTACTGCCCTCGGCCATGAGCGCCGGGCGCAGAGCGCGGAACATCAGCCACAGCCAGAACACCATGCCGCCAATCAGCAAAAGCTGCCAGAGACGGCCCAGCTCGACATACTCGTAGCCCTGGTGGCCAAAGAGAAAGCTGTTGTCGCCCGTCAGAAAGCCCTGCACACTGGCCCAGGAACCGACGAGCGAGCCGACCACCACAAGGGTGAGGGCCGCCAGTAGAGCGCCATTGCCCCAGGCTTGCCCCTTCGGTTCTTGCTTGCCAAAGCGCGGCGCAAAGTACAGGCCCGCCGCCAGCCAGCAGGTGGCAATCCAAAACACGGCCAGCTGCAGGTGCCAGGTGCGGGAGGCCGCGTAGGGCAGGTACTGCTGTAGCGGAATGCCGTAGAAGCTGTCGCCCTCCACCGCGTAGTGGGCGGTGACCATGCCCATCAAAATCTGCACCCCAAACAGCGCCATCGCCACGCCAAAGAATAGACTGGTGACCTTTTGGCTGGGGGTCGCTAGACGAATGGCGGGGCGATCGGCGACGACCTGCACCTCATCCGCTTCTTCTAGAGTGAGATAGACGAAGAGAAAAGCGGCGAGCGCAAAAATCAGCACCATCACCGACACAATCGACCACACCAAAAACTGCCCTGGGGCCTGGTTGCCAATCAGGTCGTCGTGGGGCCAGTTGGCGGTGTAGGAAAAGGGTGCCTGGGGCCGATTGGCCGAGGCCGCCCAGGCCGTCCAGGTAAAGAACGAGGTGACATCGCGAATCTCCTGCTCACTCTTAAACCAGCCATCGGGGATGGAGTGAATCCGCGACCCGTGGGCCAGCAGCTCTCGGTAGTCGCCATACACCTGCTTAAGTCCCTGGGTTTGGGCGGTGGTCAGCAGCAACGTATCGCTATCGGCGTCGTAGCGGTTGAGCTTAAACTGCTCGCTTACCTGGGCTTGCAGCATCGCTCGCTCGGTGGCGCTGAGCGCCTCTAGATCGGCCTGGCTAAAGCTAGGGTCGTTGGCATATAGCACTCCGGCGGTGGCCAGACCCCAGCGGTGCAGCACATCCGCCGTCCAGTCGGGGGCCAGATAGCTGCCGTGGCCCCAAATGCTGCCCACGTGCTGACCACCCCGACCCAGGTAGGTGACCTGGCCGTTTTCGATATCAGCGCCGGTAAAAACCACCTCGTGCTGAGGCGACTCAACGATCGCGGGGTAAGGCGGCGCATATTTAGAAATGGCGGCCCCAGCCCCCAGCAGCACGCTGAAGGAAACTACACAGATGAGAATGAGCCACACCGGCAGACTGAAGTTCTGAATTCGAGAGCGGGCTTTTACCCCACCCCCCAGAGATGGACTTGTCATGATAGGTTAAACGCCTCTTGAAACAAGAGAGAAATTGTTAAGTTTGCGATCAATCCAGCTCGGTTTTCCTATTCGAAGTAAATCGAGAAAGTTCATCATTACTGCTTAGACTGCCCACTCTGAACCAGAAGTAGAACAGGCAAATTAAACCGAACTGATTCTTAGGATGGCATGAGAAAATCAGGCAATTTTTCGCCAGTTTATTGATCACAAACTACTTCTGAATAAACGGGCATTTACTTCACCCACTTGGCCTTAGTGTGACGGATACCGCCCAGCCTGTTCATGAGCTAGCTCATAGTCTGACTACCGACAGTCCTCTGAGCCTAATATGTAGAAAGCCTTTTCCTCTAAACGGGTACTAATTGATACTTTTCAAATATCCTCCTTCCCAGCGGGGATTCGCTATGTGGTGGCCGATGGCTTCTACAGCAAATACAAATGGGTGACAGGGGTGGTGCAGCTTGGCTTCCACTCCATTGGGCGGCTGCGTAGTGATGCCCACCTCAAGTTCCTCTACGATGGCCCCCAGAAACGAGGATGACTACTTGTTCCATCCAATACCAAGGGGTAGTCGTAATACTTGCAGATGCGTCGGATATATCGTTGCTGTTTGGCTCCACCATTCTGCATCTGTACGACGATATCAGCTCACCATTAGCTCAACAAAGAAGTATATAGTCCATGAGAAATCGACGAATTTACGCTCTCAGCGCTACCGTTGGGGCCTTGGCCCTAGGAGTTAGTCTGCTAGCGCCTCAAGACGCCAACGCTGGCCACACCAATGCCGTGCTGACTACCACGCTGGACGGCAGCGCCGAAGTGCCTAGCAGTGGTGATATGAGCCAGATGGTGGGCGACTCTACCGGTACCGGCCACGCCTACGTATTTGGCATCGACGGTGATAATACAACTCTCTGCTATGTCCTCGAAGTCTCTAGCATTCAGCTAGTGCCGGTGGGGAGTGGCATGGCGGCCCACATTCATGAAGGTGCTATGGGAGAGAATGGCCCTGTGGTAGCCGCTCTGGCTGGCCCAGAAGACGGCAATGCGGCTGACTGCTTGACAGAAGGCGAAGAAGGGAAGTTTCCCATGGAGGAGGCTGGCATTGTCCAGCGGATTCTCAACAATCCTGCCGATTTTTATATCAATGTCCACAACCCCCAATTTCCTGACGGAGCCATTCGGGGTCAGCTAACCGCTCACTAAGTCGCCGGGCAAGGCCAGATCGCCTAGGCTCTCACCTCAGATTAGGCATCGGCTCTGCCTGAGGAGCTTGTATTGAGGAGGATACGGCCCAATCAGCTCTCCCGACCGGGAGAGCTGATTGGGCTTGCAGTTCACGGTACAAGGTTTGCAGTTTACTTCGCGCCATGTACCTGACACCCCACACCTACCTGGGCCACGTGATTGTGCTGGTCTATGGCGCTTGGGAGGTGATGGGGGGCGGCTGACCATTGGCGAGGTGACGGCGGTTTTGGCCTGCCTGGGTCAGGTAAACCAGCCCGCCAAAAAAATTGGCAAGCTGATGCACGCTTTGCAAAAGGCGGCGGCGGCCTGTGAGCGCCTGTTTGAGACTCTTTTTGGATGAGGCTACCTCAGCCCTCGATACCGAATCGGAGGCGTTGATTCAGGCAGCTCTGGATCGGCTGATACATGGGGAGCCGGGCTCAGGCGGCGATCGCACCTGTCTGGTCATTGCCCACCGGCTGTCTACCGTGCAGACGGCTGACTGTATTGTGGTGCTAGAGCGAGGTCAAATTGTAGAAATGGGCACCCATAGCAAGCTGCTGGCCCAGCAGGGACGCTACGCCGACCTCTGCCAGGGACAGTTTTTTGAGGCTGAACCTGCGACTGTTGATCTAGTCACTGTGGGGACTGGTACTTGACTTGGCAGACTCAACTCCTATGGCCGATGTACTGACAGGACTGCAAATAGCCGTATTGGGGCTTAGCTACCTTGGCCTGGGGCTAGGTTATATACCAGGCCTACGCATGAACCGCGCCACGATCGCCCTGGTGGGTGTAGCGCTGTTAGTCGCCCTCGGTACGCTGAGTTTAGAACAGGCCTGGCAGGCAATTGATGCCAATACCATCATCTTTCTGCTGAGCATGATGGTGGTCAACGCCTACCTTGCCTATGCAGGCTTTTTTAAGCTGGCTTTGCTGTATTTGCTGCGCCTGATTCGCAGCCCCTTGGGTCTGTTAGCCCTGCTAAGTTTGGGCACTGGCCTACTGTCGGCCTTCTTTTTGAACGATACCTTGGCCCTGGTGAGTACCCCCCTGACTCTGCAACTGACGCGATCGCTGAAGCTCAATCCAATACCCTATCTGCTGGCGATCGCTGGAGCCACCAACATTGGCTCGGTAGCGACCCTCAGCGGCAATCCCCAAAATATTCTTGTGGGGTCGTTTTCAGGCATTTCCTACGGAGCGTTTGCCCAGGCCCTGATGCCCATAGCGGTCGTGGGGTTAGTGGTGCAGATTGGGCTGCTGTGGTTGCTGTACCCAGAGGTGCGATCGCATCAAGTCTGCCTGCCCCCAACCCTGCCAACCATTCGCTACCCCAAGCCAATTTTAATTAAAACCCTAGTGGTAACCGGCCTCTTGCTAATTGCCTTTGGTGCCGGACTACCCCTCGCAGAGTCGGCCTTTTTAGCCGCTGCCACGCTGCTCATCACCCGCCGCATCAAACCTCAGCGAGTGTTGCAACAGGTAGACTGGCCGCTGCTGATCATGTTTTCGGGCTTATTTGTTCTCACCAGCTCTGTGCAGTCTTTCAATTTGCTTGCCCATGTAACCCCCCAGCTGACTCACCCCTTACGACTACTGGGCATCACCGCAGGCCTATCCAACCTGATTTCTAACGTGCCGGCTGTGCTGCTGCTGCAAGGGGGTATTGCACCCGATGCCACTCAAGACTGGCTATTGCTAGCCGCAGGCTCCACGTTAGCGGGCAATCTAACCCTGTTTGGGTCTGTCGCTAATCTGATTGTGGTCGAAGCCGCAGCAGCAGAAGGCTATCACCTATCGTTCTGGCAGCATCTGCGCTTTGGCCTGCCCCTAACCCTCATCACCCTAGCGTTGACCTACAGTCGGTTGGTTTAGCCATCACTCCTGGATCGCCCACTCCTCCCCTACCCGATCACGCGCATCGACAAAGCCCACAGGCTGGCATTCCCAGTCCACCCGTTCTTTAAGTTGTGTCGTGGGTCAGATGTCGCGGTGGCGTTGATCTGGTTTAGTTTGATCAGGCTCTGTGAGGTACAAAATGTTTCCAGCCTGGTTAGTGATTGCGGTAGTGGGGGTGGCGATCGCCTCTGCCTCCAGTCTGCTCAGCTCGCGCGATATTAAATGGTTTAAGCGGCAGCGTCGCCCCGACTGGCTCACCTTTGAGTTTGCCATTCCGGTCGTGTGGACGGTGGTCTTTATCTGCGGCGGCTGGTCGGCCTACATTGTTTGGCGGCAAACCCAGAGCTGGTGGTTTATGGCGGGGTATGTCTTGCTGGAGCTGCTGATTGTCAGCTACACCCCGGTGATGTGCAAATTGCAGAGCTTGCGGGTGGGAATGGTGATCGGGGCAGTAGGGTTTGTGTTTGGGCTATTGCTGGCCTGGCCGGTGGCGCAGGTCGACATGGCCGCATTTTTTTTGTTGCTGCCCTACCTGCTGTGGAGCCCGGTGGGCACGTTGATCACCTGGCAAATGATGCAGCTCAATCCGGGTCAGTAGCCTAGTACCGGCTGGCAGAAAAAGCCCTACTATTAAGGAGGACGATTTAGGAGGGAACTCCCCATGCCAAGACTGACCGCAGCGCCCATCACCTTAAGCGCGTCAGAACAGGCAGAACTCGAGACAGTGGCCAGACGCCC
>JBBSKN010000108.1:0-12151 GCA_038256265.1 Phormidesmidales cyanobacterium
CCGTCGTATAAGTTTACCTCTGCCCCCAAGCTCCGCAGATCTAGCTAGGGTAGTGAGGCGGGGGATTTTCGGAGGCCTAGGCGGGGCGATCGCTCAGCCCAGACATCCCCTCAGCTCACATCCAATCGGAGACAACTTTCCTACGGAACCTTGCAGTTTGTAAAGCAATATTACAAGAATGACGTCAAAGCATTATGCTGGCTTGACGGTGCCCGAGATCCCGTTTAGGTTATCTACATACCCGGGTCACCCCTATTTAGAAGTGCGCTATGGAAGAGCAAAAAGCTACTAAGGTCACGTTATATTTACCCCCTGACCTGCACCGTCAATTGAAAATTCGTTCTGCCGTTGAGGGTGAAGCGATGTCTTCCATTGCTAAGCGTGCGATTGATTTTTATCTAGCCCATGGTGATGTGGTGGCCGAAAGTTTAGAGTCATCCTTTGGTCAGTCCCATCGCATTCACAGCTGTCCTAGCTGTGCGTCTTTGATGGTGCTGCGTGAGGGAGAGTTGGTCGAGGTTGGTCAGCTGGCGGGTTCATCCCATAGCAGCGCGCTAGACGAAGCTATTGTGCCTGAGGTGGTCACCGGTAGTGGCTCCCGAGAAGAGGGAGAGCTAGTTGTTTGCTAGGTACAGATTTATTGAATTCGGCTGTAGTTAGCTGGCTGTAGTTAGAGGCATCAGCTTCGACACCTCGTAAACCTAAGCAGGGATTTGGCCATGAGAGAGGATTTGAACGTACTGGTACAAGCTCAATATCCTCTGATCTATCTGGTCACCTTTGAGGAAGAGCGCGCAGAGCAAACCATTGCTACGGTTGCTCGCCATGTTGCCAAAGACCAGGAAGTGAAGTCTCCAACGCGGGTGTTTACCTGGACCATGACCCGAGGCATGGTGGAGTTTGGCAACCAGGCCGCAGGCACCCAGAATAACAACACTGTTTCCCCCGAGGCGGCGGTGGAGTGGGTAATTCGCCAGCGAGAGCCAGGCATTTTTATCTTCAAGGATCTGCACCCTTTTAAAGACTCTCCGGCCGTGACCCGCTGTCTGCGCGATGCCGTGGTGGCTCTCAAGGGCACCCGTAAGACCATCGTTCTCATGTCTCCGGTGCAAGAGATTCCCATCGAGCTTGAGAAAGAGGTGGTGCTGCTCGACTTCCCGCTGCCTGATATGACGGAGCTAGATGAGGTGCTCTCCACCGAAATGAATCGGGCTAGGGGCAACAGCATCACTACTGAAGAGCGCGAGAAGCTGTTGAAGGCAGCTCTTGGTCTCACCCGCGACGAGGCCGAGAAGGTCTATCGCAAGGCGCGGGTCATGTCAAAGCGACTGACGGCGGAAGAGGTGGACATTGTTCTCTCTGAGAAAAAACAGCTGATCCGCCGCAACGGTATCCTTGAGTTTATGGATGTCGATGAAACCATCGACTCTGTCGGTGGCCTAGAGGAACTCAAGCGCTGGCTCCAGCAGCGGTCTGATGCCTTCACCGAGCGGGCGCGGGAGTATGGCCTGCCCCAGCCCAAGGGCATGCTGATTTTGGGAGTGCCGGGCTGCGGCAAGTCGTTGATCGCCAAGACCACCTCCCGCCTCTGGGGTCTGCCGCTGCTGCGGCTGGATCTGGGCCGGGTCTACGACGGCTCCACGGTAGGTCGCTCGGAGGCCAATCTGCGCAACGCCCTGCGCACCGCCGAGTCGATTTCCCCCGCGATTCTCTTCATCGACGAAATCGACAAGGCCTTTGCCGGGGGCGTGGGTTCCTCTGACTCCGACGGTGGCACCTCTAGCCGCATCTTCGGCAGCTTTCTCACCTGGATGCAGGAGAAAAAATCTCCGGTGTTTGTGATGGCCACCGCCAACCGGGTTGAAAAGCTACCCAGTGAGTTTTTGCGCAAGGGTCGCTTTGACGAAATTTTCTTTGTTGACCTGCCTAACGCTGAAGAGCGTAAGGATATTTTCCAAATCCATCTGCAAAAGCGCCGTCGCGACATTGAGCGCTTTGACCTCGACCAGCTGACTAAGGTCTGCGATGGGTTTTCCGGGGCAGAAATCGAGCAAGGCCTCATTTCTGCCATGTATGAAGCGTTTGCCCAAGGACGTGAGTTCACTCAGCTCGACATTATTGCGGCCATTCGCGCCACGATGCCGCTGTCGAAGACCATGAGTGAGCAGGTCACCGCCCTGCGGGACTGGGCCCGCCAGCGGGCGCGTCCGGCGGCAGCCTCCGTCGCTGAATATCAGCGGATGGAGTTTTAAAGGCTTTCCTCCCGGCGGTATCCGGGGGAAGGGCTAGCGTTTGCTAGCAGTTAGTGTCCAGATAGTCTTAGCATGACTAACTGGTTTTGTCTCTCTCAAACCTCGTTGTCTCTCATTTTCCCTACAGGAGGAAACACCATGTCTCACTTCAGCACCCTTCGCACCAAAGTGACCGATGCTGAGATTCTCAAGCAGTCTCTGGCTGACTTGGGTATTGCTACTAAGACCGAAGCCGATGTTCGCGGTTACAACGGCCAGCGTGTGCGCGCCGACCTTGTCGCCGTTCTAGATGGTGAGTACGATCTGGGTTGGTCTCGCAATGCCGATGGCTCCTTTGATTTGATCGCTGACCTCTGGGGTGTGGCCAAAAAGCACAACCAGACTGAGCTGATCAACTCGATTAACCAAAAGTACGCGGTCAACAAGACCCTGGCTGAGGTCAAGCGTCCTGGCCTGCAGAACGCCAACGTCAAGCTGGTGCTTCAGTAAGTCTATTACGCGTTCCCTAAATGGGCTGGCTAGCTGGTGCTAGCCAGCCCATTTTTTGTGCTCCCATCTATTTTGTGTTCTGCTTGGTGGTGCTCTGCCCCTGGGCCAGACTACACTGACGAAGCGGTAAGGATTCCTGGCTATTGGGAATCAGCTTGATGAAAGATTATCCCGCTGCGATCGGGTTCTGTGGTTTTGCCTGGTATGCCTCCCATCTGTCCTTCTGATTTGTCTGCCCTCCACCAGCTGCTGGTCGCCTGCGGTGACTATGCCAGTGAGCAGTCTCAGCAACCGTTTCAGGTGTTTGAGAAGGGCGTAGACGACTATGTCACTACGGTTGATCGCCTCCTCGACGAGAAGCTGCTGGCCGGCATGCAGGCGATCTTTCCGGCGGATGGCATTATTACTGAGGAAAATCGCGCCACGATCCAGCAGTTTCAGCGGGGCAATGGTCAAGGCTCGACAGCGGGGGGTGATCGCACTCTCTGGTTTATCGACCCCATTGATGGCACCGATGATTTTATTCAGGGCCGAGCCCACTATTCGGTGATGGCCGGGCGGGTGGTAAACGGCATTCCCCAGGCGGGCTGGATCTACGCGCCAGTGGGGCAGCGTTTGGTCTGGGGCGGCCCTGACTGGGGCCTGTTTGAGCAAACGGCGGGGGGCGAACTAATGCCTTTGATCCCCAAAGAGCCGATGTTTGACCTCAGTCGGCCCTGGTCGATGGTGATTGGCGATAAGGATCAGCGGCGGTTTGGGGCGGCGATCGCCCAGAGCTTTCCCACGGTCGAGTTCCTATCCCTGGGCAGCTTTGGCCTCAAGGTGCTGGCGGTGATCGCGGGCCAGGCCGGGATTTATATCTATTTCAATAAGCGGGTCAAACTGTGGGATACCACTGGGCCGCTGGCACTGGCGCAGGCGGCAGGGCTGGTATGCTGTGATCTAGCCGGCCAGCCGATTCGCTTTACCGAGCCAGCGGTTGACCCCCAAACGCTGATGCATCAGCAGCCGATTGTGGTAGGCTGGCCCAGCTATGTGGAGGTGCTGCGATCGCCCCTCAGCGAGATTGCCGCAGCCGTGGGGCTGGTGAGATAGCGCGCTGCTTCGGTCTGCCCAGAGTTTCTGGGTACCATGGAGAGGTACATCAACCGCTTTGGCCTAGCTCTGTCGGCCCTGAGTGTCACCTTCTTTAACCCCGCTCCCTATGCCAGCCGATCCGCTCAGCGAACTGTACCCTTTATTTAATGCGGCCAGCCCTGAAACGGTGGAGTGGCTATCGTCTGTTGCTACCCACCACGACTACCCCGCCGACCGGGCCGTAGTCATGGAAGACGCCTGGGGTAACGCCGTTTATTTCATCGAGTCGGGCTGGGTTAAAGTGCGCCGTCACTCAGAAGACAGTTCGATTACCCTGGCGGTGCTGGGCAAGGGCGACTTCTTTGGGGAAATGGCGATTCTCGATGAGTCTCCTCGCTCCACCGATGTGGTGGCCATGACCGCCGTCAAGCTGATGAGCATTTCGGCCCAGCGGTTTATTCAGACCCTCTTTAAAGACCCTCAGCTGCAACACCGGCTGCTGCAAATTATGGTGCAGCGGCTGCGGCAGACCAACCGGCGCTTTCAGCTGCGCCACCAGCCCCCTGCGGTCAAACTGGCCAACACCCTGACCGCCATTCAAGAAGCCTACGGCGAATCCGTAGAGGATGGGGTTGAGCTGGTCAACATTCCCCGCAAAGATCTAGCCGACCTAGCCGACATTACCGTCGACGAAGCCGAAAAAATCATCTCTAAACTAGTTGAAAAAAGCTGGCTGATTGAAGACCCAGCCCGGGGGACAATCCTGCTGAAAAATACTCGGCAGCTGGTCCACTTGGCCGGGCGACTGTAGGCGATCGCCCCAGCCCCAGCCCAAAATTGTAGAGATTGCTAAAGTTACCTACCCCATCTAAATCTCCGTGGTAGGTTGTCATCATCAGCTACCCGACGCGGTTTACTACCCCGGAGCCTGCCATGCCTTTACAACCTCCCTCGCCTCCCTCCATCAGCCCCAGCCAGATGACGCTGCTGCGCATTGTCTCAACGATGGCCTGGAGCGATGGCCACCTAGCCGACGACGAAGTCAGCGTTATGCTCGATCAGTTTAGTCGCCTGTTTGCCAGCGATGGGGGCCAGCAGATCGCCCTGCGCGATGAGCTGCGCGACTACCTAATGCAAAATTTGCCCCTCGAAGAGCTAGTGCCTAAGCTCAGCAGCCCGGCCCAGCGAGAGCTAGTGCTCAAGCTAGGGCATCAGGTGATCAGCGCTAGCGCCCGCGCCCCTGGCGAAGAGCTGATCAACCAAGAAGAAGCCCAGGCCTATAGCAAACTGGTATCGTTACTCGATCTACCTGCCGACGTGGTGCAGCGGGTAGAACAAGAAAGCGACCAGGCGGCTATAGATCATGACCACATCATTGAGCACATGGCTACCGAACTCAAGAATTTTGTCCAGGGTACTTAGGCGATTTCTAGAAAATAGTTTCTTTGATGGTGGGCAGTGCCCACCCTACAGCGGCTGACACCCAGCACTTGAAGCCCCGGCAAGGGTTGCCCTATTTTTACCAGACAGTACTAGGCACTCATCTCCAACATGCGCTGGATGGGCTTGAGCGCCTGATGCTGGATATCAGGGGCAAGGGTAATTTCGGGCTGGCGAGTTTTCATAGCCAGATAGAGTTTCTCTAGGGTGTTAAGCCGCATGTGGGGGCACTCGTTGCAGGCGCAGTTGGCAGTGGGTGGTGCCGGAATAAACACTTTCCCAGGGGCCTGTTTTTCCATTTGGTGGATGATGCCGGGTTCTGTCACCACAATGAACTCGGTTTTGGTGCTCTGCTGGGCATACTTCAGCAGGGCTGTAGTCGAACCAATAAAGTCGGCGTGGCGCAGCACCACCGCTTCGCACTCGGGGTGGGCAATGATCTCGGCCTCCGGATGGGTGATTTGCAGCTGCACCAGCTTCTTCTCAGAAAACGTTTCGTGAACCATGCAGCTACCCTGCCAAAGCACCATGTCGCGCCCGGTTTGCTGCATGACGTAGCGGCCCAGATTTTGATCGGGGGCAAAGATGATTTTTTGCTCAGCGGGCAACTGTTGCACAATGCTAACGGCATTGGAGCTAGTGCAAATGATGTCGCTCATGGCCTTAATGGCCGCCGTGCAGTTGATGTAAGAAACCACCAGGTGATCGGGGTGGGCCGCCTTAAAGGCTGCAAAGGCGTCGGGAGGGCAGCTGTCGGCTAGCGAGCAACCCGCATCAAGGTCGGGCAGCAGCACCTGCTTGTGGGGGTTGAGAATTTTGGCGGTTTCGGCCATGAAGTGCACCCCCGCAAACACAATCACATCGGCGCTGGTGGCGGCGGCCTGGCGCGACAGCCCCAGGGAGTCGCCAATGTAGTCGGCTACGTCTTGAATGTCGGCATCTTGGTAGTAATGGGCTAGGACAACGGCATTGAGGTCTCTTTTGAGATCTTCAATGGCCTCAAACAGGTCGTGGGTGGGCAAGGTGCTGACGGTGGGGAGGGTGGTAAACACGATGGGAAGCGGTGACCAAAGTAAGGTATTTCGAATTATAGTTTAATTCACCAAAATTGACCACGGCCCGATTGCGGCGGCAGGCCTCTGGTGGCTAGATCCGCAGGTCAAACCACCACAGCCCCAGTGAACCTGTGGAAATCATGATTGCCCTTTGGGCGATCGCCGCTGCGAGCGACTAGCTCAGGGATATGGAGGCCAGACTAGAGCTAGCCTTGGGGCTATGGCCGTTGCCCTCGGCCGCGACCCGCTCTACATTAAAGCGATAGCCCACGTTTCGCACCGTTTGAATGATGTTGGGCTGACGGGGGTCAACCTCAATTTTTTTACGCAGAGACAAAATGTGAGTGTCTACGGTGCGAGGGTTGTCAATGGCGTCGGGCCAGGCGCGGCGCAGCAGGTCTGTGCGGCTCAGGGCTGCCCCTGCCGCCTGGGTCAGCACGTACAGCAGGCTAAATTCTTGAGGGGTCAGATCGATATAGTCGCCGCGAAAGTTTACCCGTCGCTGCACCAGATCGATATTTAAGTCGCCGTAGCTTAGCGAGGCGGGAGCGCTCATCAGCCGCACCCGTCGGGTCAGCGCCTCTACTCGGGCGAGAAACTCCTGCATACCAAAGGGTTTGGTTACGTAGTCATCGGCTCCGGCCCGCAGTCCGGCAACAATGTCGGTCTCAGTGTTGCAAGCGGAGAGAATCATGATCAGAGGCTGACCCTGGCTGTGTAGCCACTTGCACAGCTCTACGCCATCACCGTCGGGCAACTGAGAGTCTAAAATCACTAAATCTGGCTGCCGTGCCTGGTATAAATCTCGGGTGCGCACGATGTCTGCTGACTGAAAAACCCGATAGCCAGCCTGCTGAAGATGCCAGCCCAGTAGTGATCGCAAATGGGGGTTGCCCTCAATAATCTGTACTGATACAGCGCCCACTGGGTTTCGGTATAAACGACAGATTTTCTCTGCTAAACATAGCAAAGCCCCCTAGGGGTTTTTGTAGCTAGAGCTACCCAACCCTGGCCCCAGCGCTCTCACGAAAAAGACTTTGGCAAGCCTTTAGACAGGCTAAAAAAAACGGAAGAAATAGATTTGCCCGAGGGCCTAAAATACTCTCGAAACCCCAATATGTAGCCCAAATTTCCGGTTTAATGGCAGCAAATCCCAGTTTCTCGCGTGGGTAGTATGGAAAACAGCTGCGTCGTTTCCTGCCATGCCCCTGCCCAGTAGCTACATTTTAGTGTTCGATCCCCAGCGGCTCCACCGCGCTGACGCTCACCCCCTAAAGGCTGAGCTGCAATACCCGGTGTTTGTGGCCAGTTCTACTGAGCAGGCTGTTAGCCGCGTCAACCAGGGAGTGCCCAGCCTAGTGATTTTGGTGGGCAACAACTTTCAAGACTGGTCGCAGCCCTTGGTAAGCCAGCTGCGCCAGCACGACCAGGCCCCCGATATGACCATTGTGGCACTGACCGATTCGGCCAGCCCCCAGTGGAACTACAGCGAAGACACCCCTGGTCTAGACGGGCTGCTAGTGCAGCCCCTGAGCATGGAGATTTTGCGATCGCTGGTCGAGTCGGCCTTTGCTCGTCACCTGTGCCATCAAAGTGAGTAGCCCAGGGCCATAGCCCCGCAAATACCCCGGTATCAGTATTTCTTGGGCCAGCTGGGTATGCTGAAACTAGGTCAATAGAGAGCCTTCATGCTGCCCAAGGTACTGCCCGAAAGTCAGGTTCAGGTGTTTAAATTTTGGCTTAACGGTGCACTGCAAGATGGCACCCACCACTGCAACGAGCTGTACTACCGCGCCTTAACCGTTGAAACCGAAAAGCGCACTCGGCTGTACCACCTGGCCTGTAAATTTTCTGAACATCAGGCAGGGGCGCTGGTCTCGGTTGCCGATGAGCAATGCAGCCTGTGGATTAGCCTGCGCAGCCATGTGATGGTCGCTCAACTGCTTCAGCAGCGGGTGACGGGGCTACCCCGTCCTAGGCTTTAGCGCGCCGCCGCAGGTTTAGGCCACCCCTGGGATAGATCACCCCTGGCCCAGGCCAGCGTACCTTGGTCGATTACTTTTTTGATAGCAAAGGTGAGCGGGTCAAACAGAGCGATGTTTGCCTGGTAGCCCACCGCCAGCTGCCCTAGGTAGTGGTCAGCGCCAATGGCCCGAGCCGGATACAGAGAGGCCATGCGCAGCGCTTCCGCTAGGGGAATGCCCCCGTAGCGCACGCAGTTGCCCACGGCCTCGATCAGAGTAAGGGCGGCCCCGCCAAGGGTACCATCGGCAGAGATACACCTGCCGTCGCGGTAAAACACTTCTTGCCCACCAATCACAAAAGACTCCAGCGTGGTTCCGACTGGAGGGGTGGCATCGGTCACGAGCATGAGGTGGTCTCGCTTAATTTGCTGCGCCAGGCTGACAGACCCGTAGTGAACGTGGTGGCCATCGGCAATAATGCCGGCATAGACATCGGCTCGGCTAAATACGGCCCCCACAACGCCGGGGCTGCGCCCCTGCCAGAGCGACATAGCGTTAAACAGATGAGTCACCATGCCAACCCCGGCATCAAACCCTGCCAGAGCCTCTTCAAAGCTGGCCTCGGTGTGCCCCGCTGAGACCACAATACCCGCCTCAGCCAGCTGCTGAATATACTCAACTGGCACCACCTCTGGAGCCAGGGTCACCAGCTTTACCACCTCTGGCCCAGCCTGAGCAATGTAGCGCACCATGGCCTCATCAGCGGGGCGAATGTGGGCTTTGTTGTGGATGCCGCCTCGTCTGGGGCTGAGGTAGGGGCCTTCGAGGTGCAGCCCCAGCACTCGGTGGGGCTGCTGGCGGCGGTATTCGGTGACCAGGGCGATCGCATCGACCATATCCCCATCGGTGGTGGTAATCAGCGTAGGCAAAAAGCTGGTGGTGCCGCTCCGCAGGTTGGTGCGGTGCATGGTGTCTAGGGTGGCGGTGGTAATGGCATCATTAAACATGACCCCGCCACAGCCGTTGAGCTGAAGGTCAATGAAACCAGGGGCCGCCGCCCAACCGTGGCCGTCTAGCCGAGGCATCTCAGGCTCGATCTGGGTCTCCGGCACCACAGCGGCAATCTGGGTGCCGTCAATGACCAGGGCATGGTTTTGCAAAACCCCACTGCCGGTGTAGAGCGTACAGTGGATCAGCGCGTAGGGCCGATGACCCCTCTGAAATTGTGTTGTCAATAATGTTTTAAATCCAGAGGACATGGCTATGCTTCGCCCCTTTCACGTGGCTTTCCCAGTGTACGACTTGGCCAGCACCCGTTACTTCTACGAGACGGTGCTGGGCTGCTCCATTGGGCGCACTGCCGCCAGCTGGATTGACTTCAACCTGTTTGGCCACCAGATTACGGCCCACCGGGTCGACAAAACCTGGCCGCCGACACCTACCAGTGCAGTCGATGGCCGGGGCGTGCCCGTCAGCCACTGGGGGGTAATCTTAACCCCCAGCGAGTGGCAGACCCTGGCAGACCGTTTGCGCCAGGCCCAGGTGGAGTTCTTAATCGAACCGTACCAACGCTTTGTGGGCCAGGTGGGGGAGCAGTCTACCCTGTTTATTACTGACCCCAGCGGCAATGCCCTAGAGTTCAAAGCCTTTGGCCAGGACGAGAGCATCTTTGCGCCAGATCCCTAGGCCTACGGTCTGTGCGACCTGGGGAAGGCACGAGCGATCGGGGCCTTACCGTCGCCACTGCCGCCTGCGATATATGCCCTGAGAAGGTTTTGGCTGCGCTAACTGATCTGCGTTACTTGGCTCAGTCTCTAAGGCGGGTAAAGCTTTTTTGACTTGATACCGAATGCCCCGATAGGTAAGCTCGTAGGTTTCTACGGTTGTGGGTGTAGTTGTCTCTGGAGGCACGGTTGCTGCTGCGGTAGGTGGGGTTGCAGGCGCTTGCACGTCGGTGATATCTGGTGGCTGATGTGTAACGCTCTGTCTGGGGGAGGGCGATCGCAGCGACATGCCGAGCATCTGTACTTCGTCGCCCCCATTCACGACCCGCTGTAAGCCGTAGAGCGCTGCCAGCAGGCCCGTCAGTAGCACCTGCCAAGGAGCCTCAACCAGGCCCACCACCACCAAACCCATCGCTGAGAGAATGCCAACTGCGGTAGCTAACAGGCTCAAGAACGCCATACTGCCCTCCTCTCAGAGGAATGAAGTTACGCATCTACACAGTAATAGAAGGCCCTGGGCTTGTCACCTCTTCGTCAGCAAACTCTCATTTTCAGGCCGAGTGCTCTATGTCCTGAGGTAGGGTTCTGTCTGCGGAAAATCCCCAGACCTCCCGCTGGACTGGGATATATAGCCATAGCTGACATTATTAGGACGTTAGTGGCTATGGTTATAGGCTTGCTTACGGCCTCTAACGCAAACAGCCTCACAGGATTTTGACTCCTGCAAGGCTGTTTGCTTGGTCGAATTTGACTATACCCCCAGGGGAATTCGAATCCCCGTCGCCTCCGTGAAAGGGAGGTGTCCTAGGCCTCTAGACGATGGGGGCCTGTTTTTTCGACATTTTCAAGTATAGGTAAAGGGTACACCCTTGTCAAACTAAGTCAGGTTTTTCTTAGATGGATTTGTCGTCAACCACCATGGCTGCCAATATCCTTCGAAGATCCATCGGAGCCAGGCCCATCGGAGCCAGAGGTTAGCGGCTTTGTTTGCTTGTGGCTGTACATAGCCTGATCGGCATTGGCCCAGGCCCACCGCAGCCCCTGACTGGGGTGGCGTCCGGCAATGCCGACCGCAGCCCGGAGTTGATGGGCCACCAATGCCTGGTTTAAGCGCTGTCTGATGTGTTCGCCCTCGGCGAGGGTACATTCTACGCACAGCATGGCAAACTCATTGCCACCAATGCGGGCCACAATATCTTGTCTACGGGTAATTTGCCTGAGAACTGCTCCAGTCTGCTGTAGAAGCCCGTCGCCAGCGGGGTTGCCCTGGCTGTCGCTGGTAACCTGGAGGTCGTCTATATCGATGACGATAATGCAGGCGGGGTAACCATAGATGGCACAGCGCTCTTCTTCGCTATTGAGCAACTGATCCCAGCCCCGGCGGTTGTAGAGCCCGGTGAGCACATCGGTCAGCGCCTCGGTTTGTAGGTGTTCTGCCAGGCGGGTTTGCTCTACCAACTTCATTTCTGCTTGAAGAATGCGGCTGAGTAGCTGAGCCAGCAGCTCGATCAGGGGCAACTCTTGCTGAATAACAGGGGGCTGGGGGGCTGGATCAATGGCGCAGAGGGTACCAAACAGCGATCCATCTTCCTGGGTCAGGGGTACGCCTACGTAGGCGCCGATTTTGACCTGCTGACCAATGGGGGCGCTGGCGTAGGCCTCGACAGTGTCGGAGCAGGGCGCGATGCGAGGCCCTTTCCCCTCGATCATGCGAGAGCAAAAAGAATCTGTCCAGTTAAAAACATCTCCAGTTTTAACACCGTAGCCTTGATCGTGGGCCTGTAAGACAATCCAGTCGTTGCCCTCGGTGCGGGTCACCATCCACAGGTCAAACCCGATGCGATCATGGAGATAGGTCAACACGGCTAGCGCCGCAGTGTTGAAATCGATGAGCTGACTGGCATCAATGGTCGATAGTGATTTCATCAAGGGTAGCTTTCAATTAGACTCAAAGCGGCTGAGGTTACAGGACTCTTTAGCCTTCGCACAATAACGGTAAGTGTTTTCCCTACTGGAGTTTAGACTAAGGCCATAGAAAAAAGCGGCAGAGCAAGGCTCGAGCCGCTTTTTAGCCGAAGCTGAGAAAGTACAACCAATCTCGGCAAAGGCCTATGACCTACGATAGCTTGTATGGATTTCGACAACGCGCC
>JBBSKN010000109.1:0-12068 GCA_038256265.1 Phormidesmidales cyanobacterium
CCAATCACACGGCCTTGGCTGTCAAGGATGGATTGGTTGAAGTTGAACCCATTCAGGTTGAACGCCATGGTGCTGATGCCCAAGGAGGTAAACCAGATGCCAATCACCGGCCAGGCACCCAAGAAGAAGTGCAGGCTGCGGCTGTTGTTGAAGCTGGCATATTGGAAGATCAACCGACCGAAGTAGCCGTGGGCTGCAACGATGTTGTAGGTCTCTTCTTCTTGGCCAAACTTGTAGCCGTAGTTCTGAGACTCAGTCTCGGTGGTCTCACGCACCAGTGAACTGGTAACCAGAGAGCCGTGCATGGCGGAGAACAGCGAGCCACCGAACACACCGGCCACACCCAGCATGTGGAAGGGGTGCATCAGAATGTTGTGCTCAGCCTGGAATACCAACATGAAGTTGAAGGTGCCCGAGATACCCAAAGGCATGCCGTCAGAGAAGGAGCCTTGACCCAGGGGGTAGATCAGGAACACGGCGGTGGCAGCGGCCACAGGCGCACTATAAGCGACGCAGATCCAGGGGCGCATGCCCAGGCGGTAGCTCAGTTCCCACTCACGACCCATGTAGCAGAAGACGCCAATCAGGAAGTGGAAAATCACCAACTGGTAAGGGCCACCGTTGTACAGCCACTCATCGAGGGAAGCGGCTTCCCAGATGGGGTAGAAGTGCAGGCCAATGGCGTTAGACGACGGCACAACCGCACCGGAGATGATGTTGTTGCCGTACATCAAGGAGCCAGCGACGGGCTCACGGATGCCGTCGATGTCGACGGGAGGGGCGGCGATGAAGGCAACCACGAAGCAGGCGGTAGCAGCGAGCAGAGTAGGAATCATCAACACGCCGAACCAGCCCACATACAGGCGATTCTCGGTGCTGGTGATCCACTGGCAAAACTGCTCCCACAGGGAGGCAGATTGTTGTCTTTGTAGAGTCGTTGTCATGATGGAAATGAGTGCAGTTAGGTTTGCTTGGTGCTCGTCCGAGAGGACAAGCGGGTTATGTATGTATTTATATTAACAGAAATGTTGCGGTTTGTAAATAACCTGAGTAGATAACCCCCCAAGATGGGCTGGGAATTGCCCATTGGGTGGCGGATTTAATTTGGCATGGCGCTTTTGTTTTGGCCCAAACGCTTTGCCCAGGACTGTTTAGCCCTGGTGACCTGGTAGGGGGCAGGGATGGATTCAAATAGTTCTAAGGCGTTACAAAGGTGGGCCTGGGCTTCACTAAAGTACATGGGCAGGCAGGCTAGTGAGAGAGCGCACTGGAGGTAGGCAGCGGCCAGGTCGCCGTGGGCACCCACTTCATCGAGCAGGGCGATCGCACGCTGACAAGTCTCCACCGCCCCGTCCCAATCCCCTCGCTGGCTTTTCAATCGCCCCAATCCCACCAGCGCATTGGCCTTGATTTGTAGATAGTGCCCCGCCTCCGCCGCCTGAATGGCGGAAGTGAAAAGTGATTCAGCTGTGTCGAGAGCACCCAAATTCAGATAGGTGTGGCCCAAAAGCTGCACAAAAAAGGCACGGCGACCGCTTTGGCCTCGGCCTCGCACCTGCTCAATGATGGAGTCAGCTAGGGTTTGCGCGGCTTCTCGATCACCCTGATAGGAGCGCACTAGAGCCAGGCAGGTGGTGGCTTTATCGGCCCAAGGCTGGTGGCGGGTGCCGGTAGCGGTGGCGATCACCCGGTTAAACCAGGTGGCAGCGGCCTCTAAATCCCACAAGTCTAGGTGATAGAGGCCGAGGCTGAGCTGAGAATCGACCACCAGCATGGTGAGGTAGTACCAGCGGTGGGTATCGAGGGCCGGAGCTTCAGTGTGCAGGCAGGTTTGGGCGATCGCAATGGCGTTTTGCTGATAGGCGATCGCATCTCCCAGCCGTCCCTGAATCCAGTACAGGTCGCCCAGAATGTTGGCCAGCTCGCTGGCGTTGGCGTTAGAAATATGGTCGAGAATGGCGGTGATCGCGTCGGTGACGGGCTGCACCAGGCCCATGCGGTAGAGGGTGCTGCCCAGGGGCAAAAACTGCTGCCACTGGTTGTCGCGGCTGTGGAGAATGACCCGCGCCGCTGCGCCATAGTCGCCGATGGCGACGTAGTGGTAGTAGGCCTCAAAGGCCTGGATGGCGTCGTCGAGGGTGCAAATGCGCTGAATGCGATCGCTCCAGCAGCGGGCGGCGGCGCGGTGGGCCGACTCCCACTCGGTGGAGTACTCAAAATTGGCGGTGAGCTGAGCCAGTGCCCCGGCCCGCACCACCGGATGCAGCCCGTAGCGACCCTGGCGGCACTCCAGCAGTGAGCGATTGCGCAGGGAGGTGACAATCGCCTGGTGGCGCTGGGGAGGCAGGTCAGCCATCAGGCACTGCACAGATTCCCACGGAATAGTAGGTACCTCCTGGTAGCGGTAGACGCCCAAGCGGCAAAAGAGACTATGGGCATCGGGGTCGAGGGCTTGCAGGCGGCGAATCTGGCTCTCAACCAGATTTTTGAGATCCACGGGGCCGAGCAAGTCTTGGCTGTGGGCTTGCCAGTAGAACGCGAGACTGCCGTCAAAGTCGGCCTGCACCGCCCCGGCAAGAATCTCCATCGCCTTGGCGTTGCCGCCGTAGGCGCTGTGCATCGCGGCTAGCACCTCCCCATTATCAGGCATGCCTCGGTGGGTGAAGTAGGTCGCCCAAGCGGCGAGGCCTAAACCGGGGAGACGATAATGGGTGATAGGAATACCCGGTTCGCAGAGGCGATCGCGGCTGGTGATCAGGGTCAACGTTTGCCCGCGACTGTCGGCTAGAACCCTGAGCAATTCGCTATAGCGACGATGGGGAGCAATGAACTGGCCCTGGGCATCTAGAGCCGGTTCGAGATTGTCTATTAATATGGCGACGGTTTGCTGGCGTAGTTGACGACGCAGGCGATCAAGCGTCACCCCAAACTCGCGCCCCGGCTCGACGCCAAAATCCTGACGCAGCCATTCTTCAATCACCCACTCCACCGGGGTAATGTCGGCGGGGTCTTTGGCCATCAGCAGCTCTAGGGTGAGATCGACCGGCTGCTGGGCCAAAAAGTGCTGGGCCAGAGTAGTTTTGCCGAGGCCGCCTTCGCCTTGGATGAGAATGGTGCGATCGCCCTGGGCCATCAGGCGGTTGAGGTGGGCGATCGCCCCCTGACGCCCCACAAAGCTGGGATTGCCTGAGTCCAAAGCAGCCGTCTCCACAGGCAAAGCCTGGTTCTCCCCCGCAGCATTCGTAAGCCCAAGGGCGGCGCTAGCTCCCGACACATCGATGCCCATCTGAAGCAGCGATCGCTTCAGCGCCGACTTCAGGGTTGATTTCGTGACTTTCTCGCCGGTTACCTTCGACAGCAGCCGCCACATTTGATAGGCCACGTCTTTGATGTGGCCCTCGGTGTATCCGGCGGTATTGGCGATGTCGAGATATTTTTGCCCCTGCCACACCTGGCGCAAGATGGTGCGCTGCAAATCGTTCAGATGCCGCCCGGTGACGGTAAAGACAAGCTGGTCTGCTAGTTCTACCGCATCTGATGCCATGGGCGCTCCTCCGGCCACAACTTTAGCCGAGATTCAAGGTCTCTACATCCCTGGGCTGGCGGATTCCGACTTTTTCCGCCCCTTGCAATCCAGACATTTAGGCCTAGGGCCGACCGTTGCCGACTGACCCAGTGCGATCGCAGCGCTACGGTAAACCTACACAAGTCTAGAGCGTTAATGGGGTATTAAATATGACTGTAGCAGTGGGGCTTGCATCCCCTACATCGACAGGTGAAGATTTAGCCGGAGCCTGGCAGCCCGCCCTGGGTTTTGCTCAGGTGCGGCAGCGAATTGAAGCGCTGACCCAGCGGTATGTGACGGTAGAGCATTTGGGCGATCGCCTCGCCGACCTGCCCCACCAGTTTCACCATCCCCAGCCAAGGCGATGGCACCCGGTGAGTTGGGCTGCGATCGCCCCCGACCAGCTCAGTGGCATTCCCCTCGACACCTTCTGCGCCATTCTGCTGGGCACCATCAACACCGAAGCCCCGATTCGCGACTACACCCAGGCCAGCCGCCAGTACCTGGCCCAGTTTTACCCCCAGATGGCCCAGTTTGTGGGCGGCACGGTGGATAGCGATGGCAACGTTCTCACCCTGGGCCTGTGGGAGCGGGAAGAAAAGCGCCACACCCCGGCCCTCGTCGCCCTCTACAAAAAGCTGGCGGGGGAGCCTCCAAAATCTGTACCCCATCCAGCTCGCCCCTACACTCCCAGTGGCAACCCTCGCGCCGATCTCTACCGCCACGGGCTGCACCGCATCGCCACTGAGTACGGGGCCGCCTGCCTCTACCTGTGGATGATGGCCTATACCACCGGCCCGCTCCAGGCGGTGGTGGGAGAGTTGCTGATCGACGAGATCAACCACATGACCAAGTTTTGGGGCTTCGGCCGCTGGGCCTACCCCGAAACCAGCTTGGGAATGATTGGCAGTACCCTCACCCAGGCGATGGCGCAAAAGCTCCAGAACCCCCATCTCCAGGGCAGTCTGCTGCACACCCTGCGCCGCATGCAGAGCGAACTGGCCTGGGATCGGTGGAGCACCAGCCACCGACTCACTCTGATCTACACCTTCGACCAGGTCATGCGGGTGCTGTGGCGGTGGGATCGCTCCCTCACCCCCACCTACCTAGGGAAATTATTTGGCCCCGCCCATGCGTAGACAAAGCCGCGCCTCTGGCGCTATGCACCCTACCGTTTCTATGCTTTGGAGAAATTGAACCCCATGACTCAAACGATTGATTATTCAACCCTGCCTGCCGACCTGCATCCTGAAGCTCTGCCCGCCCACGTGGCGGTAATTATGGATGGCAACGGGCGCTGGGCGACCCAGCGGGGGCTGCCCAGGGTGGCGGGCCACCGCCAGGGGGCCAAAACCGTCAAAGAACTGCTGCGCTGCTGCAAAGACTGGGGCATCGGGACGCTGACGGTCTATGCCTTTTCCACCGAAAACTGGCAGCGCCCAATGGCAGAAGTCACCTTTCTACTGCGCCTGTTTGACCGCTTGCTGCGCCGCGAACTGGCCGAGATGCAGCGCCAGGGAGTGAGAATCCAGTTTTTGGGTGACCTGTCGCCCCTGCCGGAGCGCCTGCAAGCACTAATGCAGGAGGCCACGATCGCAACCCGCCCCAACCAGCGGGTGCGGTTTAACGTAGCGGTCAACTATGGCGGGCGACAAGAACTGGTGAATGCAACCAGGGCGATCGCCCAGCAGGTGGTCAGCGGTGCCCTATCACTCGATGCCGTCAATGAAACCGCCCTGGCCAGTGCCCTACAAACCTATCCCCTGCCCGACCCCGATCTGCTGATTCGCACCAGTGGCGAGCAGCGCCTGAGCAACTTTTTGCCCTGGCAGCTAGCCTATACCGAGCTGTACTTTACAAAATGCCATTGGCCGGAATTTGATCGCAGCCAATTTCATCAAGCGCTGCGGTGGTATCAGCATCGCCAAAGGCGCTTTGGCAATGTCCATGCTGTCCCCTGTCGGGATACTAAAGCCGTGGCGTCGTCTGGCCTTTGACAATCCCTTAATGAGGAGCTAACCAACGCTTAAACCATCCCTTATTCCAGCCTTATATCATTCTCCGGGTATGGATTATTAATCTGGGGAGCCCTGACAATCATGGCAAAGAGACAAGACTTTCGCGCCGCCCTCAAAAAGAGGGTGAACCTTGAGGACGAAAACCATAACCCGTCTAACAACGAGTCCTTTAACGAGGTGCTAGAGCGGGCCAGGCTTGGGCGACGCGGGTTTCTCAAGGGCAGTTCTTCCCTAGTGGCCGCTTCCATGCTGGGTACTGGCATGGCTTTTCTGGCCGATTCGGTGAAGCGCGAGGGGGGTGCCGCCGCCGCCGCTTCAGATCTAAGACTGAGCTTCTCCCCGGTGTCTAAGAGTATTGCCGACACCCTAACCGTGCCCGAAGGCTACACGGCGCGAGTGCTGCTGGCCACGGGCGACCCGATCAAGCGCAACGTTACCCCCTACAAAAACGACGGCACCGACAACGACTTTGAGGTGCGCGCGGGCGACCACCACGACGCCATGCAGTACTTTGGCATGAACCGGGCGGGCAACGGCTGGGACCCCAACGGCTCAGAGCGTGCTTTGCTTTGCATCAACCACGAGGTCGCTGAAGACCTAGGCTTTATGCACCCCAATGGCCCCACCAACTATGGCCCCGAGAGCACCGAGGCTCGTCCGGCCATTGAAATCGACAAAGAAGTAGCCGCCCATGGCGTCACCGTTGTCGAAGTGGTCAAGCAAGGCAACAGCTACGAAATTGACCGCAACTCTCGCTTCAATCACCGCATTACCGCCACTACCACCTTTGATATGACCGGGCCGGGGCGCGGCAGCGCCATGATGGCCACCGCCTTTTCGCCCAATGGCCAGAAGACCCGTGGCACCCTCAATAACTGCGGCCATGGCTACACTCCCTGGGGCACCTACCTCAGCGGCGAAGAAAACTTCGCGGGCTACTTTAACCGCCGCGAAGACGATACGGCGCGCACCGCTAAAGAAGTAGCTGGTTTGAAGCGCTACGGTATTGGCAGCGAGACCTCGGGCCGCTACAACTGGTCGCGGCCTGCTGACGCTCGCAACACCGACCTCTACAAGCGTTGGGATACGGGCAAGACCGCTGCCCGCCCCAACCAGGACTACCGCAACGTCGCCAACACCTTCGGCTGGGTGGTCGAAATTGACCCCTTTAACCCCAACACTACTCCCCTGAAGCACACGGCCTTGGGTCGCATGGCTCACGAGGGCTGCTGGGCCGCCAAGGCGGTAGCTGGTCAGCCCCTAGTGTTCTACATGGGCGACGATGCTCGCAACGAGTACACCTACAAATTTGTCACCACCGAAAAGTGGGACCCCCGCGATGCGAGCCGAGGCCTGATGGCAGGGCAAAAGTACCTAAGCGCCGGCACTCTGTACGCCGCCAAATTCAACGACGACGGCACGGGCGAATGGCTGCCCCTCAGCCTGGATAACCCAGCCATTGCCAACTACGCCGACTACGCCTTTGCCGACCAGGCCGATGTGGTGATCAACACCCGCATCGCCGCAGATGCTGCCGGGGCCACCAAGATGGATCGCCCTGAGTGGGGCGGTATTAACCCGGTGAATGGCGACGTCTACCAGACCCTGACTAACAACGTGTCGAGCAGCAGCGGTCGCGGTACCAAAGTTCCCCTAGACGCCGCTAACCCCCGCTACTACGCAGACGCCAAGGGTGAGAAGACCAATTCGGGCAACGTCAACGGCCACATCATCCGCTGGCGTGAGGCTGGCGGCAACCCCGCCGCCGCCACGTTTACCTGGGATGTGTATTTGTTTGGAGCCGAGGCTGATGCCGACCCTAGCGTCAACCTTTCGGGCCTTACCGACGAGAACGACTTCTCTAGCCCCGATGGTCTGTGGTTTAGCGAGGCGGTGCCCGGCCTGCTGTGGCTACAAACCGACGACGGCTACTACACTGATGTCACCAACTGCATGATGCTGGCAGCGCTGCCTGGCCCTGTGGGCGACGGCGGTGCCAAGATGGTTAATAACAAGTCTGTACCGCTAAGTGGTGATGGCGAACAGCAGGTGAAGACCTACATGGGTAAAGAGGCCAGCCCGACGGTGCTGCGCCGCTTCCTGGTCGGCCCCCGCGACTGCGAGGTGACGGGTATTACTGAGTCGCCCGACGGCAAGGTGATTTTCGTCAACATCCAGCACCCCGGCGAAAATAGCACCTCGGCCACCGACCCTGCTGAGTTTACTAGCCACTGGCCCGACGGCGGCAATGCCCGCCCCCGTTCGGCCACGGTGGTGATCACCCGCAACGACGGCGGCAAGATCGCGGTCTAGGCGACCAAAAGAGATCCGAGGATTCTACTGACCTATCCAGCAGTAGAACCCTCAGATCTGACCCTCAAAAGCGATTAGCTAAACCATACCTAAAGACGTCAGCAGTGGGCTGTGGATTGCCCAAGGGAACCTAGTGGGCTGGCAAGCTAGGGTTGAACGGTATACGGGCACGGTATGTGGTTCACGGTGTACGGTTCAAGGGCTGCCGTGAACCGTACACCGTATACCTTAAACCTTTATACCGTCCCCCCTAAGCAGCCGCCAAAGTGGGGTAATCGATGTAGCCTTCGGCCCCGCCGCCGTAGAAGGTGTCGGGGTTGGGCTCGTTCAGCGGTGCATTCTTAGCAAACCGCTCGGGCAGGTCGGGGTTGGCGATAAACAGCTTGCCGTAGGAGACTAGGTCGGCGTCGCCACTGGCGATCGCCTGATTTCCCGACTCTTGGTCATAATCCCAATTCACCATCAGTAGGCCGTCGTAGAGCGGGCGAAACTCTTTGGTGGGGATGGGAGTGCCGCCGTAGCGTAGGTCGGCTTCGCTGGGTTCGAGCAGGTGCAGGTAGGCCAAGTTAAAGGGGTTGAGCGCTTGAACGGCATACTTAAAGGTGGCGCTGGGGTCAGAGTCGGTCATGTCGTTGAAGGTGGCGCTGGGGGAGAGGCGCACGCCGACGCGATCGCCACCCCACACGCCAACCACCGCCTCAGTCACCTCCAACAGCAGCCGGGCGCGGTTCTCCACTGGGCCACCGTAGGCATCGGTGCGGTGGTTGGTGCCGTCGCGCAAAAACTGGTCGAGCAGGTAGCCGTTGGCTCCGTGCACCTCCACGCCATCGAAACCCGCCTCTAGGGCATTTTTAGCCGCCTGACGATACTGCTCGACAATGCCGGGAATTTCCTCCAGCTCGAGCGCCCTGGGCGTGACGAAACGCTGCATACCCTCGTAGGTCATGGCATCACCCTTGGGCTGAATGGCGCTGGGGGCCACGGGTAGCGCCCCCTCGGGCTGAAGCGATGGGTGCGAAATGCGGCCCACGTGCCACAGCTGCAAGAAAATCCGCCCGCCCTTGGCATGGACGGCCTGGGTGATGGGCTGCCATCCGGCGATCTGCTCGGCACTGTGGATGCCGGGGGTAGCGGCGTAGCCTAGGCCCTGGGGCGAAATCTGGCTAGCCTCGGTGATGATCAGACCCGCCGAAGCCCGCTGCTCGTAGTAGGTCACATTCAGCGGTTGGGGCACGTTGCAGTCTCCGGCCCGGTTGCGGGTGAGAGGGGCCATGACGATGCGGTTGGGCAGCTCGTAAGCACCCAGGCGAATGGGCGTAAACAGATTTTTTTCGGTAGACATAGAGATCTCCTTCAAGATGGTTAGCGCTAAAGAACTTTGCAGAATTGCATGGGTCATGTAGGGGCAAAGGGCATTTGCTCTAGGTTGAGCAGGGGCAAGCAACCGTTTGCCCCTACGGACGACTCGCTAGCTCAGAAATGGCTCGACGGCTTTAGAAAGGGCGGCTTGAGACACAGCCCCAACCACCTGCTCCATTTTTTCGCCATTCCTAAACACCATCAGGGTGGGAATGCTGCGAATGCCGTAGTGGGAGGCAATGCCCGGCTGCTCGTCGGTATTGACCTTGACCACCTTGAGCTGCCCGTCATACTGGTGGGCCACCTGCTCGATCACGCTGGCGACCATGCGGCAGGGGCCACACCACGGTGCCCAAAAATCGACCAGCACGGGCACATCGCTTTTCAGTACTTCGGACTGAAACGTCTCTTGGGTAATACTTGCAACTGCGGACATTTGACACCTCCGCCGATTGGGCGAATTTCATTAATTCGAAAAATTCGAACAACCAAACTATAGCGCCTGCCGTGGCATAATGCAACTATGCGATCCATCCATCACCCCAGCCCCCAAGACATTTCCCTAGAGGGGGTTTTGTACGCCTTGGGCGACCCCGTGCGGCTCGAAATTGTGCAGCAACTGGCTGCTAATGACGAGCTATCTTGCTCTGATCTCGATTTGCAGGTGGCAAAGTCAACCCTCTCCCACCACTTCAAGATCCTGCGCGAGGCCGGGGTGCTGCACTGCCGCAAGCAGGGCACCCAGCACATGAATTCTCTGCGCCGCGACGATCTAGAGGCGGCATTCCCCGGTCTGCTCGACACCATCTTGCAGGCGGCCCAAGGTAGCTGAATATCTGAAATACTGCGCTCTTGGGGTGTCTGGGCCTAGTGCTCTGTCAAGCTAATTGTGACAGGGGCTAGTGGCCTGGGGTTCGCGGTTTAAGGTATGCGGGTCACGGTTTGCCTTAAACCTGAAACCATGAACCGTATACCCTCCTTACTTGTCATCTTTAGCTTGGCAGTCTCTTAGGCTTTGGCTTCCCAGGTTTCTAGACTGACCGTTTCGCCCCTGGGCCGGCGGATACTATCCACGATCTTTTTGGTAAAGCTGGCAGTGGGTACGGCCAGCAGCAGCCCCAAAAACCCGCCAAATTTTGCCCCAGTCAGCAACGCTACGATGATCACCGCCGGGTTTAACCCGGTGATGCCCCCCATCAGGCGCGGGGCGACCAAATTGTCGTTAATCTGCCCCAGCACGATGGCTACGCCCAATACCTTTAGGCCCAGCCAAACATCTTGAAAGGCCAGCAGGGTGCTAATGCCCACCACTGCCACCGTGCCGCCAAAGGGAATGATGCTCACCAGGCCAATCACTAGGCCAAACAGCAGGCCAAAGGGCACCTTGAGTAAAATGAGGGCGGTTGACTGGGCCACGGCCAATATCAGGGCAAGGGTGGCCTGCCCGGTAAAGTAGCTCTTAAAGCTCGGCCTGAGGGAGTTGCGAATTCGCGCTTGCCAGAGGGTGGGAAACCAGCTGAGCAGGCCTTCCCACAGCGGATCGCCATTGATCACCAGCAGAATGGACAGGACAGCGGTAATCAGCAGGTTGAGGACGCTGTCGAGGGTGCTCAGCGTGACGCTAATGGCCTGGCTGGTGGTGGCTTGCAGCGCGTTAGTGAGCTGGTTGGCGGCCTCTACGGTCAGCTGGTCTAGGTTGATCGGTACATTTTGGAAAATAGCTCGATCATCTAGCAGCAGCACTTGTGTTTTAGCCTGCTCAATCCACCCTGGCAGGCGATCGGCAAAGTCGTTGAGCTGCTGCAACACCTGGGGACCTAGAAAGATCGCCAAAACGACGGCAACTACAGCTACCAGCAGCACCACCAGGGCGACGGCCACACTCCGGGCTAGGCCTCGGTTTTCTAGCCAGTCGATGGGGCCGTCGAGCAGAAAGGCGATCAGGCTAGCGGTAATCACAATGCTGGGAATGGGCTGCAAAACTCCCCCCAGCCGATAGAGCACCCAGCCGTTGAGACAGATGAGCGGAAAGGCTAGAGCGGCGATCGCCCACTTAGGCAGCTGAAATAAAGAGGTCATAGATACCGTTCTAGAGCCGAAATATCAAGCTTGGCCAAAGGCGTGAGAAAGGCCTTTAGGTGCTGCGCTATTTTAGCCACACCCCCCACCACATTCGACTCAATATTTAGGGGCAGCACCGGGTCGTGCAGCGACAGCCGCAGCAAAAACCAGCCATTTTCCTCCGCTGACTGACAGGCCACCCGCACCCCCTCGTAGTTGTTGGGCACCACCCTCCAGTCGGGCTGGGTGGCGACAAAGGCTTGCAGCTGCTCAATCACCTCGGTGCCGCAGGTCTTGAAGTCTGGGGTTTGAATCTTGAGGCGAAATTCTTCGCTTTCTTCGGGGGCTGGCAGAGGGGCGATCAGGTCGGTGAGCTGTTTGCCAGACAGGCGGGTTTTGGCCAGTTCCACCAGCAGCTGGCTGACCAGATAAGCGCCGTCGTCTAAGAAGTAGTTTTCTTTCATCGCCCCGTGGCCCGAGGTTTCGATCGCCAGCCAGCTCGGCTGACCCGCCCCATCCAGCCGCACCGCCTCGTTGATCACGTTCTTGTAGCCCCGCTTAAAGCGATGGTGAATGCCCCCCAGCTCGCCCTCGATAAACTGGGTCAGCCCGTCGGAGGTGATGGAGTCGGTGACGATGGTGGTGCCGGGGTGCTCTTGCAGCACGATCGCCGCAATTAGCGCAATCAGTCGGTTGCGGTTGAGCTCGCGCCCCTGGTGGTCGACCGCCGCGCCGCGATCAACATCGGTGTC
>JBBSKN010000110.1:0-12068 GCA_038256265.1 Phormidesmidales cyanobacterium
GTCACAACGCCATCACCGTTCATATCGGCAGATAAGTCTCGTAAGCTGGTCTGCCCTGAAGCGCTAGCTACTGGAGCGAGTGCCGCTGAGGCTAATGCGATCGCCAACATAGAAAAAGCATATCTTTTCATTGTCTTCTCCTTGAGAACTAATAAAATCCGCGCTTGGTTATTGGCGGAACTTTTATCACGGTAGATCTTATTTCAGCTAGTTTACTGATAGTTGCTTAAGCTAAGAATGAGAATTTCATTAGAAAAATTAGAGTGCACTTCATCATTTAGGGATTTATAAAATTTTAAGCTTTTTGAATGAGCTTAAAAGCCTAACTTTGCTTCATGTAATCTTCATTTTGACGTATTTTTAGCGGGATTCAGCTTAACTTTTGGGAGATTTTTTTCTGCGCAACTTATTAATTGCTCAATTAAAGCTAAAAATTTCATCCTGATTTCATTTTTCTGTGGGATGTTTGAGAAGCTAATGGCATTTTTCTCCGCAGACTCTAAGTAAGTGGTTCAAGGGCACGCCTATGACAGCTATGCTCCGATCGCTTGTGTGTTGTATCTAGAGGGCGATCGCTCCCTCAGCTTGCTTTGCTGATGCTCTTGCTAGCCCCTGCGGGCGAGGTGTTGGCCCATGCTGGCCACGGGGATGAGTTTCAGGGTGGTGGTGTCGGGACACACCCAGCAGGCATTGAGGTTGACGCTGAAACGGCTGACCGCATTGGTCTGATCATAGAGCCCGTAAAGCGCCAGGTGTTGGCCTTTGGAGTGAAGGCAACCGGGCAAATCGAAGCTTCGCCGGGGCGACAGGTGTCGGTGACCAACCCAGTTGGCGGTACGGTGACCAAGCTGCTGGTGGAGCCAGGGCAGCGGGTGGAGGCGGGCCAGGCGCTAGCAGTGATCACCAGTGGCGAACTAGCCGAATTGCGAGTGACTGCTCTAGAAAACTCCGCTGAGCGCCAGGGAGACGTGCAGCAGGCCCAGGCCGATTTGCAGCTCGCGGGGCAAACCTACGCGCAGCAGCAGCAGATTGCCCAGAGGGCCATTGAAGCGGCCCGGACGGATGTGCGGGTGGCCCAAGAACAGTACGATCGCGACTCTGAACTGGCGGCGGAAGGGGCGATCGCCCGTCGGGAACTATTGGCCTCAGAGGCGGGGTTGGCGGACACCAAGCAGGCTTTAGCAGAGGCCGAAAGCCAGCTGGAGGTTCTCAGTGCTCGCACGGGGGTGGCGCAGGCCCAGACCGCTCTCAATGTTGCCCGTTCCCGCTCTCAGCTCAGCTCACAGACCTACCAAACTCGGTTGCAGCAGCTCGGGGCCACGGCTAACGCCGACGGCACCATCACCATCAAAGCGCCGATCGCAGGCACCATTGCCGATCGCGACGTGACCCTTGGGCAATCGTCAGAAGATGCGGGTGCGGTGTTAATGACCATCGTGGATAACCGCACGGTATTGGCCACCGCAAACATTTTTGAAAAAGATCTCTCCCAGGTATCGCCTGGGCAACGGGTGCGGATCACCGTGGCCAGCCTGCCCGATCAAATCTTTGAGGGCCAAATTACCACGGTGGGTTCGGTGGTCGATGGCGACACTCGGGTCGTGCCCGTGCAGGCCGAGCTAGACAATGCCCAGGGCACCCTCAAGCCTGGCATGTTTGCGGCTCTGGAAGTGTTAACCGAGAGCACTGCCGAGGCCGTGATGGCTATTCCCCAGGGAGCGGTGGTCGAAGCTAACGGTCAAACCCTGGTGTTTGTGCGCAATGGCAACGCTTTTGAACCCGTAGACGTCACTCTAGGGAGAACGGCAGGCGCTCAGGTAGAGGTGCTTACTGGCCTGTTTGAGGGGGATGAAGTTGTCACCCAACGGGCCAACCAGCTCTACGCCCAGTCATTGCGGGGCGGGGGCGGCGAGGCAACCGAGGAAACGGAGGCACCCGTTGAGGCGATCGCAACTCCAGGCATTCCCTGGTGGGCGATGGGTTTGGGCAGTGGGGCGATTGCTATGACAACCTTTGCCGCCGGTATCTGGTGGGCCAGGCGACAGCGCCCGACCTATGCGTTTGCGGCCAGCAATGAGGAGGCTGCGGCGCTGGAGCATCCCCGCTATGGTCATGGGCCAACCCTGACCGCTCCCATGGTTGAAGAGGAAGAGCCCTCGCGCAAGTAGCTGCGGTGCTGTCTACAGTTTAGACACCTGCCATGCTGGCTGAAATCACTCTCCGAATTTTGAACAACAACAATGCTAGACAACATTCTCAAGTGGTCGATCGCCCAGCGGTGGCTGGTGGTCATTGGGGCGATCGTGGTGACGTTTTTAGGCATTTATAACCTCACCCAAATGCCGCTGGACGTATTTCCAGATTTTGCGCCGCCCCAGGTAGAAATTCAAACCGAAGCGCCCGGACTCGCCCCCGAAGAAGTGGAGGCGCTGATCACCCTGCCCATCGAGAGTGCCGTCAATGGCACCCCTGGGGTCGAAACCGTGCGGTCATCCTCCGCGGTGAGCATTTCGGTCGTCAAGGTGATCTTCCGGTGGGGTACTGATGTCTACCAGGCCCGGCAATTAGTCACCGAGCGCCTTCAGCAGGTGCAAGAGAAGCTGCCTGAAGGGGTCGGCATTCCTCAGATTTCGCCGATTTCGTCGCCCATCGGCACGATTTTGATGTACGCCTTTACGGCGGAAACCACGCCTCTGATGGAGGTCAGGCGGTTAGTAGACCGTGACGTCACCAACCGCCTGTTGGCTGTGCCCGGTATTTCTCAAGTGATTGCCTACGGTGGTGACGTGCGGCAGTACCAAGTGCTGGTTGACCCAGACCGGCTGGTGGCGTTTAATGTGTCGCTGCAAGAGGTGGCCGAGGCGACCGAGGCCGCTAATGTCAATGCCGCAGGTGGGTTTCTCAACACCCCCGACCAGGAGCTGATTATTCGCGGTGTCGGGCGGCTCGACTCGATTGAGCAACTGCAAGAGTCGGTGGTAGCCGCCCGAGAGGGCCGCCCAGTCAAGCTACAAGATGTCGCTGATGTTCAAATTGGGGCCGCTCTCCAGCGGGGCGACGGCAGCGTGGGGGGCCAGCGAGCAGTGGTGATAGTAGTCAACAAGCAGCCCCTCAACGACACTCCTACCGTTACACAGGCGGTGGAAACCGCGATGGAGGAGCTAAAAGCAGCTCTGCCAGAGGATGTTGTCGTCACCGAAACCTTTCGGCAAGAAAACTTTATTGAGGCGTCAGTCGAAAACGTTCTGGGTTCTCTGCGAGACGGCATCATCATCGTCTCAGTTATTATCCTGCTGTTTTTGATGAACTGGCGCACGGCGGTGATTACGCTGAGCGCCATTCCACTCTCGATTTTGGTGGGCATGATCATTCTCAATGCCTTTGGTCAGGGCATCAACACCATGACCCTGGGCGGGTTGGCGGTGGCCATTGGCTCCGTGGTCGATGACTCGATTGTGGATATGGAGAACGCCTATCGCGGGCTGCGCAAAAATCAGCTGGCAGGTACTCCAGAACACCCGTTTAAGGTGGTCTACGACACGTCGGTCGAGGTGCGAGTCAGCGTTATTTTTTCCACTGTAATTATTGCGGTGGTGTTTGCCCCTATCTTTAGCCTAACCGGGGTAGAGGGGCGGATTTTTGCCCCCATGGGGGTGGCCTACCTGGTGTCGATTGTGGCCTCTACCCTGGTGGCTATGACCCTCTCCCCAGCACTGTGCGCTATCTTGCTAGCTCGACGCCCGCTGCCCAGCGATGAGACCTGGGTTACCAGGACATCTCAACGGCTGTATCAACCGGCTTTGCGGTTTGTAATGGCCCGCGCCAAGCTGGTGCTGGCCATTGCTATGGCGGCTTTGGTGGCGTCGATGGTGGTGTTTTCTAGTCTAGGACGGGTGTTTTTGCCCGAATTTCAGGAGCCGTCGCTGGTGAATGCGATGCTGCTGTATCCAGGGTCGTCTTTGGCGGCTACCAACGAGGCGGGTCTGGCGATGCAAGAGGCGCTGAAAGATGACCCCCGCTTTGCGACGGTGCAGATGAGGACGGGTCGGGCACCGGGGGATGCCGATGCGGGCGGGGTTAACTTGGGTCACGTAGATATAGAGCTGAGCCAAGAGGGGCTTCGCGATCGCGAAGCCGCCATCGAGCACATTCGAGCAGAATTTGCCCGCATCCCCGGCATTGCCCCCAGTGTGGGCGGGTTTATCACCCACCGCATGGATGAGGTGCTTTCGGGGGTGAGAAGTGCGATCGCCGTGAAGATCTTCGGCCCCGACCTCGACCAGCTCCGCACCGTCGGCAGCGAGGTGGAAGCCGCCATTCGCGATATCGATGGCCTGGTCGATCTGCAACTGGAGCCCCAGGTGCCCATTCGGCAGGTGCAGATTCAGTTCGACCGTCCTGCTGCGGCCCGCTACGGCCTTACCGTGGGGCAAATCGCCAGCGTGGTCGAAACCGCCCTCAACGGGCGAGTGGTGTCTCAAGTGCTAGAGCAGCAGCAGCTCTTTGACCTGCTGGTTTGGCTTAAAGATGACGCTCGCAATAATTTAGATGCGATCGGCAACCTGCTGATTGATACCCCGGTGGGCCAAAAAATTCCTCTGGCTCAGGTGGCTCGTATTGACTACGGCACCGGGCCAAACACAATCAACCGCGAAAATGTCTCGCGCTTGATTGTGGTGTCGGCTAACGTGGCCGGGCGCGATCTGGGCTCCGTGGTTGATGCCATTCAAGACCGGGTGAGAGAAGCGGTCTCGCTGCCTTCGGGTTACTACATTCAGTACGGCGGGCAGTTTGAGTCAGAGCAGCGGGCCAGCCGCAACCTGCTGGTGTTTGGCGGGCTGGCGATCGTTGTGATCTCTGTGCTGATGTACTTCGCGGTTAAATCAGTGCTGGGGATGGTAATGATTATGGTCAACCTGCCCCTAGCTCTAGTGGGGGGCATTGCCTCCATCGCCCTGGGGGGCGGCGTGGTGTCGGTGGCGTCGCTGGTCGGCTTTATCACCCTGTTTGGGGTGGCTACCCGCAATGGCCTGCTGCTGGTCGATAACTACAACACCAAGCTGGCCCAGGGCATGCCCCTGCGCGAGGTGATTGTCGAAGGCTCCTCAGAGCGGCTGGTGGCCATTTTAATGACGGCCCTCACCTCGGCCCTGGGCATGGTGCCCCTGGTGCTGGGCAGTGGAGCGGGCAAAGAAATTTTGCAGCCCCTAGCCGTAGTCGTTTTGGGTGGCCTGTTTACCTCGACGGCACTGACCCTGCTGGTGCTGCCAGCGCTCTACTCGCTGTTTGGGCGGCATTTGGTTCCCAAGGTGGCGACCCCTTTGGCGTCTACCGAGTTTGAGCCCGAGCCCCGAGATACTGCTCTGGTGCAGTAACAGCATTTCAGTTCGCAGCCCCAAGGCTGCGAACTGAGCAACCTTCTGTTTTCTCTTTGTAAGGAATACCGTTATGACCGTCCAGAAAACCCTGACCTATTCTGTAGTGGCCCTTGGCCTGGCTCTAACCCTGGGGGCCTGTGGCAGCAGTGGAGAGCAAAGCAGCGCTCCCTCAGACACAGAGGCTATGGCTGAGGCACCTGCTGTTGAAGCTCAAACGGCTCCCGAACCCGCCGCTGAAGGTGATGGGGACATGGAGGCCTCTCAGGGGGGGCAGGTGGTTGAGTCTGGCCCTTACCACCTAGAGCTGGTGACGGCCAACGAACCCACTGGGGTGCATCTAGATTTCTTTTTGCAAAAGGGTGACACCCACGAGGCGATCGCCGATGCCAAGGTCATGGCCCAAATTCAGGCTCCCGACGGCACTCAAGAGTCTATCGAGTTGAGCTATGACGCCGATGGCGCACACTACACAGCCATGGTGCCCGTCACAGCCGCAGGAGACTATAACGTAGCCATTTTGTCTGATATCGGTGGTGAAAAGGTGAATGGACGCTTTACCTTTGCCAAATAGCACCAAACTTGTGCTCAATCACCCCGATGTCAATCTGCTTGACATCGGGGCGACGGATTAATTGACCTGACGATGGATTCCAATCCAAGACAATAGAATCGTTCCTATCTCAATCCAATAGTCCGGACACTTTTCTGAGCAAGCGCTGAAACCCTTGATTTCTCGTTGGTCAGGTGACTGTGGAAGAGGCCTGAAACCCTCATTCTATCGTTGGCCATCCAAAACTGTCTGGAGTGTTGTCAAGCAAGAGCAACACGATGAAAACAAAAGTCAATGCTCTTGGCATGTGCTTTGATTGGAGAGTGTTAGCCGGGCTGATAGCCGTTGGCATTGCCATCGCGGCAGTGGCACTACAACTAACGCTGAGTGCATTGCCACTGCTGTTGCTAGCAGCCTGTCCGCTTTTGGTGCTTTTGATGATAAGGAAATTACCATAAGGGCGTTATGAGTCAGCCAAATTCAAGCGAGGGAAAAGCTACAAAATGGCTGGCATACGCTGTTCCGGCAACCATATTTCTCCTAATCTTGGGAGGCACAGCCTGGTTATTTAGCCATAACAGCCAGCCTACTGAAGACAATTTGTCTAGTGCTGTACCTCAATCGCCAGCAAACCAGACAGATAGCGCACCAGCACCCACTACGTTAGAAGCATCTCTAAAACCAGCCGAAAACTGGCAGGCAAATAATCACATTCACGGATTAACCGTCAGTCCTGACAATCCTCAAATCATTTATATTGCCAGTCACAGTGGGCTTTTGAAGCGATCTGAGACGGGTCAGTGGTTTTGGATAAAAGAGCAATACGATTACATGGGTTTCATTGCACACCCCACTGATGCAAATCGCTTTTATGCCAGTGGTCATCCGCCAGAGGGTGGTAACTTGGGTTTTCAAGTGAGCCAAAATCAAGGGTTAGATTGGCAAGAAGTTTCCATGCCAGGGGTAGATTTTCATGCCATGGCGATCGCACCTAGCAACCCTAATACCATTTACGGCCTAGCTACATCTGGAAAGCAAGGCTTTTTTGTATCAAACGATGCGGGTCAAACCTGGACACAACCGTCTGGTAGCGGTTTAGAGGCAATGCCCTTTAGCCTCAATGTTGATCCTCTTAATCCAGAACGAGTTTTAGCAACAACACAAGCAGGGCTATATGAAAGTCAGAATGCGGGCAAAGCATGGTCACTGATTCCCAGTACAGCCACTGCTCCAATCGCTGGATTGGCACTGCAAGCAGAGGGCGATCAAACAACGATGTTGGGATACCGTATTTCTTCTACGGACACTGGATTATACCGTAGCGTGGATGGGGGACAATCTTGGGAACTTTGGAGCGATGAATTAGAGGGCATAGTTTTATACATAGCAGCTGCTCCCACTAATTCCCAAGTTCTCTATGCTGTCAATGAGAACAATGCCATCTTTCAGTCACAAGACGGTGGCAAAACATGGGATGAACTAAATTCGTAACCGTGAGTCAAACAATTTGATCTCTCTAACTGTTTGGGGGTGTCTAAAAAACTAAACAACTACGATCCAACCGCTATGAAGGCGTTCTATGATGCTCACATTACCTGTGGACTGAAATGCCAGAATGGGCGATGTCATGGTTAGTCTTGTATGAAGCGTAAGCGACTAAGGAAGCAGCAATTTCTCAACCGTCAGAATGTAATCGCCTTCAGCATTCTGTTGCTGTGTATACTGGTTTGCGTCTGGCTTTGGGTTCAACCAGACTTTGACTTATTCTCCGCACAAGGTCTGGAGCAAGCTATTCAAAGCTGGGGATGGTTGGGAGTATTCGTTTACATTGGCATCCTCATTTTATCTGTTGTCCTTAGTCCCATTCCAAGCGCTCCTTTAGCGGTTGCGGCTGGTATGGTTTGGGGGCCAATTTGGGCAGGAATTTATAGTGTTATTGGTGGCTTTTTAGGTGGCTTGCTGGCATACTTTATTGGATACACCTTAGGGCGATCAGCAGTTCGTGCGTTGACGGGCAAACTTATTTACTTTTCTAAAAATCGAGGAGAAGTTTATCTTGGCTGGGTAATCTTCATCACACGTCTGCTTCCTGTGTTGTCATTTGACCTAATTAGCTATGGAGCTGGTATCACGGGGATTTCGCTGCCAATTTATGCCACTGCAACCTTACTTGGCATGATTCCATCAACCTTTCTTCTAACTTTTCTAGGCTCAACTTTTACAGTTGGTTTACCTTTAGGAATTACTTTCTCTCTTCTGTTTCTGATTCTGCTGATCGGTTTACCTTATGGCATCCATCGATATAACTGGTTCAACATGAGAGACATTATTCATGTGGAATAAGTGCTCATCATACTATCTTAGCTGTTTTAGAGTCAGGGCACAGTGATAAGTAAAGGACACATTCAACGGGGTAATAGAGATAGTGTATCTGCACAAGTTTCCTGCATCCATCACTCTTCGGTATCGCTGTGTGAGTCTGAATAGGGAAGAGGGCTTTCATAACTCACTGTAATTCTTTCGACAGAACCACCTTAGTCAACCATGGTGTTTTGGGGCCGGAACAAACGAGGCGATTAAGGCTGCTAATTGAAGACGATCCGCTCGATGCAGTAAAGGCGCTGGTTTTAGCCAAAAAGACCTACCGCAAAATGATCTGAAATCTGTTTTGGGTCACGGGCTACAACGTGCTCTCCATTCCCCTAACAGCGGGGGTGATATCGGCTTGAAGAATTTTGCTGTCCACATCGGTAGATGCCCTACTGATGAGCCTTTCAACGGTGATGGTGGCGATTAACGCGGTGCTGCTGCGACGGGCGAAGCTGGCCTAGGGGCATGCCTACACTGGCGAGGGGAAGCTTAATGGTAAAAGTACTCCCCTTTGAGATTTCACTTTTAACGTGAATGCTGCCGCCGTGGGTCTGGGCGATTGCCAGCGCAATTGACAACCCCAGACCCGCCCCACCGCTCTGGCGAGACCGATCTTTTTCAATGCGGTAAAAGCGATCAAAAACTCGGGCTTGATTGTCGGGGTGAATACCTACTCCAGTGTCTTCTACGGTAATTACAGCGTGCTTATCCAGGGATCTCAGGCGGAGGATGACTTTGCCGTTGGCAGGGGTGTGCTGTAGGGCATTGCTGACCACATTCAGTACCAGGCGGTAGAGCTGCTCTGCATGACCAATCACTACCAGGGGCGGGGTTGCAGGCTGATCGAGTACTAAGCCAATGCCCTTTGCCATAAACAACGCCGCCATTTCTTCATCAATATCGCTCAGGATGTCTTGCAGGCAGCATGCCATGCCGGGCGTTGAGGTTTGGATATCGAGCCGGGATAAGAGCAGCAAATCGCTGACTAAGCTAACTAGGCGATGGTTTTGGCGGGCAATCACCTGGAGCGTATCGCGCGCCTCGGCATCTGAGATGTCTGGCAGCCGAATCACTGACTCGGTGGTGGCCTGAACCGCAGCTAGGGGGGTTCTCAGTTCGTGGGCGGCATCTGCCGTGAACTGCTGAATGTTGCGGTAAGACATTTGCACCGGCTCTAGCGCCACCCCCGCCAGCCACCACCCCCCCGCCGCAATCAGCGCCAGCGCCAGCGGTAAACCTAAGGCCATATTCCAGCGAACTGTGTCAAGGTAGGCGGCAAAGTCTTTCATGGAACGGCCCACCACGACCCGGCCCACCAGCTGCTGATCATCGAGAGCATACAGGGGTAGGATAATTTGGCGGTAAGACTGACCCGACCCATCACGCAGGGTTTGCCAAAAGGAAGAAACATCAGGGCTGGGTAGTCCTTGGGGATAGTCGCCAGCGATCGCAATTAATGCCCCCTCAGTGCCTAGCACCCGGATATAGTAATTGCCGGAGTATAGGTCATCGGGGTGATAGTGGTTCTGGCTGTGCTCAAAGGGGGCCAGGCAGGGGTCCCCCGCTAAGCACAGGCTAGGCAGCAGGTCAGATGATCCTCGATCAATCTGACCGTTGGCCGTGAGAGATTTCTCTAAGTTATCGTGAACAGCTTCGGCGACCGACTTTAGCTCTCGATCAGCTGCTACCCGATGGGCATGGGCGATTGCCTCGTACATGCCCAGGGCGCTGAGCGCCAGCACGACGGCCATCACGCCCGTATACCAGCCGGTGAGCTGCCAGCGGCTGCGACGAAACAGTCTATTCAGCTTTGAACCGGTATCCCATGCCATAGACAGTTTCAATCATGTAGTCATAGCCATACTGCCCCAATTTGCGGCGCAGCAGCCGCACCTGGGCCGCCACTACGTTGCTGATCGGCTCAGCGCCAAATTCCCACAGTTGGTTGAGCACCTGCTCTTGGGTGAGAATTTGATCGGGGTGCTCCATTAGATATTGCAGGAGCTGAAACTCTTTTTGGGTCAGCTCAATCGCCTGCTCAGCGGCGGTGTCGCTGTGCAGCAGGGCAATTCTGCGATCGCAGTCGAGCGTTAGTGCGCCTACTTGAATTCGGGCTGCCTTGAAGTCAGCCGGGCGGCGTCTCAAGGCTCGCAGGCGAGCCAGCAGTTCATCCATGCTGAAGGGCTTGACCAGATAGTCGTCGGCTCCAGCGTCGAGCCCCGCAATGCGATCTTCGATGCGATCGTTGGCGGTCAGCATAAGAATCGGCAGCGCATTTTGCCGCGCCCGTAACCAGCGACAAATCTCCAGCCCCGTTAGCCCTGGTAGCATCCAGTCAAGTACTCCCAACACGTAGGTGACAGTGCTGCTCTCCAAATAGGTCAAGGCTGCATCCCCAGACTGCACCCAGTCCACCACGTAGGCTTCTTGGGTCAGCGTGCGCTTAATCGCTCGCCCCAGGTCGGGCTCGTCTTCAACCAACAAAATACGCATTGTATAGTTGCTCAGGCTACCGGAAGACGCGATCGCAGCAAGTAGCTGCACCACGTCGCTTCAAAAAAATACCACCTGATGATGAAACCACAATGAAATTGATCACGGCATAGCCGTCACTACCATCAATCCCCAGATCAGGCCAAAGCGCACCTTTGTTGCTTGCTGAATTCTAAAGCCGGTAGCGTTGAGTAAATGATGAAATTCAGCTTGGGTATAACACTGCTGATGCGCTGGATCGAAGCGCTGAAGCAAGACATCACACACCCGACAAACAAAATAATCTTTACACCAATCCAAAATAACTACCCTGCCACCTGGTCTCACAACGCGCTTCATTTCTTTTAGGGCAAGCTCAGGATCGTCAAAGTAATGAAACGAGTTGGCAGAAACAACGGTATCAAAGCTGCTGTCAGCAAAGGGTAGGTCTGAAGCAGTAGCTATTTGCAGGGAGACATTGGGATAGGATTTGAGCTTTTGATGAGCGATCACTAGCATCTGCTCGGAAATGTCTACCCCCGTGATGAACTGGTCTGGGTTTTCTTGCAATAACAATCGCTCAAACTCTCCTGTCCCACAGGCTAAATCGAGCACCCTGGCTTCCGCTGGAATCATGGCCCATTGCTTTAGAAACAGCAGCGTTTTCGTGATGTAATGCTGCCAGCGGCGATCGTATACTGACGCCAATTGGTTGTATTGCTGTCTGACAGCTGATTCACTCATCCATATATCCTCAGCATTACCTTGGGCTTCTTAGAGATATTAGACTTGATAGAAGCCGGGTCACGATATTACCGCTCCAGTAAGTGAAGGAACGCTTAAAGAAACCCGGCTCTCTAACAATTTCCTTGGATTAGGCAGCAGCATGGACAGGAGTTTTGCCATTGAGGGAGCCTGCCCCAGGGCGCACCTCAATAGTGCCAAAGTTCATTTTCATACCGCACATAAACTCGTAATCGCCCGGTCGAGTAGGCGTGAATTCCACTGGCACCGTTTTGCCTTCGGGGAGATCCACCGCAATGCCAAAGTCAGGAATCAGCAGTTCGCTGTAGCAGCCGCTGGGGGTATCGCGCCGAAAGTCAAGCCGCACAGGCCGACCCGCTTCGACAACAATGCGATTGGGTTGATAGCCCTTCGGGGTATCAACGTAAGGCGAAACCAAGGGATATTGGGTGCGACGTATCAATAGGCACCCTATGGAGAAGAGATAAAAGGCTCTGCGGCAGCGCCCAGAGCCGGGTATCGTTACCGGTACGAATTCAAATCGGGAACGATGA
>JBBSKN010000111.1:0-11979 GCA_038256265.1 Phormidesmidales cyanobacterium
CATCGTTCCCGATTTGAATTCGTACCGGTAACGATACCCGGCTCTGGGCGCTGCCGCAGAGCCTTTTATCTCTTCTCCATAGGGTGCCTATTGATACGTCGCACCCAATATCCCTTGGTTTCGCCTTACGTTGATACCCGGCAGTTGGGGTTAACGGTTTGCGGTTTGCGGTTTGCGGTGTGTACTGAGTACCGTGAGCCTGGCATCGTACACCCCCCATCAGCGTCTTCTATTTAATCGCTCCCACCTACTTAGGGCTGTAGACATTCTCATCCTGTGACCAGACTCAGGGCCACCGCCTCGGCCACCCGAATGCCGTCGATGCCGGCGGAGAGAATGCCCCCGGCGTAGCCCGCCCCCTCGCCTGCGGGGTAGAGGCCAGCGGTGTTGATGCTCTCAAATTGCTCGTTGCGTTTGATACGAATGGGCGATGAGGTGCGGGTTTCGACCCCGGTGAGCACCGCGTCAGCCATGGCAAACCCACGGATTTTGCGGTCAAAGGCGGGGATGGCCTCGCGTAGGGCGGCGATCGCATACTCAGGCAAACTCTCGCTCAGATCCCCCAGCTTGACGCCGGGTTTGTAGGAGGGCAGCACCTCGCCAAACGCCGTGGACGGGCGGTTGGCCAGAAAATCGCCCACTAGCTGACCGGGGGCTTCGTAGGTGCCGCCACCCAGGGCAAAGGCAAATTCTTCGAGCTGGCGCTGGAGCGCGATGCCTCCCAGCGGCCCCTCGGGGTAGTCATCGGGGGTAATGCCAACGACGATCGCACTGTTGGCATTTGACTCATCGCGGGCGTACTCGCTCATGCCGTTGGTCACTAGGCGACCCGGCTCTGAGGCCGCCGCCACCACCTTGCCGCCAGGGCACATACAAAAGCTGTAGACCGATCGCCCGTTTTCACAGTGATGCACCAGCTTGTAGTCGGCGGAGCCGAGTCGGGGGTGCCCGGCCTGGTCGCCCAGCCTACACCGGTCGATCAGCGCCTGGGGGTGCTCGACGCGAAAGCCAATGGAAAAGGGTTTGGCCTCAATGTAGACGCCGCGATCGTGCAGCATCTCAAAGGTGTCGCGAGCGCTGTGGCCCACCGCCAGCACCACGTGGTCGCTGGCGATGTAGTCGCCATTCTCTAGGGTGACGCCGCGCACCTGGCCCTCGTCAATGTCGAGGTCAACCACCCGAGTTTGAAAGCGAATTTCGCCACCGAGGGCCTCAATGGTGGCCCGCAGGTGCTGCACGATTTTAACCAGGCGGTAGGTGCCAATGTGGGGCTTGTTGATATAGAGAATTTCTGGGGAAGCCCCCGCATTCACTAGCTCGGTGAGCACCTTGCGGCCATAGTGGCTGGGGTCGCTCACCTGGCTGTAGAGCTTGCCGTCAGAAAACGTGCCCGCGCCGCCTTCGCCAAACTGAGCGTTGGACTCGGGGTTGAGGCGTTTTTTCAGCCAAAAGCCAAAGGTGTCGACGCTGCGATCGCGCACCGACTTGCCCCGCTCTAGAATGATGGGCCGTAGCCCCATCTGCGCCAGCAGTAGCCCCGCAAACATGCCGCATGGCCCCATACCGATCACGATTGGACGCTGCTGCAAACCCTGGGGAGCCTGGGCCACGGGTCGGTAGGTCATATCGGGCGTGGGCACTACGGTCGGGTCTTGCTTAAACCGCTTCAGCAGGGTCTTTTCCTTAGGCGTCTCCACATCGACGATGTAGACCAGGGTGATATTGCCCTTCTTGCGGGCGTCGTAGCTGCGCTTAAAAATGGTGAAGCCGCCCAGGTCTGCCGCCGCCAAATGCAGCTTTTTGAGAATGGCTTCTCCTAAGGCGGCTTCACTGTGGTCGAGGGGCAGTTTGATCTGGCTGAGGCGGAGCATAGGGGGCGATTTAGCTGGAACAGTCTTACCGAGCTAGCTTGGCACAAAAAATCGGCTGATCTACAGCCTATCGTTTTCTAGGTCACGGCCACCGCCGACGGGTCGTAGGCAATCTCGACGCGATCGCCATAGCCAATGCCAGCAATTCTCGGCGCAATAATCTCCAGCGTTGACGGGGCCTGAAAGTTGCGCTTTTTGGTCTCTGGGTGGGGGTAATATATCCAGCTGTCGTAGGTGGTGCCGTGAAATGACACCCGGCATTGAGTGAAGGAAAAATCCTCCGGCGGGTGCCGATCAGTCCAGGTCACCTGGCGAAAGGTCAGCTCTGGGCTGAGTAGCTCAAAGGTGCTGGGGCTGATCGAAACATTCAGCGTGCCCTTAACGTAGTCGGTCAGATCTAGGCCCAGCGCCTTAAAAATGGGGGCCTGCATCTCAATGGTTCCCCTCGGGTAGGGGCTGCTGGCCGCCACCCCAGAGGCCACCCCATGGCCGCGTTCCACCCGACCCGCCACCCGTTGCCAAGTTCTCTGGGTCATCACAATCGTCTCCCTTAGGAACGCGCATCTAAATAAATTACCGGCATCGTGGATCACCGTACGTAGCTGAGTCTAATTAAAGGGAGAATGCGGTTTACGGTTTGCGGCTCGACCATGTACCGTGCACCGTATACCCGACACCTAAAACCCAACACCCAACACCCAACACCCGACACCCCACACCTAAAACCCCAGTTCCCTACTCCTACCAACCCAACCCTCGCAGCAAACTGCGGCGATCGCACCCCTGACCTTACGCTACCCTGGGGTCAGCCCTATCGCCCCTGCCCATGCTGGACCTACAGCAGTTTTACGACGCCTGCGACCCCACCCAGCCGCTGCGGGGCAAGCGCTACTACATTGATTTTTCAACGGTGCGCGGCGGCGACATCGTGCAAGAGCTAGAGCGCAAAATTGCCCGTCTGGCCCGCAATCGACCCACCACTCAGCTGTTCACCGGCCACATAGGCTGCGGCAAATCGACCGAGCTGTTTCGCCTCAAAGCCGGGCTAATCCGGCGCAGCTACGAGGTGATCTACTTTGAGTCAGACCGCGATTTAGAAATGGCCGATGTGGAAATTTCTGACATTTTGCTCAGCATTGCCCACAACATCAGCGAGCATCTCGACAGCATTGGCATCGCCACCCAGCCCACCTACCTGCAGGGGCTGTTTCAAAACCTGTCCGACACCCTGCGCACGCCGATGGAAATTTCGGGAGTGAGTTTCTCGGCGGGCATTGCCAGCATCACCGCCTCGGCTAAGCAGAGCCCCGACATGCGCAGCCAGCTGAGGCAATATCTGGAGCCGCGCACTAAGAGCATTATCACCGCCATCAACGACGAGCTGCTGGCCCCGGCAAATACCCGCCTGCAAGCCCAGGGCAAAAACCGCCTGGTGGTGATTATGGACAACCTTGATCGCATCGATAGCGCCCTCCGGCCTCAGGGCCGCCTCCAGTCGGAGTACATTTTTGTTGATCGCGGCGAGCAGCTCAAGCAGCTCGACTGCCATCTGGTCTACACCATTCCGCTAGAGCTAATGTTTTCGAACGACCTGGTGCGGCTGTCGAATCGGTTTGGCACCAACCCCATGGTGCTGCCCATGGTGCCGGTGAGCGATCGCACCGGCAACGCCGACCAGGCCGGTATGGCGCTGCTGCGGCAGATGGTGCTGATTCGTGCCTTTCCCGAGCTGAATGTGAACCAGCGGATCGAGGCCGTGGGCCATGTGTTTGACGACATCGCCACCCTGGATCGCCTCTGTGCGGTCAGCGGCGGCCACATGCGCAACCTGATTCGCCTGCTCGACGGCTGCCTACGCAAGCAAGACCCGCCCTTTTTGCGTGACACCCTAGAGGCGGTGATTCGCAACGAGCGCGACAGCCTCATGGGCCTAGTCAGCGAGCAGGAGTGGGATCTGCTGCTCCAGGCGGTGTCGCGCCAGGATGTGCAGGGCGACGAAGACTACAACATTCTGGTGCGCAGCCTGTTTTTGTACGAGTACCGCGACCCCCAGGGCCGCTGGTTTGGCCTCAACCCTCTGCTGGCCGAGACCGATCGCTACCGCAGCTGGCTGGCCCAGCAGCCCCGGCCATGAGCCAGGCCCACCCCAGCGCCCCCTACAGCACCGCCGAAATTTTGGCCCACAACCAAGCTGCCCTGGCGGAGCTAAAGCGGGCGATTACCCTGCGGCCCGATCGCTTTTCGCTGGTACTGGCCCGGTGCAACTATGCCCGCTTGCAGGGGCTGGTGGTCGACCATCTCCAAACCACGACACCGCTGGTGGAGCGATCGCTGCCCGCCCAGATCTCGACCCTGCTCCAGGCGCTGCCGGGGGCCCCCGCCGCGCCGCTGCCCCCGGCCCTGATGGTGACGGGCCTTGAGCAGGTGCAAAACCCCATGGCGGTGTTTAGAGCGGCCAACCTGGGCCGCAACGCCTTTCCGGCGGCGCTGCCGATGCCGGTGGTGCTGTGGGTGAGCGATCGCACCCTGACCCTGCTCAACCGCCACGCCCCCGACTTTAAGAGTTTTGCCGCCGCCCCCATTCCCTTTGAGTATCCGCCGGGAGAGCTGATGCAGTCGCTGCACACCCAGGCCAACCACCTGTTTGCCACCATGCTCGACCTGGGCGACAGCAGCCCCCACTACAGCGAAGCCACCGTCTACCAGCCCGGCTCAGCCCTGCGCACCGAGCTGGAGTTTGCCCTAGTCGACATTGCCCACAGCCATGCCAGCCTAGACCAGGAACTCCGCGCCAGCCTCGATTTTCTCAAGGGCCGCGACGCCTTTGGCCGCAGCGACCTCGACGTCGCCCGCTACCACTTTGAGCAAAGCCTCAACCACTGGCAAAAATCCCCCCACCCAAAACTCAAAACTCAAAACTCCCCCCCTCCCCACCCCTTCATCCCTTCACCCCCTCCCCCATCCACCCACCCACCCATCCACCCCCTCACCCCCCCACCCCCCACCCCCCGACAAAAACAAGCCATCCTCCTCTTCTACCTCGGGGCCACCTGCCGCCGCCAGGCCGTGCTGCAGCGGGTGGTCTATGCGCGCCTGCTGCACAAGGCCGAGAACTACTTTGCCGCCTGTCTGCGAATTTTTCGCGACCTGGGGCAGCCCGAGCTGGTGGGCAAATTTATCCACGCCCGGGCGGAGGTGCAGCAAAAGCTAGGCGACTGGCCCGCCCTGGCCCGCACCGCCCAGCAAGGGCTGACCCTCCACCGCCAAGACCCGCCGCGCCTGGCCCGCGACCACGGCTATCTGGCCGAGGTGGCCCTGGCCGAGGGCGATGTGGCTACGGCCCAAACCCAGGCTGAGCGGGCGCTAGAAATTTTGGCGATCGCCGGAGCCTTGACCACCAAACCAGGCCCGGACCCCGACCCCGACCTAGAGCCAGAACCAGAACCAGAGCCAGAACCAGAACCAGAACCAGAACTCAGTATTGCCCACCAGTTTCAGCGGGGCTGGTACCTCTACCTACTGGGGCGAGTCAACATTGCCCAGGGCCAGCCCGAGGCCGCCATTGCCATGCTCGAACTGGCCCGCGCCAACACCGATCCTAAGGTTGACCTGCCCCTCTGCCTCAGCATTTTGCGCACCCTGCAAAAGCAGTACTACCACCAAAAAGACTACCGCGCTGCCTACGGGGTCAAGCTGCACCAGCGCCGGGTCGAAACCCGCTTTCGGCTGCGAGCCTTCATCGGAGCGGGCGAAATTCAGCCCCGGGAGCTGCCCCAGGTGGGCGATCGCTCCACCCAGACGCTGCTGGCCACCGAGATTCAGGCGTCGGGTCGCCAGGGCGATGTCGAAGCCCTCACCTACCGTCTAGAGCAGGCCCGCTACCCGCTGGTGGTGATCCACGGGCCATCGGGGGTGGGCAAAAGCTCCATTCTCTACGCCGGGCTGGTGCCCGCCCTGGCCAAGTCGTTTCCCGAAGGGCGAGCCAGTCTGGCGGTGCTGGTCAGGGGCTACCGCGACTGGGCCGACGAGGTCAATCAGGCTCTGGCCTATGCCCTACAGCAGCAGGGCAACGCCGATGACGAGGGCATTCCCCCGGCGGCCCCCATTGACCAAGGCGCGCTGCTCAACCGGCTGACAACCCTCACCGAGCAGAGCTATCGGCAGATTGTGCTGATTTTCGACCAGTTTGAAGAATTTTTTGTAGAAGCCGCCGAGCTGCCCCAGCGGCGCGACTTCTACACCTTTTTGATCGACTGCCTCAACATTCCCTACCTCAAGGTGGTGCTGGCCCTGCGGGAAGACTACCTACACTACCTGCTGGAGGTGGAGCGGGGCTTTGACCTCGACATTCTCAACAACGATATTCTCAGCCGCGACTACCGCTTTTACCTGGGCAACTTTAAAGCCACCGACGCCAAGTTCTTAATTCGCCGCCTCACTGACGACGCCCACTTCTACCTCGAAACCGCCCTGATCGACCGACTGGTAACCGACCTGGCGACGGCGATTGGCGAGGTGCGCCCGATTGAGCTACAGGTGGTGGGGGCACAGCTCCAGCGGCAAGACATTACCACCCTGGCGAAATATCTAGAGCTGGGCGACCACCCCAAAGAAACGCTGGTACAGAACTTTTTGGGTACTGTGGTCAGAGACTGCGGCGCTGAGAATGCCGACCTGGCCCGCCTAGTGCTCTACCTGCTCACCGATGTCGACCGCGAAAACCGCGCCTATCGGCCCCAAAAAAGCCGCGAAGATCTCGAAGAAGAGCTAAACCTGCGCGGCGCCGAATACGAGACCAAGCAGCTTGACCTAGTTCTGGAGATTCTAGTCGGCTCAGGGTTGGTGTTTTTGCTGCCCGATATCCCGATTGATCGCTACCAGCTGGTGCATGACTATCTGGTGAGCTACGCCCGGCGGGAGACCCCAACCCATCTGCTGAAGCACCTGAACCAGGGCAGGGGAGGGGGGAGAGAATAGGTGTTGGGTGTTAGGATTTGCCCGACACCCGACACCCGACACCCGACACCCTAAGCTACCGCCGCTGTGGCTAAATAACCCATAGCTTCGAGCTTGGCGATGATCTCGGCGACGCTTTCTTCGACGGTTTGCTGGTCGGTGTGGCAGTGCACCTCGGGATTGAGGGGGGCTTCGTAGGGGTCGTCGATGCCGGTGAACTGCTTGATCTCCCCGGCTCGGGCCTTTTTATAGAGGCCCTTGACGTCGCGGTCTTCGCAGACGGCGAGGGGGGCATCGACAAACACTTCGACAAAATCACCGATGCGATCGCGCACCGTATCCCGCGCTTCGCGGTAGGGCGAGATCGCCGACACCAGCACTATTACCCCGTTGCGGGTCAGCAGGTGCGACACAAAGCCAATGCGGCGAATATTTTCGTCGCGGTCTGCTTTGCTAAAGCCCAGCCCCTTAGTGAGGTTGGTGCGCACAATGTCGCCGTCGAGCACCTCTAGCTGGCAGCTCCGCTGGCGTAGTGTGGCCTCTAGGGCGCTAGCGATGGTCGATTTACCCGACCCGCTCAACCCCGTCAACCAAATTGTGACCCCGCGCTGTGCTGCTGCCATTGACCTTGTCTCCTTAACTGCTCTGTGAACCTGATCCAAATCCAGACATAGGGTTGTACCTGTAGGAAAACCACAGATCCCAGGCCGGACTTGATATAGCCTTAATTGCTCTATAAATTAAACCACTTACTGGAAACCACTTACTGGTCACCCACCTTGGTTATCAGCTTTTTCTGCCCCCGGCGACTGCCAAACAGGTGGGCATACACGTAGGTGAGCTCGCCCCCCAGAAAGAAAATCTGGCTGGTCAGGTAAATCCACAGCATCAGCACCATCACCCCGCCCACCACCCCGTAGGAGCGAAACTGACTGCCCAGACTGATCACACTATTACTGATCAGCTGCTGCAAAATCAGCCACAGTACGGCGGTAAACAGCGCCCCCAGCCACACGTCGCGCCAGGCGACGCGGGTGCTGGGCAAGCTCCGGTAGAGCACCATGACCACCACCGTCAGCGTTACAAACGAGATACCCAAACGCAACCATGACAACAGCTGTACCTGGTTGATCGCCAGTATCCCTACCCACTGGTTGACCCCGTCTAAAAGCCGTGTCGCCGTGTCGATCGCAATATTTGAGAGCAGCGACAGGAAGATCAGGCTGGTGGCTCCCATGACCAGCAAAAACGCCAGAAACCGCCGCCATAGAAAGATAAATGCCACCTCGCTGAAGCCGTCAAACCGATGGTATTGAGGCTTAGTGTGCCAAATTTTGTCAAATGACCGGCTGAGGGCACCAAAAAAGCCGCTGGAGGTAAACAGCAAAATGCCAAAACCCACAATGCTGGCGCTGGTGCGACCGGTGTAAAACTCGGTGAGCGCGGCCTGCACCAATGGAAAGGCGTCGGGGGGCAGGGTTTCTTGGGCAAAGTTCAGCACGGCATCGTAGGCGGCGGTGCTGGGGCCAATCAAAAAGCCCACAATGCTCAGCGACACCAAGATCATGGGGAACATCGAGAACAGACCGTAGTAGGCCAGGGCTGCCCCCATCTCTAGGCAATCGTCTTGCTGCCACTTGAGCAGGGTGCGACCAACCAGCTTGGTCCAAGGCGATCGCCCGACTCTATGTTTTAAGAAATCGAGCATAGCCGCAAAAACTATGGTGCTCCAGTGGTATGCCAAGGCCCATGCGCGCCGCCAGTGCTCAAACCGCGCCAGTTGTCTTCTCATTCTACCGACCCTGTTTGCTCGTTAGAGGGATGCGTCAGCTATTTACATTGGCACAAAACCCCAAAAGCAGCGCAAAGTAGGCCAATAAAACCGAGAAAATGGCATTTACTCAGTTTTATTGCCTGAATATACTTAGTTGACCTAGCGCGACAGGCCGCTGCGGGTGGGGTACTGGCGCAGCAGAGAGAACATCCCCTGGCCGTTGAAGCTGCGCGGATCCATGCGATTGCCGGAGCGATCAACCGACTGATGGGTGGTGATGCGGCTGTCGGGGATGGTGGTTTGGGCCAGCAGCCAGGCCAGGGAATTGTACTGAGCCTGGGTATAGCCACTGTGGCTGCGGCGGTTGTTGAAGCCGTCGCCCGGGGTCTCTAGGGAGATGTGATAAGCAAAGTTGTTCACCGAGGGCGGAAAGGTCGGGTTGGTGCGCACGGTTTCTGGCCCGTTGGGGCCGTTAAACACCGAGTTGCCTGCGCCAAAAGCGCGCTTTTCGGGGGGCACAATGTAGTAAATGGTGCCATCTCGGCCAATTAGGCTGTGGTAGCTAACCTGGTCTTGGTCGCGGGGGTGGTAGGTGCGAAACAGGTTGAGGGCGCTTTGGGCCGAGCCGACGGTTTCGTGCAGCACCGCGATGAAGTCGTTTTGCAGCACTCGCCCCTCTATGTCGGTGGCGAAGCGATCGCCGTAGTTGCTGGGATCGGCCAGGGCGGTAACCTGGCGCGGCGGGGCCGCCTGGGCCAGTAGGGTCTCGCCACCAGCCGCCGCCGTACTAGGCACCGCAAAATCCGGAGCCGCAAAATCCGTAGGGCCGGGCTGCATGGCCTTGAGAGGCTGGAGCGCGACCGCTTCGGTGCTGTGCATGGGCGGCAGTCCCACTGCGGGCCGTAGCGGCCCGGTAGCCTGAGCTGGCCTCAGCCCTAGCAGCACCACCAGTAGCCCACTCAATCCTATCCATATCCAGCGGCGGGCCACGGCATATTCCCCTTTGGCGCGTTGTTCACTGATGGCGATCACCATCGCTATACTTTGTAACGCGAAATAGGTTAAGCCGTGGGTCAAGCTTCGATAAACTGACCCAAATTCCCTGGGTCAACGGCCAGGTTGCTAACTGTTAGCAGAAAAAATCGGCGTAGGAGTTAATGGGTCCACCGGGCTGTGGCCCTTGGCCGTAGGCCCGCTGAATATTGTCGAAGGTCATAACGGCGCTGGGGACATCGTCGGCCAGCAGGCGGCGGTTCAGCAGCAGCAGGCGATCGTAGCGGTTGAGGGCGTCGCCCCACTCGTGGCTGCACACCACCAGGGTTTTGCCCTCGGCCTGTAGCTCGGCAAAGATGGTGAGCATCAGGGCTTCAGTTTTTTTGTCGATGCCGGTAAAGGGTTCGTCTAGCAGCAGCAGATCGGCCCCCTGGGCTAGGGCGCGGGCCAAAAACACCCGCTGCTGCTGGCCACCCGAAAGCTCGCCAATGGGGCGATCGCATAGGTGCAGCATATCCACCCGTTCGAGGGCGACGGTGACGCGCTGCCGGGCGCTCTGACTAGGCCGACGCAACCACCCCGCCAGGGCCGACTGGGCCATCATGGCCACCTGCCCGGCGGTAATGGGGTAGTCCCAGTCGATGCGCGATCGCTGGGGTACGTAGGCCACCGCCCGCCGCCATCGCCGCAGGGGTGCCCCCTGAAACAACACTTGCCCGCGACAAGGCACCAGCCCCAGCATGGCCTGGATTAGGGTGCTTTTACCCGCCCCGTTGGGGCCAATCAATCCCACTAGCTCCCCCGCCCCGAGGGACAGCGAAACATCCTCCAGGGCCTGTCTACCTCGGTAGTTGACAGACAGGTTTTGAACCTCTAGCATGACACCCATGAAATGATAACCATTATCAGTATCATAATAGAGCAGCTATCGATTTCCGGGAGAAAGAGACAATGTTCAATCCACTAATCGAGATGCAGCCCCGCCGGACGCGCCGATGGAGCGCTGGTATATTGCTGGCTCTGGGAGTTGGCCTAGTGGGTTGCAGCGGTGACGAGGTAGCGACTACTGACCCGATAGAGGACACACCGGTAGCCGTTGATAGCCCGGTAGTGGTGGCCACCACCGGCGTGCTCTGCGACCTCACTCAGCAAATTGCTGAGTCTACCGTAGCCCTCACCTGTCTGCTCGACCCCGGCACCGACCCCCACACCTATCAGGTCAACCCTTCTGACCGTCAGGCCATTGAGCAAGCCGATTTAATTCTCTACGACGGCTATGACTCTGCCCCCACCCTGATCGACATGGTAGAGGGCAGCACCACCAGGGCGGTGCGAGTGGCCGTCTACGAAGCTGCGGTACCCACTCCCCTGATGGGCGCAGCTCACGACCACGAAGCTGAAGCAGCCGGTGATCACGAAGAGGAGCACGCCCACGACCACGGCGAGGCCCATGACCAGCAGGCTGAAGCCGCCCATGACCACGAAGATGATCAGGCCGACCACGATGATCACGACCCTAGCGCCACAGCTGGGGCAGATAGGGTGCCCGACCCGCATATTTGGCACAGCGCTACCAACAACGCCACCATGGCGGCAGTAATTGCCGAAAACCTAGCTCAGATCAACCCCGACCAAGCCGACCTCTACGCCAAAAATGCTGATCGCCTAGCGACCCAGTTCACCGAAATCGACGGTTGGATTCGAACCCAGGTGGCGACGGTGCCCCCAGGCCAGCGCCAGCTCGTGACTACCCACGACGCCTTTGGCTACTTTGCCGATGCCTACGGCTTTGAGGTGCAGGGTGCCCTAAGCGGTCTTAGCACCGACGAAAGGCCTACCCCTGGTGCTCTCACGGCTCTGGTTGACCAGGTTAAATCGGTCCAGGTGCCCGCAATTTTTGCTGAAACCACCACCAACCCTCAGCTAATCGAAACCGTCGCTAAGGATGCCGGAGTAGCGGTGGCCGACCAGCCTCTGTTTGTGGAAGGCCCCGGTGGCCCCGGCACTGAGGCCGAAACCACCCAAGAAATGCTGGTGGTGAATACCTGTACTGTGGTGGATGCCCTAGGGGGGATCTGCGATCGCGCTAGCGCCCCACTCTAAACCTTGAGCATCGCTGCAATGCGATAATTCAAGTCGCTTTCGGAAGGCATAGCAATCTAGTTCCCTGGAGGCATTGGCACATACTCAGAGAAAAAGCGCCCCCCTCGCGGAGAGCGCTTTTTTACCTATTCAATCAATGGAGTAGTCGATTTCGACTAGCCGATGATTTCAGGTGCCTCAGCCGTAGCTAGGTCGAGGGGGAAGTTGTGAGCATTGCGCTCGTGCATCACTTCCATGCCCAGGTTGGCCCGGTTGATCACGTCAGCCCAGGTACCAATCACA
>JBBSKN010000112.1:0-11895 GCA_038256265.1 Phormidesmidales cyanobacterium
CTGGCTGGCGCTGGTCGGGGGATTGGCCGAGGGGCTGCGCCGCAGCGCCAACCTCGACACCGAAATCACCCGAAAAATCGTGCATATCGGGGCAGGGCACGTGATTTTGCTGGCCTGGTGGCTGCATACCCCCGCCTGGATAGGCATCGCCGCCGCCGTGGCCGCGAGTGCAGTGGCGCTGCTGTCGTACCGGCTGCCGCTGCTGCCAGGTATCAACGGCGTGGGGCGCAACAGCCTGGGTACGTTTTTTTACGCGGTGAGCATCGGGGTACTGACGGCAATCTTCTGGCCCCTAGGGTTACCCCAGTACGGGGTCCTGGGCATTTTGGTGATGACCTGGGGCGACGGGCTAGCGGCCCTGGTGGGGCAAAATTTTGGCCGTCACCCCTACAAAATCTTTGGCAACCAAAAGAGCTGGGAGGGCAGCCTGGCCATGGCCACCGCCAGCCTGGTGGTGGGCCTGCTGGTGCTGGGGCTGACGGCGGGGTTTACCCCGGCGGTGGTGGGGACGGCGGTGGTGGTGGCGATCGCCGCCACCCTGCTCGAAACCCTCTCGTTCTACGGCCTCGACAATCTCACCGTGCCCCTGGGTAGCGCGATTTTGGCCTACGGGTTGATGCTGGGATGGGGGTGAAGGCAGCAATGTTTTGCCGGTGGGCAATGCCCACCCTACCAAGCCAAAATCGCTAATCTAAACGCCAAAACCCAGCCTTCGTTACCCGCCGTATTCCTCCAAGAAGAGCTGAAAATCTCTCATGGCTGCTCGGGTTTGCTCGCTGGAGTCGAGCTGATGCCGTATTTGGAGAACAATCCATCGATTTTGGATTCGAGCTCGGCGAGTTGCTCGTTCTTGCTCCTCAGCTCTGCGTTGCTCTTCTTCAGCTCGCTCAGTCTCTGTTCGGCTAAGGCGCTCTGCCTCTCGATTTCGACGGTTCCACTCAACGCCGAGATTAACCACCGCCACCAGGAGGGCTGCCACGGTGAGCCGGTTACTCCAGGCGCGGGGCTGGGCAACGAGCTGGAGGAACTGGAAGTCTTGTGCGTCATAAAACCTTAGGAACGCTACGGCAATGGTGAGGACTGTCAATCCGGTGGACGGCAGCAGCGCCAGAAAATTTAGCCAGACCTGCCGACTCGATAGCGTCATTTCACCAATTCACCCCTGCTGCCATGGTAGCCCGATTTCGCTGAGGAGGTCATGCGGTTTCTGGGGGTTGCTGGGTTGACTTTGCCTTTGCCCGAGAGGCTTTTGGGGCAGCGGATTTCCCCTTGGTAGTGCTGCGACGACGGGAGGTGGATGGGGTCGATTTTTTGGTGGATTTTGCAGGAGAAGCGAGCTGCTTTTGCGGCGCTGGGCCGGGGTGCAGCAAAGCTAGGCTGAGCCGGTGGCGTTGGGCGTTGTCTAGATAAAACTGCTGGTGGCTTTGCCACTGCTTCCAGGCGTGGTGGCGACGGTCGGCCAGCAGGGCAAACAACTGGGGCATCTGGGCTCTGGCGTCTGGCACTACCTCGGCAATAAAGTCTTCTAGCACCGTGCTGTCTTGCAGGTCGCCCAGGGTATCTTGCAGGTCGCTCAGGCGCTCAATATCGCCTTCTAGCGCGCCGGGGTAGAGATCGGCGACGAGGCGCAGCTGGTAGCGCACCCGCTTGACCTGCTTGCGCAGACTGTGAAGCCCCGTCCCCTGGTCAGAAATCAGCGTATCGACGGCAGCCTGGCTCAGTTGAGTATTCACCTGAACACTGCTGCTCTTGGCTTTAGTGCTCCCGGCTTTAGGGCTTCCTGTTTTGGTCTTCCCAGCTTTGGTACCGAATAGCCAGCCGGGGTGTAGCCAGAGCTGGCTGACCAGGGGCAGCACCAGGTCAGGCATAGCCTGTTCGGCGGGCAGGGTGGCAATGGCTTTGTAGGTCGGCTCTTCTACCCAGCTGGTCAGAGCCTGCTTAAATTTTGTGTAGCGATCGCCCTTAAGCAACTGCTTAACCTGCTTAAAGGTTTTGCTACGCTGCTTGGCTAGCTGGAGCAGCACCAAGTCTAGATGCGGCTGTTCGGTTTCGGGCAGGTCGGGGGCGTAGCGATCGCGCAGACCCATGGCAATCACATCGAGGTCGCGCAGCTGGCCCAGCTTGCGCCCCAGGGCCGCAATGCGGGGTTCGCGCCCGGCCTTGGGCAGGTCTAGCCCGGCATCAAACACCTGCACAGCGGTGCGCAAGCGCCGCAGCCCCACCCGCATCTGGTGCAAGTCTTCGGGGTCGGTGTCGGTCAGCACCGACTTTTTGTAAGCCACCGTGTGCTTGAGGTATTTTGCGATCGCCGCCTGAGCCAGTTCCCCTAGGGAGATGTTTTGCGGTGCTGTTGCCATAGTAAATCCTGGTCAATATAAGGTCTGTCTAGAGCGCTAGCTCTAAACATCAAGGTTTGTTGATACATTCTCTATCTTAACCGTCGCTTAATCAACAACGTGCCCATCTTGGGGTGCAGATGATGTGAGGTTTCTGTACTATCAGGTAGTACAAATTTTCTGTGGGTGGCGGTTGACGAGAGACTGCCGAGCTAAAGCAAGGGGGGTGCACGGTGCGCGGTGTAAGGTTCAAGGCAAGCCGTAAACCCTAAACCCCAGATCCCAAACCCTTTGGTCAAGCCCTAGACCCAACCCAGGAGTTGGCTAAGCCCGTGAATGCTCCCCTGCTCTCGCCCCTTGACCTTACCGAGCGTGTTTTGGCCATGGCCAAAACCGGAGTCTATCGTCAGTCGGTGTTTGAGGCGCTGGGGCCAATGGCCACCCGGCGGCAGATTCGCGAGGCGATCGCCCAGGCCAAGCAGTTTGGCCTCTACACGGTGGCATCTCTCAGAGATGAAGACCTCGGCACCTACTACCAGGTCGAGGCGGCCAGCTACGAGTCGTTTCAGGCCGCTTCTAAAACTCTATCGACCAAAACAACACCAGAAAATTTGGCTGAACAGGTAGTCGCCACCCACGCGGCCTTGCGAGCCATGCTCACTACCGTAGCGGGCAGCACCCTCGGCTTAGTCATTCTCGGCGGCTGGTGCCTGCTCGACGGCCAAACTCAACTGGGCAGAGGGCTGTGGCTGGGGGCAATGGTAGCTGGGGGACTGTGGGGCGTGCAGCAGTGGATCGTTAGGAGGGCGTTGGGGTAGATGGGTAAGGGGTGGATGGGTAGAAGGGCGGGGGTGAGGGAGGCAATTCAAAATTCAAACCATCCACTCGCCACCCCCTCACCACCTCGCGAATGCATCCGTCGCGTCAACCAGGGCACCCGTAATCCCCGGCTCCAGGGCCGAGTGACCCGCCTCTTGCACCAGGGTGAACTGGGCTTCGGGCCAGGCGCGGTGAAGCTCCCAGGCGGTGGTGGCAGGGCAGACCACGTCGTAGCGGCCCTGCACAATCACGCCGGGAAGATGGCGAATGCGGTGCACCTGGCTCAGAATATGGTCGTCGCGGTCAAAAAAGCCCCGATTCATAAAGTAGTGGCACTCGATTCGGGCAAAGGCCACGGCAAACTCATCTTCGCTGAAGTGGTGCATCAGGCCGGGGTCTTGCACCAGTTTGCTGGTGCTGGCTTCCCACAGTGCCCAGGCGCGGGCGGCGGCGAGGCGTTCTTCGAGGTGGTCGCTGGTGAGGCGGCGGTAGTAGGCGGTCACCAAGTCATCGCGCTCGGCCTCGGGGATGGGGGCCAGGTATTGCTCCCAGGCGTCGGGGTAGAGGTAGCTGGCCCCCTCCTGGTAAAACCAGCGAATCTCTCGCTGGCGCAGGGTAAAAATGCCGCGCAGAATTAGACCACAGCAGCGATTAGCGTGGGTTTGGGCGTAGGCCAGGGCCAGGGTGCTGCCCCAACTGCCGCCAAACACCGTCCACTGCTCAATGCCCATGTGGGTGCGAATTTTCTCAATATCGCTGACCAATGCCCAGGTGGTGTTGTCGTTGAGATCGGCGTGGGGCAGGCTTTTGCCGCAGCCCCGCTGGTCAAACAGCACAATGCGCCAGCGCTGGGGGTCAAAAAACTGGCGGTAGGTGGGGTTGATGCCGCCCCCCGGCCCGCCATGCAAAAAGACTACAGGCTTGCCTTTGGGGTTGCCGACTTGTTCTATATAGAGCCGATGTCGGTCTGAGACCGACAGATATTCGGCATGGTATGGCTCAAGGGGAGGATACAGTTGGCCCATGGCGATAGTTTAGTGCCTATGGGGGACTGTGATCGGCAAACGACAGACTGCGCCACACTATAGTCTGGCACCTCCGGCTCTGGTATGGGCACTATGACCGACTCCGGCCAGTTGATAGAGCGGTGAGGCGGCCCAGTTGCGGCGGTCAGGCTGAGGTGCTTTGGGTGTATTTTCCCCAGGAGTTACTGACGACTCCTGGGGCGGTTCTTTACCACCTGCCATTCCCCCGTCTGCGGATCTCGCTGAGTGATAAACGGGTTGCTTTTGAGGGGTTTGCTACAGGGGTTAGCCATGGTGCTTCGGGTCTCAAAGTTGTCTCCATAGTAAGAAATGACACATGGCTTACGGGTGACCCACAGACGGCGCTCCCGGTGATCTTGTCGTGCTGCCCTTGTGATCTAGATCACGAGCTGGCCTTGGCAGCGGCAGCGCCGGCCCGCTATCAGAAACTGGAGCCGAAATGATGCGGTTTCTGAAATCTGCGCTAACATCCTCAAGACATATAGAGAGGACGGGCAAAAAGTCGTTGATGCTTGACCGTCTGCCGGTTCACCCTCAAGCAATAGGCAGTATTTGTCATGGCAATGCAAAGGAATTTGTTCGAGTTAAAAAATCGGTTTGATCTAAAAAATTGGATTGGGTCGAAAGACCTGAGGCTGGGTCTGCCTCTGTTTGGATATGTTTCAACCGCCGCGATCGCCGCCGCCGTGCTGGGCCTGGCACCCCAGGGGCTAACCCAGGGCTTCGACGCGGTGCCGCCCCTGCCTGCCGGGGCCTTGCCGGTGCCAGGGACGGCCCCCACCAGCGGCCAGCAGTATTTGATCTACGTCAACGACACCAGTAACACCACCCTGAGCCAGGTGCGCACCGTTGAACCCACCGCCTTTCGCACCAATTTTCAGGGGCGATCGGTGATTCAGGCGGGCCGGTTTAATATGAGCAGCAATGCCCAGCAGCGGATCTTTGAGCTGTCTGCACTGGGGGTGCGGGGCGAGATGGCCCAGGTGGCTGCGGCTGTTCCCTCCTTTGCCCGGACCCCGGCGCTGCCCGGCAATGTCTATGCCGCTAACGGCGAGCTGCCGCCTCTGCCTGATGCGGCATTCCCTGACGGCGCGGCGGTGCCGGTGCCCGCTCTGCCTCCCGGTGTCGCCCAGTTGCCCCCGACCTCCGGCAACGTCGAGTTTGGACAAGAACTCAACTACGGTACTCCCACCCTTCCCCCCGTTGGGGTCATGTCTTCACCGCCGAATGCGGCCCCGCCAACGGAGTCTTTCGCTGTACCCAATGCGCCTTATTTCGTGGTGATACCCACGGATGCATCAGGCTTGGGAACCGTGAGCAATCAGGTAATTCAGCTCGGCACCCCGCCTGATCGCGTGCAGCAGCGCACGGCCCCCCGTGGCCCTCACGTTGCCGTTGGCCCCTTTGCCGATCGCGGCCTGGCCAACCGCTGGAACGACTTTTACCGCCAAGCAGGCCTCGGCAGTAGTCGCGTACACTTTGAACGGTAGGCCATGCCGTTTGAGTTGAAGGGTCAGCACCGATGAAATCTCCCTACCAGCCCAGCGAAACATCTAGGGATAGGGTTGGCGCTGGGCTGTTTGATCGGGCGTTTGACCGGGTGGTCACCGCTGAGCAAATGCGGGCCATAGAAGGGCATTTGTTTGAGCAGGGCATGCCCGTGGCCGCGCTGATGGAAAAAGTGGCTGGGCGGATTGCCGCCTGGGTGATGGCTCAGTTTCCGCTGGAGCGCTACCCCCATGTGGTGGTGGTGGTGGGGCCGGGCCACAACGGCGGCGATGCCCTGGTGGTAGGTCGAGAATTGGCGGCCCAGGGCTATAAAGTGCAGGTGTGCTGCCCAGCCAGCCGCCAAAAGCCGCTGACCGCCGACCATCTGCGGTACGTGAGCTATCTGGGCTTTCCTGTCGTTGCAACTATGGCTGAGCTGGCCCCCTACGATCTGCTGATCGATGGGCTGTTTGGCTTTGGTCTAGAGCGCCCCCTAGAGGGAGACATGGCCGCTGTGGTGACGGCGATCAACGGGGCTGGCTTCCCGGTGGTCAGCATCGATCTGCCCTCAGGGCTGCACACCGACACCGGGGCAGTGCTGGGCACGGCGGTGCGGGCTACCCACACCCTCTGCCTGGGCCTGTGGAAACGGGCCTGCCTTCAAGATGGGGCGCTGGCCTATCTCGGTCAGAGCCATTTAATTGACTTCGACATTCCCCCAGGGGCGATCGCCGCTGAGTTAGACCCCCTGCCCCCGGTGCGGCGAGCGACAGCGGCCACGGTGCGAGCCAAACTGCCTCTGCCCCGCCAGCTCGACACCCACAAGTATCGGGTGGGGCAGCTGGTGGTGGTGGCTGGGTCGCGGCCCTACGCTGGGGCGGCGCTGTTGAGTGCGCTGGGGGCCAGGGCCAGCGGGGTGGGCATGCTCACCCTGGCGGTGCCCGAGTCGCTGCGGCTGATGGTGGTGGCCCAGCTGCCCGAGGCGCTGGTGGTGGGCTGTGCCGAAACCGACGACGGTGCGATCGCCCATCTGCCCGATTCTTTAGATCTGAGCCGCTACGATGCGATCGCCTGCGGGCCAGGGCTGAGCCGCCAGGCCACCAAGCCAGTGCAGGCCGTTTTGCAGAGTCCAACGCCTCTTTTGCTAGATGCAGACGGTCTCAATCTACTGGCAGAGCTGGGCGCTATGGACACGTTAGGACAGCGGCAGGCCCCCACGGTACTGACTCCTCACCGAGGCGAGTTTAAGCGGCTGTTTTCTGAGCAATTAGAGCAGGCTGACGATAACGGGGCGGCGGCTCAGGCGGCAGCGGCGCAAAGTGGAGCGGTGGTGCTGCTGAAGGGGGCCTGTACGGCGATCGCCCATCCCAATGGCACCCTTTGGTACGTGCCCGAGAGTACCCCAGCTCTGGCCCGAGGTGGCAGCGGCGATGTGCTCACCGGATTGATCGGCGGCCTACTAGCCCAGGGCAAGGACTCCCCCGATGCGGCTATGGATGCTGCCCTGGTCGGGGCCTGGTGGCATGGCCAAGCCGCCCGCGCCGCCGCCGCCGCCAGAACGGAACTGGGGGTAGACGGCCCCCAGCTGGCCCAATTCCTCAATTCAACCTTGGCTCAGGTGCTAGCCTGAGGGGCAGAGTTCTGTAGGGTTTAAGTCACCTTGTTTGCTTTTGACCAAATTACGCTGCCCGAGGGCTTTCGCGAGGGCGTTTTGCTGCTGGCCTATCTGCTGGCGCTGATATGGGCGCTGGCGATCGCTGATTTTGTCACCGGGCGGCGGCTGTTGCCCAAGCTCGCCATTGAGCCGCGCAGTCTGGCGGGGCTGCCGGGCATTGTGGTGGCCCCACTGCTCCACGGCGGCTTTGGCCACCTGGCCGCCAACTCGGGGCCGCTGGTGATTTTGGGCACGGTGATCTTGCTCCAGGGGCTAGAGGTGCTGGGGCTGGTGACGGTGTTTTGCTGGCTGGTTAGCGGCGTGGGTATTTGGCTGCTGGGTCGCCCCGGCACCCGCCACCTGGGGGCCAGCGGTGTGGTGTTTGGCTACCTGGGCTTTATTTTGCTGCGGGGCTACTTTGAAAGAAGTCCGGTGGCGATCGCCACCGCCGTGGTCGTGGGCCTGGTCTACGGCAGCGCTCTGTGGGGGCTGCTGCCACTGCAGCGGGGCAAGTCGTGGATGGGCCATGGGGCCGGGTTTGCGGCGGGGGCGATCGTCGCCCGCCGACTGCCGATCATGCTGGAATGGTTTAGGTACAACTCAGGCTTTTAGCCACTGCCACCAAAATTTTTCTCTTCCCTCTTTGGTCTTCGTTCTTTCGGCCCATGCCCGACTCCTCCTCCCACTTCACCCCTGACGAGCTAGAGCGCTGGCGCTTTGGTCTGGCTCAGGCGAACCTCAACAACATTCTCTGCCACTGCCGCGACTGCGACGAAACCTGGATGGCCTCGGACGATGAGAATCTGGTCTGCGCCTGCGGCAGCTGCCGGGTCGAGCACATCCCCTGCTGGCAGTTCCCCGATGGTTGAGGGGCGGGGGTGAATGATAGAAACCAGAGAAACCGGGTTTCTGCCCAGACTTTTGGGCGGAGGCCCAGCCTCCGCTAGAAACCCGGTTTCTGAGGCGCGAGGCAGATTGCCTGGAGGGCAGATTCCTGGGTTCTTCAAGAACCCAGGAATCTTTTGCCTATCGCCTCACTCGTCACCCAGGAGGGTTTGCAGGGTGCTGGGGTCGGCAATACCTTGGAAAATGGCGCTAACAATCATAGAGTCATCCGGATCGAGAGGATCGACGAGGGTGACTTCGTCACGTTCGCCAGCGAGGATGTAGCGGATGGCAGTAACGAGGTTCGTCCAGCCACCGGATTCGTGCTGTTGCAGGATGGGGGCTAGCTGGGCTTGCTGATCGGGTTGCAGGATGGCCATGACCACATCAGCAATGAGTTGACTGTGCTGCCGCAGCTCGTGCTGGATGCCCGCGAAGGTGGCTTTGGCTTGCCGCGCCTGCTGCCGATAGGCTCGCGCCTGCTCCCCCTGCCCTTGCTGCTCGGAAATTTGGGCCAGAATGATGTAGATTTTCCAAATTTCGGCGGCGGCGGAGTCGAGGGTTTGCAAAATGGCCAGGGCCGCTTCGGCGTGGCTGCGGGCGGTGGACAGGTCGGCGGGGCTGGGGTTGGGCTGGCTTTGCAGCAGGTTGGCGAGGTTGCTGAGGGATCGGGATTCCTGGAAGCGATCGTCTGTTTGCTTTGCCGTTGCGATCGCCTTCTCATACAAGGCGATCGCAGCCTCTACCCGCCCCGCCCCGTTATTCACCAGCGCCAACTGATGCCAGGTCTGCGCTGCCCCCGCCAAATCTCCCCGACCCTCTCTTATCCGCGCCGCCTCCCGGTAGTGCTGCTCCGCCGCCTCCCACTGATTCGCCTCCTCGTACACCATCCCCAACTGGTGCCACATCACCGCCTCGCTGGCTGGTTCCCCCAACCACTGAAACGTCGCCAGTGTCGCCTGGTAGCGGGTCTGCGCCTCCGCCAATTTTCCCTCCACCATCGCCAAAGTGCCTAGTTGCCCCTGCATAACCGCCTCCTGTCGGTCGTCGTCAAGCTCTTGGAAAATCGCCAAGGATGCCTCGTAGGAGTCCCGCGCCTTGGCGTAGTCCCCCATAGCCGTCAGCACATCTCCCAAATCGGTCTGCATTACCCCCCGCTGCCGCTTCATCCCATCGCTCTGTTCTAGCTGCACCGTTTCGGCAATCCCCGTCCGGTAGCGGACGGCCGCCTGGGTCGCCTGCCCTTGGGCTGCTAAACAGCGTCCCATCCTGGTCAGCGTCATGCATCGCTCGTAGCTGGGCGTTTCCCCCAGCCCCTGCAATACCTCTGTAAATAGGGCCAGCGCTTCCCCCGCGCGCCCCGCTGCCCATAGCGCCTCCCCCTGATTGCTGCGGGCCAAAAACCACGCCTGTGACCCTGCTGCTCCCTGGAGCTGCTGGAGCTGGGTCGCCAGGTTTTCCCGGTCTTTGCTCAAGCCAAAGTAGTCGAGGAATTGGTTGATGTGTGTCCCAAAGTCCACCGCATCCCCATCCGCTGCGGCAATGGCCCGGTTCACCGCCTGCATCAGGTTGGGCAGCTCTCGGCGGGCAATGGCCCGCGCCGCGTGGGGGTTCTTGCTGCCCTCGTGGTACAGGTAGCCCGAAAGCTGGTAGTAGCGCTGACGGTGGCGGGTGTGCAGAGCGGCCTGGGCCTCTGGGGAAAGCTGGGGCCACAGTACCGGGGCCAGGGTAGGGTGAAACTTTAGGTAGGGCGGGTTGATACTGAGTAGATATTCCGCCTGTATCAGCCCTGTATGCTCGAGCTGTGCCCGTATGGGTTGCCACTCCGCTGCTGTAATCTCGGTGATGGCAAGCAGGTCAAGCTCCATCGCACCCCCCTGAAACACGCCCAGTTTGGGCAACCACTGCCGCACCTGGTCATCCAGCCGATCTAGCGATAGCTGCAATGAGGCCACCAGAGGGTTGTCATACTCTGTCAAAAGTTCCGCCAGCCGCTGCCCCACCTCGGCTATGCGCCGCTCCTTCAGCTGCCGCCCCAGCAGGCCAATCGACAGCGGGTGAAAATCTACCATTGCAAACAGCTTCACCAGGGCGGCGCGGTCTGGGGTGGGGGTAGTGGCAGCGGGGGGCAGTGCCCACAGCGCCCTAAAATAGGCCAGGGCATCGTTGGGGTAGGTTTCGCTGCCCAGCCCCCGCAGCGGCAGGGCAATGTGCTGGCGACTGCCCTCGGTTTTATAGTCGGCATGGTGAAAATCGGGCTGGCGGGTGGTCAGCAGCACCCGGCTGTGGCCCGCCGCCGACCAGGCTTTGGCGGCATCTAGCAGCTGACGCTGGGGCTCTGGTTTCAGGGCTTCCAGGTTGTCTAAAATCACCAGGGTCGGCGTTTGCCCCAGGTGCGCCGTGGCGGCAGCGGCGTCGAGCAGGCTGGCGTTTAGCACCGTGGCCAGGGTGCTAACGGCGTAGCTCACCGGGTCTTGCCCCTGGTAGGCGGCATAGTCTACAAAGCACACCCGCTCAAACATCCCCGTCTGGTGCAGCCAGCGGCCCGCCTCCACCGCCAGGTAGGTTTTGCCCTGGCCGCCAAAGCCCCAAATCGTCAGGCGACGGGTGCCCCCCACAAAGGCCCGCTCAATCTGCCACAGCTCCCGGCTGCGGCCCCAAAACCCCGTCTCTTGGATTTCGGGTAGGTTGCTCCCGTCTACAGGGAGGGCGAACAACCGTTCGCCCCTACGGTCGTCCCCGTCATCGACAAGGTTTTCTGTCAACAGCGGTGTATCGGCCCCCGCCTGGTAGAGGGCGGGCAAAAACCAGTCCTGCAATTGCAGAGTCACTTCCTGCTGCTGCCCTCGCAGGCGGGTGCCCCGGTCGGGGTTAAAGAACAAATGGCGGCGAGCGTTGTCCAAAGCTTCGCCCATGCCCTGTCCCCGGCCCAGATTTTGGTAAAACTGGCCAAACAACGCTTCGGTAGTCGTCACCAGCACCGAATGGGTCATCGCCAACACCGCCGGAATGCCCCCGTGGGTGAGCCGCGCCGCCACGCTGCCCATTACCCCCGCTGTGGGGTCTGCCGCCTCATCGGCCTCGGCGGCGGTCGGCTTTGGGCTACCGACCATCGCCGATTGGCAGGCCGACAACACCACTAGCGCTACTGTTTGCTCGTTCAGCAGGGCCGCCAGCTTCTCCGCACTCACGATCGCGCGATCGCCCACTTCATCTTCAAACAGCAGATATCCCATCTCCGCCGCATCCTGCGGACTCTGGCGGGTAGGTGAAAGCCCCTGATGGCGACGGGCTTCCTCAAACAGTGATCCGGTCGCGTCGTAGACTCCGTGGCCGTCGAAATGAATTATGTCGATGCGGGGCAGGCGGGTATCATCCAGGCGATCGCGCAGCGCCTTCAGCGTGGCCGGACGCAAAAACTCCACCTCAAACCGCCCCCGCCCTTCCTTCTCCAGCGCTGCCAGCACCGCCTGGGCATCACTGCGAGGGTCAATAAACCCCGCCCCCTGGGGCCGACTGATGATGAATAGAATCCGCACCCGTTCCTGGGATTGGCACTCCGGCACATTAAACCCACCTGTGCTGTTGAACTGCCGTTGCACCGTAATTCGGGGGTTGCTGTTGAACACATAGCTGCCCTGGGGCACATGGAGTAATTCCCAGGGCA
>JBBSKN010000113.1:0-11593 GCA_038256265.1 Phormidesmidales cyanobacterium
ATCGTTCCCGATTTGAATTCGTACCGGTAACGATACCGGGCTCTGGGCAATGCCGCAGAGCCTTTTATCTCTTCTCAACAGGGTGCTCATTAATACATTGCACCCAATATCCCTTTGTCCCGCCTTACGTTGATACCCAAATCGAGGGCTTGGCCTAGGCAGTGGTGGCAACTTCGCGATCAGCGGCAATCAGGCGCTCATAGGTGGCGCGCATTTTTAGACCCACTAGCACTTGGAACAGGCCACTACCGTTGGTAGAGCCGGGGTATTCACGGTGCTTGAGCAGCAGCTCAGTCATTTCGCCGTAGTACTTGGTGGAAGTGTTGCTGAGGTGGCTCTCGATATAGATTAACTCTTCGAGGCGGTCAAACTGGCCGTCGACCTCTAGCACCGACACCTCGTGACCGTAGTAGGCGTCAGGGCCGTAGTGCATCCGAATGCCGGGATACGAGCAGGTCAGTTTGCGCCCGCAGGGAATCCAGTCGATGGTAGAGCCTTCGTCGAACAGGTAGACGGGGTCGAAACCCTCTATGCCCTCGCGCTGCATAAGGCGCACCCGCAGCACCTTCTTCTCTTCGTCGTTGGGAATTAGCTGGGTGGGCAAAATTTGAATCACCACATCGGCATATTGCTTTTGGATGTCGATGTAGGCTTCAAAGTCTGGGCGGCGGGAATTAATGGAGGCCAGCACGTCTTCGTAGGTGTGACCGCGCTCGGCCATATCGCGTTGAATTTTCCAGGCGATTTTGACGTCGTCGCTAATGTCGAGGTAAACGCTGAAGTCGATCAGGTCACGCACCCGCTCGTCATAGAGAGGGTGCAGCCCTTCAATTACCACAATGCGGTTGGGGTGAACTTTTTCTGGGGGGTCAAGCTCGCCAGTTTCGTGATTATAAATGGGCTTATCAATGCTCTGGCCTGCTTTGAGCGCTTTGATCTGCTCGTACATCAGGTCAAAGTTGTTGGCCTTGGGATCGAGGGCGGTAACCCCGGCAGCTTTACGCTGCTTACGATCAAGGCTGTGATAGTCATCTAAGCAGATGACGGTCATAAACTCAGCACCGAACAAATCGCTCAGTCGTCTCAGAAAGGTGGATTTGCCGCACCCAGAGTCGCCGGCCACCCCAATTAAAACTACTTTGCCTGGCTTGGTGATCATAAGTTCCCCCTAAACAACTTTTCATAAACGAAACCCAGCGCTATGACGCAGTGGGTAGAGACTGTCTCCAGAAATCACTCTGGCCTGGCTCTCGCCCCAACATCCCGGAGCAACCGCTCACGAGTTGAATAACTTGCGAATGCCGTGCCAGTGCAGCCTGAAATGCTCTAGCTTGACGGAACACCTGAAGCCTTCCCCTGACTGCTGCATGCCATCACCTGCCAGATTGCAGCTAAATCAGCTACAGCCCAAGCGTCAAGTCATTTTACGCCTTTCTTAGACGGCTAAACAGCCGACGGCACAAAGTACTCTAAGAAGATAAGTATTTCTACCGCAATTAGTCTCATCCTATCAGAAGCTAGTATCCTTCACAACAGTTTTTGCATAGGGATCGGCTGGGTGTTGCCGGGATGCGATCGCTCCCAGAACCTAGCTGCCTGCCACTGTTCCCCTTGGTCTTTAGCCTTTGGATCTGCCAGGGGCGCGAAGAAGGGCGCGAAAGAATAAACGCACAGGCTGTCAAAGGCGATCGCACCAGCAACGCCAAGCGACCAGAGCGCTAAGAACATGGAGGCTTTAGATTAACTTAATGCTCGATGCTGCAAAGAACACAGTCTTCTCCGCCAGATGTTACTACAGTGCAATCATTCACTGGGGCATAGCTAAGGTTGGGTGAGGCGATGATAGTAGGCTGCTCAGTCTGCTGGATCTCCAAACCCAAAGATCTCCAAACTCAAACTACACCGTCTTACAGTGATACCCTAAGCTAAAAGTGTGTCTAGTGCTGCCTCTTGAGATTAGCCCTAGGGCTGTCTGAGCCAATGCACTAGCCCTATGCGGCGGGTATGACGGTGTGCTTTCCGTCGCACTGTATTTCCGTCGCACTCAGTTGGGTCTAGAGAGTCAAAAGATTTAGATATGTACAATCCAAGTGTGAGCGGCGGCAACGCCAATACTGTGGCCGGAAGTCGTTTATTTCTATACGAAGTGCAGGGTCTGCGCCAAAACGCAGAAGCCGATAAATCGAGCACCCCCATTCGCAAGAGTGGCAGTGTGTTTATTACGGTGCCCTACAGCCGTATGAATCAAGAAATGCAGCGAATTGCCCGCCTGGGCGGCAAGATCGTTAGCATTCAGCCGATTGAGGCCGTAGGCACCGCTAGCAATGCCGTGCCTACCCCCATTACGACCCCCGTGGCTGCGCCCGCCGAAGCTGTTGCCCCAGCCCAGACCGCGCCCACCACAAACGAAAAGCCCATGACTCAAGCCGCACCCAAGGCCGCTTCGAGCGTGCCCGTCAACCTCTACAAGCCCAACAGCCCTTACATAGGTAAGGTGTTATCGAATCAGCCTTTGGTTCAAGAGGGTGGTTCAGGAGATGTGCAACACATCACCTTTGATCTGTCCGAGGGCAATCTCCACTACGTGGAAGGCCAGAGCATTGGCATTATTCCTGAAGGTACCGACGACAGGGGTAAGCCCCACAAGCTGCGCCTGTACTCCATTGCCTCAACCCGCCACGGCGATCACCTAGACGACAAAACCGTGTCGCTGTGCGTCCGTCAGCTGGAGTACAAGCATCCCGAGAGCGGCGAGACGGTCTACGGCACCTGCTCTACCTACCTGTGCAACATCGAGCTAGGGGCTGATGTAAAAATCACCGGGCCAGTGGGCAAAGAAATGCTGCTGCCCGACGACCCCGAGGCCACCGTCATCATGCTGGCCACCGGCACCGGTATTGCCCCCTTCCGCGCCTACCTGTGGCGCATGTTTAAAGAAGCTGAGCGTAAGGCAAACCCCGACTATCAGTTCAAGGGCCTGGCCTGGCTGATCTTTGGGGTGCCCTACACCCCCAACATTCTTTATAAAGAGGAGCTGGAGCAGATTAAAGAGCAGTACCCTGAGAACTTCAAGCTCACCTACGCCATCAGCCGTGAGCAGGAGAATGCCGAAGGGGGCCGCATGTACATTCAGCACCGGGTAGCTGAGCATGCCGACGAGCTGTGGGAGCTAATGCAAAAGCCCAATACCCACACCTACATGTGTGGTCTAAAGGGCATGGAAGACGGCATTGACGAAGGGATGACCGCCGCCGCCAGCAAGCACGGGGTCGACTGGATCGAGTTCCGCAAGCAGATGAAGAAAGCCCACCGCTGGCACGTTGAGACCTACTAGGTTGCTACCTGGCTAGTACTGGCTGGCAGAAATAGGGCACCCCTGGCCGGGGTCTCAGGTACTGGGTGTCAGGTTTTAGGAATAGTTAGCCAACTTATGCCGCAGAGTAAGGCTCTCCGCCGCCCCGTCTCCGCTGGAGATGGGGCGGTGCTGATCAGGGGCGGCACCCCCTGCTCAAGCAATGGCAGGGGCCAAACCCCTTCTGTTTTTGCTGAGTACCGGAGAGGTTTGACCGAGTCTTTGAGCAGCGTGGGATAATGCAGGTTTGCACAGCAGCAGTAGCACCATGGAGCAGGCAACCCCCAGCAAAATTCAACGGGGCAACATTCAACGGGTCGGTGTCATTGGCGGTGGCCAACTGGCCTGGATGATGGGGCCAGCTGCCCAAAAACTGGGGCTAGAGCTGGTGGTGCAAACCCCCAGCGACAGTGACCCGGCGGTGGCGATCGCCCACTCTACCCTCCTCGCCGAGGTCGCCGATGCCGCTGCCACCGGTGCCCTAGCCGCCCAGTGCGATGTCATCACCTTTGAGAACGAGTTTATCGACTGCCAGGGGCTGCAAACCCTGGCAGAGCGAGGCACGATCTTCCGGCCTGGGCTAGATGTCTTAGCGCTGGTGCTTGACAAGCGCCACCAGCGCGAGTTTTTTAGCCGCATTGGCCTACCCAACCCCCGCTACGACTTTCTCAACGGCGACGAAACCGAGGCCGAGCTAGCCGCCAAGGCCGCAGACATCAGCTACCCCCTAGTGATGAAAACTCGCCGCCTGGGCTACGACGGCTACGGCACCTCGGTGGTTAACGATGCGGCCCAACTCACCGCTACCTGGGAGAACTTTGAGCGCGCCCCAGTGTTGCTCGAGGAGTTTGTGCCCTTTAAGCAGGAGCTGGCGGTGATGGTGGCCCGCTCAGCCCAGGGCGACATTGCGGTTTACCCCACGGTAGAAACCCAGCAGGTCGATCAGATCTGCCGTCGCGTCTTGGCCCCGGCCAGGGTTAGCCCTGCGATCGCGACCAACATGGAGAGTATGGCCCGCACCCTGGTCGAGCAGCTTCAACTGGTCGGCATCGTCGGCATCGAGTGCTTTCTCACCCAAGACGACCGGGTGCTGATCAACGAAATCGCCCCCCGCACCCACAACTCGGGCCACTACAGTCTCGACGCCTGCGTCACTTCACAGTTTGAGCAGCAGCTGCGGGCGGTGGGTGATCGCCCCCTCGGCCCCACCCACCTCACCTGCCCCCAGGCCATCATGGTCAACCTGCTCGGCCTAGCAGACTCCGAAGCAGCTCACCACCAAAAACTTGCCGCCCTAAAACAACTCCCCCAGGCCACCCTCTACTGGTACACCAAAGCCATTCGCCCCGGGCGCAAGCTGGGCCACATCACCCAGTGCCTCGCCAGCGACGCCGACCCGGTTGCCGCTGCTGGTGCGATCGAATCTATCTGGTATGGCAATGGTGAGGCCGTTGAGAAGACGCCTCCCGCCTAGCAGCACCCGCCCCCGTCGTAGTGCCAAGTAGAGCCGGTTACCAGCACGTTGGGGTGGTTGCCCAGGTTTTTAGCTGTCTTGTCGCACACCGCTGCGGGTACCCCCCGGCTCAGGTAGTGGCCAGCCTCATCGTCAAAGAACGTTTCTGGCCCGGTATACACCGCCGTTTTGCCCGTAAAAATGCAGGCCCCATCGGCGGGAATCGGCACCTTAAAAGACACCGTATCGAGACTTTCTAGCAGCAGATGCTCGTCTAGGCCGTACTGGGCCGTGTCTAGCACTCGGTAAGGACGGCGATCGCGCACCTCGATCTGGCCAAAGCCAGCGCTGATCAAATGCTGGGTGTACTCATCGTAGGTAAGCGCCCCCGAGAGGCACAGCGCCCGCAGGCGATCGTCTTTTTGCAAATGGGTAGGAATGGGGCGAGTTGCGATCGGGTCACTCATAATTAGCCGTCCGCCTGGCTTGAGCACCCGGTAGGCCTCCCCCAGCGCCTGCATCAGATCGTCTGGTTCGAAAATATTAAACAGACAGTTTTGGGCCACCACATCCACCGACTCATCGGCCAGGGGTAGGGCAAAGGCATCACCCGCCAGCAGCGTCACAAAGTCAGCCTCAAACCAGTCGTTTAGGGCCGCCGCCTCAATCAAATTTTGAGCCGCCGCCTGGCGCATCTCATCCACCGGGTCAATGGCCACCACCGCCCCCTGACGGCGCGAAAAATAGCTGAACTGTAATGCTTCCAGGCCGCCACCCACCCCTAAGTAGGCCACCGTGGGCTGCCCGGTCAGCTCGGCTGAATGTACGGTAGTGCCGCAGCCGTAGTTCATCGCATGCATGCGCTCTGGAATCACTAGCCCTGGCATCACCAGAGGGTTGCTCTGCACACAGCACAAACCCACCTCTGGGGTAGTTGCCACTTCGGCATAAAACTGAGCTGTAGAGTCGAGATAGCTCATAAAAGAATCACCCCAGAAAAATAAACAGTAGGTCATGTGCCCTGCTTCAGGGCAATAAAAGCCCTGGACTGAAGGCTCGGTGAACTCTTTTATTTTTACAGGAAGACAAATCTTATAGCTGAGAAACACCTGAGATTCCTCGGCGTCACCTATCTCGGCGCAGCGCCAAACCGTTTCTGCATTGTTAAATCGCAGAAACGCAAGCATCCCTGGTTTCTCCCCAGGCAAAGCTCCGAGTCCTAAGTTGAGCCTGGGGAGAAACCCCACCTCTGAGCTGGAACAAGATAAGGCCCGACTGGTACAGTCAATGCGGATGGCGAGACTCGAACTCGCACAGCATAAGCCACACGCCCCTCAAGCGTGCGTGTCTACCAATTCCACCACATCCGCTGGTGTGTTCTGAACCGTACATATTTGGGCGCTACTGAGGGAAACCATCACCCAGCACAAGCTCAGATATATAAGAGTAAACCATAACGGCCCCCTTGTAAGAGCTAAGCGGGGCAATTTTATCGCCCCACCCCCGTGATACGATCAGCAACCGTCGTATGATGCTGGTTATGGTCGGTTGTGGCAGTGGGCTAGGGTTGCTTGGCTGGGCTGCAAACCCCAATGGTCTGTTGCTATTTGCCCTAAGTACATGCGCTTTTCTAAGATTTTGATTGCTAACCGGGGAGAAATTGCGCTGCGCATCCTCCGTACCTGCGAAGAAATGGGCATAGCCACCGTTGCGGTTCACTCCACTGTTGATCGCCACGCCCTGCATGTGCAGCTGGCCGATGAAGCGGTATGTATCGGCGAAGCCCCTAGCCAAAAAAGCTACCTCAACATTCCCAATATTATTGCGGCTGCCCTCACCCGCAATGCCAGCGCCATCCACCCCGGCTACGGCTTTTTGGCCGAAAACGCGCGCTTTGCCGAAATTTGCGCCGATCACCAGATCGTCTTTGTCGGCCCTTCCCCCGATTCCATGCGCAGAATGGGCGATAAATCTACCGCCAAAAAAACCATGCAGCAGGTGGGGGTGCCCACGGTACCTGGCAGTGAGGGGCTGCTGACCGACGAAGCCGAGGCCTACGCTACCGCCAGCGAAATCGGCTATCCGGTGATGATCAAAGCCACGGCGGGTGGCGGCGGGCGCGGTATGCGCCTGGTCAACAACGAAACTGAGCTAATCAAGGCCTTTATGGCCGCCCAGGGCGAGGCCCAGGCCGCCTTTGGCAACTCTGGCGTGTATATGGAAAAGTTTATTGATCGCCCCCGCCACATTGAGTTTCAGATCTTGGCCGACAGCTACGGCAATGTGGTGCACCTGGGCGAACGCGACTGTTCGATTCAGCGGCGCCACCAAAAGCTCTTAGAAGAAGCCCCCAGCCCACGGCTAACCGCAGACCAGCGAGAAAAGATGGGGTCAGCGGCGGTGCTAGCGGCTCAGTCGATCAACTATGTAGGGGCGGGCACGGTCGAGTTTTTGGTCGATAGCCAGGGCAACTTTTACTTTATGGAGATGAATACCCGCATTCAAGTCGAGCACCCCGTCACCGAAATGATTACTGGCATCGACCTAATTGCCGCCCAACTCAACATTGCCCAAGGCGAAAAGCTGCCCTTCACCCAGTCGGAAATTCAGATTCGCGGTCATGCGATCGAGTGCCGCATCAACGCTGAAGATCCCGACCACAACTTTCGCCCCAACCCTGGCCGCATCAGTGGCTACCTGGCCCCCGGCGGCATGGGTGTGCGGATGGACTCTCACGTCTACACCGACTACGAAATTCCGCCCTACTATGACTCGCTGGTGGGCAAGTTGATCGTGTGGGGGCCAGATCGCTCCACTGCCATTCGCCGCATGCGCCGTGCCCTGCGGGAGTGCGCCATCACCGGGGTGCCTACCACCATCGGCTTTCACCAAAAGGTTCTGGAGAACGCCAACTTCCTCAGCGGCGATGTCTATACCAACTTTGTCGCCGAAATGATGGGCACCTAGCCGAGCATGCGCAACAGCCCCTGTTGCCCGACGAGAATCTCTCGCAGCAGGGTGACAATGCCCACCCAAATCACCGGGGCAATATCTACGCCGCCAATAGGGGGGGCAAGCTTGCGCATGGGCACCAGCAGCGGCTCGGTCGGCCAGGCCACCAGAGAGAAAGGCAGCTTAGACAGCTCGGCCTGGGGGTACCAGGAGAGCACGATGCGAAAGATAAACAGCAGGGTCATCAGCCCCAACAGCAGGCCCACGCCGATGCTCATGAGTTGTGTTGCGGACATGGGTTCACCCTCCAAAATACGCTGCCAAAATAAGCTGTCCACATAATTCTAAAGCTTTCCTCAGCGCATTCTCTCTGCTAGAGCAGCTCTGGGGTCAATATTTTGAGCTGCTGGCCAGGGCTGCTGAGGGGAGAATATTATATCGGCGGGTTGGAGCTGTGGTGCAGCCAGGCATAACTTGATCAATAATGGTTAGTAACAATCGGTTTCAATCGTTAATCAGGATCAAAAGATATGACACCGTCTTTAACCAACTTCTTGCTGAGCCTGCTGGCTGGCGCTGTGATCATTATCGTTCCGGCGACTGCTTTTCTCGTGTTTGTTAGCCAGCGCGACAAAATTCAGCGCCAGTAGTGCTGAGGGGCTGTGCCCGCTGGCCTAGGTCGGAGGGCACAACCTATTGCTTTGTCGTCGGGAACCCGCCAGGCGTTCCCGATTTTTTCGTTAAGTCGGCTAGAATTAACGTGTTCGGTTGGCTGAGGCGATCGCCTAAGAGGAATTTACCGTGAATTTTGGTACCCCCGTCCCCCTGCTGCTGGGCATCTTTATGGTGATCTGCGGTGTGGCGCTGTTCTTTCTAGATCGGCTCAAGCCTGGTTACGAACGCGACTCCGATAAAATCTATGCCATTCTCTTCCTGATTTCCGGGGTGTTTTTGCTGGGCAACCTGACGATGGATATCATTCCCTCGTTTCAGCAGATGCTGATGGTGGGCATGTTGGTGTCGCTGATGATTCAGAACATCAATGCCAGAGTGCCCTTGGTTAAGACAGGCTTTCCCGGCGATGGTGGCGATTTTGGCGGTGGCAGTGGCTATCGCTCGACCCGAGGTGGGGGTCGCCCTCCCGTCTATGCTCCCGATAACCGCGCTAATCTGCGTGCCGAGATTGACCGTCGTGACTACGCCCCTGCCGATCCCTACAACCGCCCCCGTCCCATGCTTGAGGGGCGCGGTGAGCCGGGTCGTCCTCCTTACAATGCCGATGTGTACGGAAATGGTCGGCCCATGCGCCGCGACGATGTGCCCATCGAGCGCCCCATGGATCGCTCGGCTGGTGATCGCCCCATGGATGGGCCCATGAATGGCCCCCTCAACAATCGCCCCCCGGATGGCCCCTACGGCCAAGATAACTACGGTGGCTCCCCTCGCCCTGCCGATGAGCGTTTGCGCCGTCGCCGACCCCCAAAGAATCGCGGTGAGTACAATGATCGCTACCGCAACGACCCTGGCATGCCCCCCTACCGCCCCGAGCGCGATCAGCTGTAACGCCATCCCCACAACCTAACTGGATACTTCGGCTAGCAGGTTTGTTTTCCCTGCCGTTCTTGAATGACTTTTTTGTTGCATCTGTCTGCCGTTCTCGACACTGCTACTGCTGCCGGCACGGCCCTGTGGGCGATCGCCCTTTACTGGGGCTTTTCTCCTCTCGCTGAGCGGGTGATTTTAGCCTTTGAAAATTGGCTAGGCGAAGACTCTCCGGCGGCCTCGCTGCTGGGCATGGTGCCGTTTTTGCTGGTGGGTGGCCTGGCTCACTACGGTTTTACCCTATCCCTGGGGAGCAGCTGGGCTGTCAGCCTGGGAGTGATTGCAGCGATCAGCTGCGGGGTTTACGAGCTAGGCCGCCGCGATAGCCAGACGTCTGAGTAACGGATTGAGATCTATTCCAACGTTAGATGGAGAGATGGGCCATAGGTGATAAGCGCAGGCAAAGCCCTTTGCTATCCTACGCAGGTAGGGCAGCAGTTGGATATGGCACCGCTATGGAATCTAAGCAATTAATCTTATTAGGGCTGCCGGGGCTGGGGGTGAAGTCTCATGCCGCTGCTCTAGCAGAAGACTGGCAGGTGCCCCATGTGTCTATGGGCGAGCTGGTGCGCGAGGCGATCGCCGCAGAGACTGTGATCGGCGTTGAGGCCCGCTCCTACGTAGAGGCGGGCGAATTGGTGCCCGATGCGCTGGCGATGAAGCTGATCCGCAGGCGATTTGAGCAGCCCGACACCATGCTCAAAGGCTGGGTTTTAGACGGGTTTCCACGCACGCTGGCCCAGGCCCAGGGGTTTGATGACTGGTGGTCAGCGGTGGGTCAGCCAGCGGCGACGGTAGCCTATCTCAAAGCGACGACTGAGGTTTTAATCATTCGTCTGTTAAACAAAAGTAGCGAAAAGCTGCCAGTTTCAGCACTCCGAGATCGTTTGGAGCGCTTTCAACAGTCGTTAGAGCCGCTGATTGAGTACTATGGGCAGCGCTCTCAGCTTGCCACTATCAACGCTAGCCTGTCGTTTGCGGAGGTGGCTAGCGCCCTGGCCCAGCTGGGTGAAGCAGATACGGGTGCCGCCAAACTGATTCGCGATGAGGCCGAGCTGGATGCGCTGTTGGCCAGTGAACCATTGCTGGTGGTCGATTGCATGGCGTCTTGGTGCGGCTCTTGCAAACAGGTGGCGCCGTCGATCAATAAGCTGGCCGAAACCTATGGCGATGCGGTCACGGTGAGAAAGATCGACTTTGACACCAATCGGCAGATTACCAAACGTTTTGAGTTAAAGGGTATCCCGGCGGTGATGTTTTTTAAGCATGGCGAACGGCTGGAGACCCTAACCGGCGTTAAGTCTTACCAGGAATACGGTGCAGCGGCAACTCGCCTATTAGCCTGAGGTCCAAACCAAATAGATTAAGAAGAGTCCTCGTATTCAAAGCTTGTTTAGGAGTGAAGTTTCAACCGGCCTTCTATCTGAATTGACATAACATGTGAGCAATTTCTTCCGGTTCACTACAAATGGTCCAGGAGGAACGGGAGCGGCTCCCCTGATTGATTCGCATTCTGGGTAGGCCTTGCTGCCCCTTTTGGCTAGGGGGCTTCTCGGGCATGGATTTCTTCAAGACGGTTATCGACTCTTTGGGCTGATTCTAGCGGTCGTGCTACGTCCGCAAGGGAAGAGGGGGTTTGTGCTGTTGCCGAGATGCTGGGTCGTAGAACGAATCGACGGTTGGCTCCATTGGTGCCGCCGTCTTAATGTCGATTATGAACGTTTGCCCGAGTCTTCCGAAGCCCTTATCTATATCGCGATAATTCGGGTCATGCTACGGAGGTTGGCTTGACGCTTTCGATACCCCGCCTCCGTGTTTTCAAATATCCTCTTACGGCAGCACCGTTTGGAAATTAATTCTTTCAATCTGGCAGACTTCCTGGCAAAAACCCTCCAGATCGACTGAAAGCCTAGTAATCTCGTCAGTTTTGGAAACTAATCCTTTAAATCTGAAAGATAATTCTTTAATGAACAAAAGCGGGTGATCGGACTCGAACCGACGACATTCAGCTTGGGAAGCTGACGTTCTACCACTGAACTACACCCGCAGAGGTGCCGCTGGGCAAGCACGTTGCCAACAGGTTCTCATTATACGGCTATTTGCTCAACGTATATTCCGGGTATCAACGTAAGGCGAAACCAAGGGATATTGGGTGCGACGTATCAATAGGCACCCTATGGAGAAGAGATAAAAGGCTCTGCGGCAGCGCCCAGAGCCGGGTATCGTTACCGGTA
>JBBSKN010000114.1:0-11562 GCA_038256265.1 Phormidesmidales cyanobacterium
ACCAATACCTCGCCCCTTGCTCTTCCGGGTCGATCTCCGAGAGATTCACTTCTGAAGATGGTTGAATCGTCATGTTCATTACTCTACCGACTTTTGCCTGTTTCGCAATAGGCTCGTCTTGTTGCGGTGACTAATTACCTAATCGAGTTCATTGCTCTGAGGATTTCTCATGCTATTCCCAGCGCTAAACAGCTCAGTGGAACTGAACGATGGCGGCTGCTCTTCTGCTCGAATGTAAGCCCCAATGTCAGCACCCAAGATTACATTATTTCACGCACTCATTTACGCCCAAGGGAAGTTTTGCAGTTTTGCAAAATTTGTATCAATCACGCGAGCAGACCCAGGATCGGTCTAGACGACATCGCCAGGGCAGAAATCTCATACTCCGAGCAGAAAACTAGGGATATGGCGGCAGAGTATCGCTTTCAATATCCTGATTTGCTCGATTTTTTAGAAACTTTTCGCGCAGGAAAAACTGTCTACAAGAGCCACGAACTCGATGAGCTTTTGCTGTCTATTGTCTGTGGCGACATTGGCATTGGCAACGCCACCTGGGCACTCAGCCTAGATGACAATGCCCTGAAGAAGATCCTCTGGCAGGTGGGCTTCTTAAAGGCATGGGCAAAGGGAGGCAAGGTTACGGATCACCCTAACTTGGGTACCTATCTAGGTTTTTATGAATCCCCGAAGCTCAATCTCGATCAGGTAACTCATTTTCAACTACACCCGGCTTGCCACAGCTATCTCAGACTGCAAAAAAGCGGTGCTCATCCAGCAAACCCCCTTCAGGCCGAAGTAGCGTTGTCTAGGGAGCGCGAGTGAACGGGCTACAGCCTGAGGATGCTAACTGAGGGTATCCCGCCTCAATCAGGGCGCGATCGCGAATTCGGCAAGAGTCACACCGCCCGCATGGCTCCGCTCCGCCCTGGTAGCATGACCAGGTTTGCTCGATGGGCACCCCCAGCTTCACCGCCCGGTGCACAATATCCACTTTAGAATCCATCACCAAAGGCGCAACCAGACTGGGGGCACGGCCCTCTAGCCCCACTTTAGACGAGAGCTGTGCCAGCTGCTGAAAGGCCGCTAGATACTCAGGCCGACAGTCGGGATAGCCAGAATAATCCACCGCGTTGATGCCCAGATATACCGCTTCGGCCCCCTTAGCCTCGGCCAGGGCCAGGGCTAGAGCAATAAACACCGTATTGCGCCCCGGCACGTAGGTAGAGGGAATGCCCGCCTCAATGCCATCTTGGGGGCCATCTTGAGGGAGCGTTTGGCTCAGGTCGGTGAGCGAAGACGCGCCCCACTGGGCCAGGTTGACATCGATAACGTGGTGATCGGCGATCACAAAATGACTAGCCACCGCCCTAGCCGCCTCTAGCTCTCGCTGGTGCCGCTGGCCGTAGTTAAACGACAGAGCGATGACGGCATAGCCATCGGCGATCGCCTGGGCAGCGGCAGTGGCCGAGTCTAAACCGCCGGAGAGAAGCACAATGGCTGTGGGATGGGGTATGGGCATAGGAGGAGGGTTTTGGGTTTTAGGTTTCGGGTTTCGGGTTTCGGGTTTCGGGTTTCGGACCCGGCACCTGACACCTGGCACCTAGCACCTGACACCTAGCACCCTAAATCCCGAGAATGACGCGGGCCACGTTGAGATAGATCAGCACCCCGAGTACATCTACTGCCGTGGTGATAAACGGAGCCGACATCAGCGCCGGGTCAAGCTTGAGGGCCTTAAACAAAAAGGGTAGCGCCGACCCGGCCAAGGAGGCCAGCGTTGAAATACCCGCTAGGCTTAGCCCCACCGACAGCGCCACTCCCCAGTCGCCCTGGAGAAAGTAGGCCCAAATCGTAACGGCAATGCCCAGCAGCAGTCCTAGTATCGTCCCAGCCAGGGTTTCTCGCCAAATAATTCTGAGCATCTGGGACGATCGCACCTCGTCGGTGTTCAAGCCGCGAATCACCACCGTAGACGACTGCGCCCCCACGTTGCCCCCAGCGTCGATCAACAGCGGAATGAAAGCCGCCAGCACCACCACCTCTTCTAACAGTGCCTCCTGACTCTGGATCACCGCGATGGTGCCGGTGTTGGCTACCAGCACGACAAACAACCACACCACGCGCTTGCGGGCCACGGTGATCAGGTTGGTCTGAAAGTAGTTTTCGCCGCCGCTCTGGACGCCGCCAGCGGTGTAGATGTCTTCGGTGCCCTCGGCTTCTAGCACATCGATCAGGTCGTCGATGGTGACAATGCCCACTAGGCGCTGCTCGCGGTCAACCACCGGCAGGGCTAAGAAGTCGTAGCGCTGAATCATCCGCGCCGCTTCTTCCTGGTCGGTGTTGGTATGCACGTAGACCAGTTCTCGCCGCATCAGATCTTGCAGCGGTTGCTCGGGCTGAGCTACCACCAGGTCACGTAGCGAGAGCGCGCCAATCAAATGACGAGCATTGTCGAGCACGTAGAGGGTGTAGATGGTCTCTGAGGTTTCTGCCAGGTGGCGGATGCGATCAAGGGCCTGCTCGACGGTGAGGGTTTCGCGCAGGGCGACAAACTCTGAGGTCATGATCCGCCCGGCGCTGTCGGGGGGGTAGCCCAGCAGCCGGGCCGTGGCCTCGCGCTCGACGGGGCTGAGCTGCAAGGTCAGCCGCCGCACCACTTTGGCGGGCAGCTCGTCAAACAGGCGAGCGCGATCGTCGGGCGACATGCGGTCAATAATGTCCAGCACCTCAGGATTCTTAAAATCCTCCAGGAGGGACTGCTGCACGCGATGGGGCAGGTATTCGTAGACCTCGATCGCCTCATCCTTGGGCAACAGCCGAAAAGCCACCGCCTGAAGGGTTTCGGGCAGCTCGTCAATGGCGTCGGCCACATCGGCTGACTGCATGGGCTGGAGCATGGCCTGGGCCACATCGAAGCGCCCTGTCTCCAGCAGGGTTTGCAGTTGTTCTTGGGTGGCTTCGTCGACCACAGATTCTCCCTTTCCTCGGCTCGCCTCGGCACGGTAGTAGGATAGCTCAGTTTGGTTTGACCTAGGGATAGCCCGACTCTCCCCCGATGCGATCGCCCCGCCAGCAGATTAACTCTGGTGTAGAAAATGGCCTAGACCCTGGTGCTGTTTTTTACCGTAGAGCTAAGGCCGTAGAGCTAGGGCAATGCTCCTACCCCTACTGCGATCGCCGGACGGCGGCCTAGCGGTCTATTTCTCTTGATAGAAGAATTGACCGAGGCCAGTGACCTAGGGTAGGGGACTGCTCACTGTTCTGGGCTTTGCCTTTGCCCGATCTTTGTAGATCTCCACAGCTGGATAGTCAGCCCATCCTGTCCATTGCCCACCCGGCCCATCAACGGAGGATATCTCTGTGGCTCAACAGCTCTCGGCACCCAAGCCCCAAGACCACCCCACGCTGATCTGGCACCAGGCGAAGGGCAACCAAATTACTCAGCAGCTGGGGGTTGACTCAGAGGCAGGGCTATCGGCCCAGGAAGCCCAGGCCCGTCTAGAGCGCTACGGAGCCAACGAGCTCAAGGCCAAGAAGGGCAAGTCCGCTATCGTGCTGTTTTTGCTTCAGTTCAACCAGCCACTACTCTATATATTGCTGATCGCGGGGCTGATCAAAGCGCTGCTAGGCTCTTGGGTCAATGCCGGGGTGATCTGGGGCGTGACGGTTATCAACGCCATTATTGGCTTTGTGCAGGAGGCTAAGGCCGAGAGTGCGATCGCCGCCCTGGCCTCCTCGGTCACCACCGACGCCATGGTGCGCCGCGACGGCCAGCAGGTACAGGTGTCGTCTCGCGATCTGGTGCCCGGCGACATTGTGCTGCTCACCTCCGGCGATAAGGTGCCCGCCGATCTGCGCTTGCTGCGGGGCCGCACTCTACAAATCAACGAGTCGGCGCTGACGGGAGAATCGGTCGCGGTGGAGAAAAAGCCCGACCTAGAGACCCTGCCGGAGGAGACTCCCCTGGGCGATCGCCACAATATGGCCTACGCGGGCAGCTTTGTCACCTTTGGCCAAGGCGAAGGCATTGTGGTTGAAACCGGCCTCAATACCGAAACCGGGCGGATCTCAAAGCTGATGGATGAGAGCGGCAACCTGGTCACCCCCCTGACCCGCAAGTTTGACCGCTTCAGCAAAACTCTGCTCAAGGCGATTTTGGCGGTGGCGGCGCTGACCTTTGCGGTGGGCCTATTCTGGGGCAACTCGCCGATTGAAATGTTTGAGGCGGCGGTGGCCCTGGCGGTGAGCGCTATTCCTGAGGGCTTGCCCGCCGTAGTCACGATTACCCTGGCCATTGGAGTGTCGCGCATGGCCCGCCGCCACGCCATCGTGCGCAAACTGCCCGCCGTGGAGACCCTGGGCAGCGCCACGGTAATCTGCTCTGACAAAACTGGCACCCTGACCGAAAATCAGATGACGGTGCAGAGCATCTATGCGGGCGATCGCCACTACGCCTTTACCGGCGAGGGCTACACCCCCCACGGGGAACTGCGCGATGGCGAAGATAACCCGCTGCCCCTCGACGCCATGCCCGCCCCCCTGCGCCAGTGTTTGATCGTGGGCATGCTCTGCAATGACTCAGAGCTAGAGCACAAAGACAACCGCTGGAGTGTGGTGGGCGACCCCACCGAGGGGGCGCTGCTGGTAGCAGCCCGCAAGGCTAAGTTTGACCGCCCAGAGTTAAACCACAGCTATCCGCGCATCGATAGCATCCCCTTTGAGTCTGAGTTTCAGTACATGGCGACCCTGCACCAGCAGGATACCGCTGGGCAGTGGCTGTTGGCCAAAGGCTCGGTGGAGGCGGTAGTGGCCCGCTGCGATCGCACGCTTACCACTGAGGCCGATGCTGCCCCGATCAACCGCGATCGCATTCTGCTCCAGGCCGAGCACATGGCGTCGCGGGGCCTGCGGGTGCTTTGCTTTGCGGCCAAGGACTTTCACGGCCACCACCTCGACCACGCTGACCTCAAAGCAGGCATGGTGTTTCTCGGTTTGCAGGGCATGATCGACCCACCCCGAGGCGAAGCCATCAAGGCGGTGGAGGCCTGTAAATCGGCGGGCATTGAGGTAAAGATGATCACCGGCGACCACAAGGTGACGGCAGCGGCGATCGCCGAGCGCATGGGCCTCAGCCCCACCGAAACGGTAATTGCCTTTACGGGCCAAGAGCTGGCCCAATTTGATCAGACTCAGCTCACCAACGAGGTGCAAAACGGCTCGGTGTTTGCCCGCGTCGCCCCTGAGCAAAAGCTGCGCCTGGTGGAAGCCCTGCAATCGAAGGGCCACATTGTGGCGATGACCGGCGACGGCGTCAACGATGCCCCCGCCCTCAAGCAGGCCGACATCGGCATCGCCATGGGCAAGGCCGGTACCGAGGTGGCCAAAGAAGCCGCCGACATGATTCTCACCGACGACAACTTTGCCTCGATTGAGGCGGCGGTAGAAGAAGGACGCAACGTATTTCTCAATCTGATGAAGGCGATCGCCTTCATTTTGCCGGTCAACGGCGGCGAGTCGATGACCATTTTGCTCAGCGTGCTGATCGGGCGCGGCGATGTGCTGCCAATTCTGTCGCTGCAAGTGCTGTGGCTCAACATGGTCAACTCCATCGCCATGACCGTACCCCTGGCCTTTGAGCCAAAATCTCACAACCTGATGGCCCGCCCGCCCCGCAACCCCAACGAGCCGCTGCTGTCAAAGGATCTGCTCAAACGCATCGCTCTGATCTCGGTGTTTAACTGGATTTTGATCTTCGGCATGTTTGAGTGGGTACGGCAAAATGGGGCTGACCTCGGCTGGATTCCCGCCGACCTCGGTGACGCCGATGCCAACAACTACGGACTGGCCCTGGCTCGCACCATGGCGATTCAGGCACTGGTGGCGGGGCGAATCATCTATCTGCTCAGCATCAGCCAGTTTTGGGCCTCGGTCGTCGCCAAAATTAAGGGCCTAGATGTCCCGCTGGGGGATGTGTCGGCGATTGGCTACGGTATTTTGGTGGCGATCGTGTTTCAAATTCTCTTTAGTCAGGTGGGTCTGATGAACTTTCTATTCGCCACCGCCCCCCTGAGCCTTAACCAGTGGCTAATCTGCCTGGGGGTATCGCTACCGATGTTCTTTGTCGCGCTGCTGGCCAACCGCCTCAACCCACAAAACTAGCACTTAACCCATACCTTCGCCAAAATAGGGCGCAGCCTAGCCGTAGGCTTTGGGGCATTTGCCCGACTTATGAGAATAAAAGCCCCATTTAGAACAACGGTATGGTGGCATCTATCGTCGCACCAAAGAAGGTGTCGTTAAACCACACCCTAGGCTCAGATGATCGGCCAAAGCTAACCCCGCCGTAGACGCTCAAGCGCACCGTGGGGCTAAGGCGATAGACCACCTGCCCCAGCATCTGCTGAAAGGCATCGTAGCGGTCTTGGGCGGTGTAGTCGATCAGGTTGAGCTGATAGCTCAACCCCGCCTGAAGCTGGGGGGTAATGTCATAGCCCAGGTACCCACCCGCAGACTGTAGCAAACGGCTAAAGTCGTTGGTTACCGGGCCGCTGAAGGTCTCTGTGCGCGACTGAGCACCGTTGAACTGCACGAGGTAATAAGAGTCGAGCACCAGCTGGGGGGTGATGGGGTCGCGGCGGCTGAGGGTAAGCCCCACGGCGGTGTTTTTGAAAAACCGACTGCGATTGCCGCCGGGCCGAAACAGCTCTTGGTAGGTAAACATCAGCTGCCCGTAGCTGCGCGGGGTTAGCCCCTGGCGGACACCTACCCGAAAGCGCAGATCATCATAGTTGAGGGCTGACTGGCTGACATAGCGCTGTAGCCCCAGGTCGGCAGTACCGATAAACACCGTCCGGGGGCCAAGGGAGGGGTATAGAGCAAAGCCGAGGGAGGGGCGTAGAAACGTATCGCCGGTCAGCCCGGCCCCGTCGTTGACCGCGAACAAAATGTTATTGCTGTTGGCGATCGCCAGCCGAGCCGTCAAAAAACCAATCTTGGGGCGAGGCGGCTGGGGCACCTGGGCAGGGATTTCGGGCTGCGCCCGAATGCGCAAAATGCCCAGGTCGGTGTCTTCAACCAGGCTGCGTACCTGTATCACCCCTAGCTCTGGATCTGAATCTGGATCATCATCCTGATCGGCTGCATCACTATCGCCATCCGCCTGGGCCAGTTCATGGCTGTAGCGTTGGGGGCTGGTAGACCTGATTGGCCCTGCCACCGCTGACGTGGCCCCAGGGGTGGTGGCCAGAGCGGCGGCGGTAGTCAGATAGGTTCCTTGGGGCAGGGCCAGGTCGGGCTCTGCTGCGGGGGGAACCGGGAGTGAGCGGGGGTGAGTAGGTGAAGTTACCCCGACCGGCTCTAGGGCCAACTCCTCTAGCAGCTCGTCTGTGGCTGAACGAATGACTGAGGTGTAGGTAGCCCCAGGTGCTGGGTCAACCAGCACCTGGGGCTGCTCCGGGTTAGCCTGGCTGGGCATGGCCCAGCAAAGCATGCTGAGGCTGAGCGCCAGTTGAAGAAGGTTGCGTTGCTGAACCACAGGAATCTTTACGATGGAATAAGTGCTATCTCGTCACCAGTAGAATCACTGATTTTGTTGGATATTCCTGAAACTAACCCCCAAATTTACTAAACACTTAACCAATAGGCCACAAAATTTATGAATTAGGCCAGATTCTAGTCGCTAGACCTCTACCATGAAGATTAAGTTTCCTCGGCTACCTTTCAACCTCTAAGGCGGTTTCGGCTAGGGTGATACCCCTGAGGTGGCAGCACTGCTACTAGGGTATTCTGAGTTCGCGAAGTTGGCCTAGGTAATGGGCGGCAATATCTAGCTACATCTACCTCGAGGCCACTGGCTGCTTCGTCACTCGTGGTAAACCCGGATTACGCTATGTTTTCTTCTGCTCGTGTCTTTCCTGTTCATCTAGGCGGTGTTTCGGCCGTTCTGCTGGCGCTGATCGGCTCAGCTGCGATCGCAACACCAGCCATAGCAGGTGTCCCCCTGGCCTGGGCCAGGGTAAGAGCCAGCCGACACCAGGTTGATCTGGTGTCGGCCTCGGGAGTATCGCGCCCGGCCTCTGTCACCGATTGCTTTTGCCCTGGAGAGACGCTCAGTACCGCCGCCGCCGCCCAAGCTGAAGTGCTGTTTAGCGATGGTTCCCTGGCCCGAATAGGCGAACAGGCCCACCTGCAGTTTTGGCCCGACACCCGCAACCTGCGCCTCAGCCAGGGGACTGTCGCCCTATTTGTCTCGCCAAGTCAGGGGCGCACCACCCTGCAATCCCCCAACGCCGCCGTGGGCATCAACAGCTCTGGGGTGGTAGTGCGCCATGTGCCCTCGCGCAGACTGACCCTGGTGATGGCCCTGGCCAATTCGCCCACTGGCCCAGTGTCGATTACTGTTACCACCACCGGGCAAGAATTTGTCCTCCATGCGGGGCAGATGGCCTTTATCGGTGCCGATACCCTACAGGTGGTCGAGTTTGACCTGCTCGAGTTTTATCAAACCAGTAACTTGGTGGCGGGTTTAGAGCTAGCCAACCCCAACTACCGCCCCGCCGCCGATGAGCCTGTAGCGGCCCTGCGCCCCCACCTTCTGCAAGCCCTTCACCAGCAGGCTCCCTTCAGCAGCAATGACGCCATCTTAGACCCCAGCCTGATCAATGGTTTTGCCGCTGAAGCCAATGTCCAATCGGCTGAATCTGTGGTTTTGCCCTCCCCGACAGAAGAGCTTAGACGCTACAGCGAAACTCCGCCAGGGGTAGTTGTGCCCCTGGCGGGAGATGCCGCTGAACCCATGGCCCCCGCTGAACCCCTAGCTCCCGCTGCACCCGGTCTCCCCACTGAGGCCATCTCCCCCGCCGGAGCGGTGGACGATAATGAATATTTATTTTCTGACAGACAGGATCTGCGCACTTATCCATGACCCTTGTGCTGACCAACGACGATGGCATTGCTGCCCCCGGCATTGCCGCCCTGCGCCAGGCCGTAAAGCATTTACCCAACTGGGTGGTGGCCCCCGATCAACCTCTTTCGGGCTGTAGCCACCAGATGAACCGGGGTGGGCCAATTTCTATCACTCAGCAGGATGAGCGCGCCTTTGCCATTGGTGGCACCCCGGCAGACTGCACCCGCGTGGCCCTCGCTCACCTGTGCCCCGAGGTCACCTGGGTGCTTTCGGGCATCAATGCCGGAGGCAACATGGGGGCCGATATTTACCTGTCGGGCACCGTTGCCGCCGTGCGTGAGGCGGCCCTGCTGCGAGTACCGGGCATCGCCATTTCTCACTACATTCAAAACCGCCGCCCGATCAACTGGGGGCTAGCGACCCGCATGGCCAGCCGGGTGCTCGACCGCCTGATGGCCGAGGCTTTAGCGCCGGGGTGTTTTTGGAACGTGAACTTGCCCTACCTAAAGCCCGATGATTTAGAGCCAGAGATCGTGTTTTGTGCCACCTGCACCCAGCCTCTGCCCACGGAGTTTACGGTCGACCAGGGGCAGTTTTACTATGCTGGCGACTATGGCAAACGTCTCCGCGACCCCGACTCGGACGTAGCCGTATGCTTTGGGGGCAACATTGCGGTGAGCAAAGTTTGCCTGTGGTAAGTCTTTGAACCTGCGATCGCGCTCGACATTGCCTATTGCTTAACTCAGCAGGTCGTAATCGCCACCGCGCTCGAGCGCTTTTTGGTAGGGCGGGCGGGCGTGGATGCGGTCTAAGAAAGCCATGAGTTTGGGCCGACTGGCGTTTAGCCCCGCTCGAGATGCAGCGGCCTCGAGGGGAAAGCTGAGCTGAATATCGGCGGCGGTGAAGTCTTCCCCAGCAAACCAAGTGGTTTTGCCCAGCTCTGCCTCCATAAAATCGAGGTGCTGTTTGATTTGAGGATTAATAAAGGAGTCTTTGACCCGCTTGACGATTCCTCGGGCGATCGGCTTGGCAAAGAATGGCATTGGGCTTTGCTCGATTTTGTCAAAAATCAGCTTGAGCAGCAGCGGCGGCATGGCCGACCCCTCGGCGTAGTGCAGCCAATAGGTGTAGCGCAGCCGCTCTGGGGTATCTGGGGCTGGAATCAGGCTTCCATTGCCGTAGCGCTCCACCAAATATTCGACAATTGCCCCCGATTCGGCTAGAGTCAAGTCGCCATCGGTAATCACCGGAGACTTGCCGAGGGGATGCACCTGCCGCAGCGACGGCGGGGCCAGCATGGTCTCGGGGTCGCGCTCGTAGCGCTTGACGTCGTAGGACAGGCCCAGCTCTTCGAGTAGCCAGAGCACCCGCTGGGAGCGAGAGTTGTTTAAGTGGTGAACGGTAATCATTGCCGGGTGTTCCTTGCTTAGTCATCAAGCCACAGTATCTACGGGCATACCTGATATGCCCGTCTATCTAGGGAAAGGCTCACAATGATTTCCCCAAGCAGCACCGGATCTGCATACTCAATCAAACAGACCCTCTACGGTTTGGCGAAAGACAATCAGAGCATGGGTCTCTTGAAAAGGCTTCAGATCCTCTAGCAGTTGGTCAGAGAGGTCAGAGCTGACGATGGTTTTGATCTCGATATTGGTGTTGTAGCCAGCAATATCACCCATGCGTCTGCCGTGGCTACCCGCCCCTTTGGCCGGCACAATGGTGTAGCCAGACACCTTGATTTGGGTGAGCAAATGAATTAATCGATCCTGTAGAACTGCCTCACCGATGATGGTGACAAGAGTGCCTTTAGTTAAAGAAGAGGTCATAGTAAGCCTTTAGATGAGCCATTTTAAATAGAATGGCTGGTAGACCAAGTATAAGTTATTGCAGTCCCATACACATAAAGTTGGGCAGCACCCGAACCGGTGCTGCCCAACTTTTACTGGTCACTGAGCATCAGAAGAACTAAAGTTTTCCTTGATTTTCGTTGAGCTTTTGCTCAGTCAAAGGATCTGTCCAACCCGCTGGCTTCGTATTCTTTATAGAGGAGGGTTCCCCTAGAGAAGTTTTTGCCGCTGGAGTTGCGCTATTAGCACCTTTAGCTTTGTGAGAGGCTTGATTGATGGTGTTGTTGATCGCAGAACTTACATCAGTATCGATTGTTCTTTTGGCAGAATCTGTGACCCCGCGAACATCGGCTTCGTCAATTTTGCCTTTTACAGATTGGCTTACGCCGCGAACATCGGCTTCGTCAATTTTGCCTTTTACAGACTGGCTTACGCCGCGAACATCGGCTTCGTCGATTTTGCCTTGCACAGACTGGCTCACACCGCGAATATCGGCTTCGTCAATTTTGCCTTGCACAGACTGGCTCACGCCACGAATATCGGCTTCGTCAATTTTGCCTTGCACAGACTGGCTCACGCCGCGAACATCCGCTTCGTCGATTTTCTGCTTTGCAGACTCAGCTAGCCCTTTGACATCGGTTTCATCAATCTTGGCTTTAACGCTATCAAGGGTATAGTCATCCGGAATGATTTGTGAAAGCAGGGCAGTATAATTACTTAGGATCCAGGATTCTTATGCCGAGGTGTGATGACCATGCCTATTTCCCAGACTAAGCCCGCCAAAACTATTGCTATTGAAGAACTCAAGGC
>JBBSKN010000115.1:0-11362 GCA_038256265.1 Phormidesmidales cyanobacterium
GGGGTGGGGTGCGATCGCCTCACCCTCGGCCAGTACCTGCGCCCCTCCCTCGATCACCGCCCGGTTGATCGCTACTGGACACCCGCAGAATTTAATCGCCTGGGCGACATTGCCCGCGAACTGGGCTTTGAGCACGTGCGCTCTGGCCCCCTCGTGCGCAGCTCTTACCACGCCGGGGAAGCACCTTGATCCGGGCAACCTGGCGGCTAATTCCGCTGCTGGAGGCTCCCGGTGCGGTGCAGATGGCGATCGACACCTGGCTGCTCGACCAGCACCAGCGCCATGGCCATCCCCCCGCCCTGCGGTTCTACACCTGGCACCCCGCCGCGATTTCCCTCGGTGCCAGCCAGCGGCAGCAGGTGCCCGCCCACTGGAAAAATCTGGTTTGGCAGGGGCAGCCCGTGGATCTCGTGCAGCGACCGACCGGAGGGCGCGGCGTGCTGCACCAGGGCGATTTAACCTACGGATTAGTGACCTCGCAGATTTCCGGCAGCCGTGACCAGGTCTATCGATCGCTGTGCCAATTCTTAATTAAAGGCTGGGCAACCCTGGGCGTATCCCTAGGGTTTGGGCAGCCCAGTCGAGACTATGGGCGATCGCAGAGCGTCCCTTTTAGGGAATCGCACAACTGCTTTGCCCTGGCCACCAGCGCCGATTTGGTCGATGCCCAAGGCTACAAAGTGATCGGCAGCGCCCAGCTGCGGCGCGGTGCTCACTTGCTTCAGCACGGATCGATGGGCCTCACGACCAATGCTGAGCTATGGCAGCAGGTGTTTCAAACTTCGGCACCACCAGAGACCCAGGCCCAGCTGGCTGTGCGACAGGGCCTAGCATCTGCAAAACTAACAATATCCCAAATAATTGAATCGCTAACCCAGGCGGCAGCAGACTGTTTTGACTGCCAGCTGATCGCCCAACCCCTAACCCAGCAAGAATGGGCCGCGATCTACGCCCTGGCCCAAAAAAATGGCCCGGAGTGCCAGAAAGCCGGGCCATCAGCCGTATTTGAGGGTTAGCTCATGGTGGCTGAACCGCGATCGTAGCCAGAGAAATCGTGGGGCATTTTGCCCTGAATGTGGCTTTCGTAGTGGGCCGCATCTTCGATGGGCATACCGACTTCGGCGGCCAGGCGCACCATCATGCCCTGCTCGCGCCGACGGCTGCGCTGGTGACGGCGAATAAACAGGTTGCGGGCCAGGTCAGGGATGCTGGCGGGGGTCGTTGCAGCATTCACCACGGGAGCAGCCAGGCTAGCGGGTTCGGCCACCGCAGGAATCGCCACCGCGGGCACCGCAGCAGCCGGGGCGGCGGGAGCCATGATGCCCGCTCGGTAGGGCACGCCGCGCCAGGTCAAATGGTTGGCGGGCTGGGCGGGCAGATTAGCCAGGGCACGAAAAACCAGCGGAGCACCTCGATAGCGTCCTGTACCGCTGGTTTCGCCCATTTGAGGGGCAGGGCTAGAAGCAGAGTCGTAGCTGATACCGCGATAGGTGAGTTTCATAAGGTCGCCTCCTAGAAGCGATGGCGTAGTGAGGCGCGTTCCTTCGGGGTTGTCCCTACTTCCGTCTCCCCACTGGGGTGCCTGAGGGGGAATGCACCCGGTAAATAGTCAGAGAGAGATGAACGATTTATCTTGATGTCTGTATCATAGGCTACGGTTTTCTTGAGATCTCAGCTTTTGACAATTTGATACAGAGCAGCCGCTCAAACCCTCAGCCTGCAACCAGTCCAGCTCGGGATCTTCAGTTTTCCCGCAGCCAGAACGCCACTGCTGGAGCTGGATGAGGGTTAGACATCATCTATGAAAATTTCTCATATCTCCCATGACAGAAAGCTTTTGTACTTTTCGCTACAGAAAACTACTCTGAGGTTGTGGGTGAAAACCCCTCAAACGCAAAAGGAGATCTGTTATGAACACCAGCTATTGGCCAATCCACACCGCTAAAAATGCCCCTGGCCTAGCTGCCAGACTGGCTGACTTCTGGCAAAGCCTGCTAGCCCAGCTCGAAGCCACCAGCGAACCCCGCGTGTGGAAAGCTAGCGATGTCTCTGGCACAACCCTGTGGAATGCCTACGACCCCATGACCCAGATGGCCATTGACCACGCCTCTGCCGACGAGCTGCGCACCTGGCTAGAGGAGCTGCACTATCGCAGCTAGGGATCTGAGGTTTAAGGTGCAAGGTTCACGGCGGCGCCTCGTACCCTGAACCATAAACCTTCCCCACCCCTACAACTGCACATTTATTTAATGGGCAAGCGTTAGGTCACTCACTATAGTCATAGCAACGCTGCGTTCCCCCTCGGGGGATGGGCAGTTGGGCCAATCGGCCAGCCGTTTCGCTTCAGTTTTGCTTTAGTTTCGCTTCGGGGGACTTGCTATGACATCAGTATTGATTCAGGGTGGTCGCATTGTCACCGCCGTAGACGACTACGTAGGCGACATTCTCATTCAGGATGGCCGCATTGAGGCCATTGGTCGCCAGCTCTCGGTCGAGAATGCTGAGCGCCACGATGCCGCCGGGCTGATTGTCTTGCCCGGCGGCATTGACGCCCATGTGCACATGGAAACCCCCATGGGCAACGATGTCTACACCTGCGACACCTTTGAGACGGGCACCCGCTCGGCGGCCTTTGGCGGCACCACCACGATCATCGACTTTGCCCAGCAGTTTCACAACGACAGCCCCAAGGCCGCGCTCGATCGCCGCTTAGCCGCCGCCCAACCCCAGTGCTGCGTTGACTATGCCTTCCACGTCATTCTCACCGACATTAATCCGGGGTCTTTAGCCGAGCTGCCCGACCTGATCAACCAGGACGGGGTCTCTAGCTTTAAGCTCTACATGGCCTACCCCGGCGTGCTGATGGTGGATGATGCCGATATCTTCAGAACCATGCGCCGCACGGGCGATCACGGCGGCATGGTCAATCTGCACGCTGAGAATGGCGTGGTGATTCAGGCGCTGATCGAAGAAGCGCTGGAGCAGGGCAACACCTCCCCCAAATATCACCAGCTCACTCGCCCCAGCCTGATGGAGGGCGAAGCCGCCCACCGGGTGATTCGCATTGCCGAGCTGGCGGAGGTGCCGGTGTACATTGTGCACCTGTCGGCCAAGGAGGCGCTGGAAGCGGTGGTGGAGGCGCGCGATCGCGGCATCCATGCCTTTGCCGAAACCTGCCCCCACTACCTATTTTTGGATGAGTCAGAATACGACGCCCCCGGCTTTGAGGCCGCTAAGTACGTGATGACCCCGCCCTTGAGAAATCACGACTGCCAGCACGCCCTCTGGCGCGGTCTCCAATTCGACGACCTGCAGCTGGTGGCCACCGACCACTGCCCCTTCTGCATGAATGAGAACCCCCTAGGCATTCTCAAGTCAAAGCAGTTTGGCCGCGAAAACTTCAACCGCATCCCCAACGGTGCCCCTGGGGTAGAGCTGCGGCTGACGTTGCTCTACGATGGCGGCGTGAGAGCGGGGCGGATCAACCTCAATCGCTTTGTGCAGCTCACCGCCACCGCCCCGGCCAAAATGTTTGGCCTGTTTCCCCGCAAGGGCACGATCGCAGTGGGCAGCGACGCCGACCTGGTGCTGTTTGACCCCAACGAAACCCACACCCTCAGCGCTTCTACCCACCACTCGCTGGTAGATTACTCGCTGTTTGAGGGTCGCGAGGTGACGGGTAAAGTTAAAAAGGTCTTTTTGCGGGGCCAGTGCATTGTGGATGGCGATCAGTGGCTGGGGCGATCGGGCATGGGCGAATATCTGCCCCGCCGTGCGTCGGGGCGGGTGCTGTAGCAGGTGTTGGGGTTCCTGCTTTGGTCTAACGATTGAGCTAACCTGCCGCAGATCCTCTCTGGCTTTCAGTAGATTGCTTTTATACGGTCGAGTTCAGCGATTTATTATGTGGCTGGCGAGGCCGTCTAATCTGCACGCAAAATTGCGTCTGATGGCAGCCTGGGGTCAAAACACGAAGTTAGAGAGGCTATTCAAGCTAGAAACCGTGACGTTCTGAATCAGAGCCAGTTGCAGAGGGTGTCTGAGAGTGCCAACTCCATCTGGATCAATCGAGATCATACTATCTGATCCCTGCGCACTAAACTGAACGAACTCATCGGCGATCGGATCTGTGCCCTGGTAATTGCGGCTCGCCAGTAAACTGACCAGTTCAATCTGGTCTGTGCCAACCTTAAAGTCAGTGATAGTATCCACCCCGTCATACACTGTGGTGTAGATGAACAGATTTTTGCCGCCGCCGCCGGTCAGAGTGTCTGCTCCCTGGAAGCCCGTGATAAAGTCATTGGCTGCTGTGCCCACCAAAATATCATCGCCAGGGGTGCCGTCGATGTCATTAAAACCGCTGTCTGAAGAGGTAGTGATGTTCACCGATGCTGTTGCAGCGCCGCCATTTCCATCGCTGGCGGTGTATATAAAGCTGCCTTGCCCAGTAAAGATAGAATCTGGGGTGAAGATAATATCACCGTTGGAATCAACGCCTACACTGCCGTTAATAGCAGTATCAACATTGGTGATGCTGAGCGTGTCACTGGCATCAACATCGCTGTCGTTGCTAAGCAGAGTAGCAGCAGTGATAGTAATCGGCGCATTGCCAGTAGCTGTAATCGTGTCATCGACGGCAACAGGAGCATCATTGACTCCGGCGATCGCCACCACCACACTACCTGAACCGATGCCCCCGTTGCCATCGCTAACGGTATACCCAAACTGATCCGTTGCCGTCTCGCCTACCGCCAAAGACTCAAACTTTTGAGCTGGATCGTAAGTGATGAGGCTACCGTCGAAGTTGATGGTGCCCGCAGTGCCTGTGCCATCCACGCTGGTGACACTGAGGGTATCGCCACTGTTGGCAGCAATGTCATTCAGCAGCAGTGTGGCCGGATCGACATTAATGGCAGTATCTTCGTCGGTGCTGATGCTGTCGTTCTTGACCTGAAGCGAGGTGCCGAGGACGGGTGGAATAGTGCCAAAGGTGCCTGCTTTGATGAAGACAGCAGAATCGAGTAACCCATCGCGCCCATCTTTGACTTTGATCTCCAGCGTATTTTTGGTGTTGGGGTCGAGGGGTGCAGCAAAGGTCAAGACTTTGGTGTAACCATCCAGCTTAGTCTGACTGCTGGCAGGCCCCGTCTCAACAGGGTTGTAGACGAGATCGGAGTTATAAGGGGCAAAGGGTCTCGGAGCCAGATTATTGATGGTGACGGCAGCACTGTCGCTCAGTTGCGCCATGTTGAAGCCGTTTAGCTCCAGGCTAAAGGCATCGTTAAAGTCGCTGCCGCCATATTCTGCTAGTTCTTCGGAGCCAAAGACAAACTGGAAGTAGAGGGTTTGGGCCGGGGCATCGGCATCGAAGCTGAATTTGAGGGAGATATCATCGTCCTTGGCTCCGAGTGCGCCAAAGTCGGTACTGAGGTCATTTAAACCACTGATGGGACGATTGGAGACGCTAATATTGCCAGCCGCAACCTCACCGTTATCCCCTGATTCCCCGATATATAGGTAAAGAGGAGCAGCAGTGGTAGACACCGCATCTGTGAGATTGAAGCCCACTTTTCCACCATTTCCCAGACTAAAAGCCCCCTTATTGTTACTATCAGTAAGCGAATAAGCGTCGAAATTTTCAAGAGTTGCGAAGCCATTGTTAACGAAACCGTTCAACGTTCCATTAAGATCAGGTGCTATATAAGCCCCCGGAGTCTGGGTTCCTGGCGTAAGAATGGTTCCTGTAGAACTGAAATCAAACACATTTAGGCTGGGCAAGGCGTTCACTTCGGTGGCTGACTTCGCCAGGGTGTGGCTGAGTTTAATCCCATCCAGGTCAAAGCCGCTGTACTTGCCACTTGCACCAGCACTGCCACTGCTACTATCTGCAATTGCGAGAGATTTGATATCTACCCCTAGGTTAGCCAGGTTCGCAACATAGACACCTGTGTCATTAAAAGCCCCTACATTTCCAGGCAATTTAGTAAATTGTAGAGACGCACTGGTGCCGGGTGAGGAGCCCCCATCGCTGATGTTTTTACCCACCAGGTCTTCAACTTTTCCAGTACTCAGCACGATGCCAGCACCTAGCCCAAAGGGGTCATTTTGGAAGGTGCCAAAGGCTCTGCCATCGCCAGTGGATTCGACCTCGAAATTGCTCAGTCCAGTGGTGTTACCCAGTGCGGTTAATGCGGTTAAAAGCTGAGCCGTGTCGTTGTTTTGCTGAACCTCAAAGGTGCCAGCGAGTGCTAGAGGCTGAAGATTCAGGTCTTCAGCAGCAGGTGGTAGCGGTTGAGGGTTTAGATCTGCAACTGCTTGAAGAAGGCTCAGATCTGGGCTTGCAACCACCGGGGCGATGACGTTAGCCCGGATTGAATCATTCAATCTACCAACTTGGTTCAGTCCATTATTATTGCTGTAGCGAATGTAGTTGCCGTTCAAGCTAAAGTCTGACACTCCGTTCAAAACGGCAATTAAATCGGTGCCTCCCAATGGTTTTTTGTAGTAGATATTGACTGCAATATTGTCAGTATCCTCAAACACGAGTGCATAGTTGTTGGCAGAGCCAAATAGTTCTAGAATATCGCCTTCAGCCGGGTTAAAGTCGGTAATGATGGCCGCATCCGTGTCTCCTTGACCCACATAAAAGGGCCGTAAGCGATCGCCCAACACAAAGGTGTCTGCACCTGCGCCGCCAGTTAACACATCCACTTCCCCTAGGCCGGGCTGAGGTAGGCCGGGCTGAGGAAGAGAGTTATCCGGCTTATAAGTTCCAAGCAGGCGATCGTTACCCTCTCCACCGGAAAGGAGATCGCTGCCGTTATTGCCAACCATCTGGTCATCACCGGCATTACCGACCAGTATGTCGTTGCCGAACCCTCCGGCGATTTGGTCATTCTTGCTGGTTCCGGTGATATTAAATTGACCAATATTGTTAAAGCGCACCTCATCCAGGAGTTGATTATCTGGAGGAAGATCGGAGTTGTTACGAAAGATTCGACCCTCCCCAAAGCCGCTGGTGATAGTAGACAGGCCAGTGCCCGTATCTCCAACCGAGTAGTCGATAATCAATAGGTCATTGATGTCATCGAATGAACCGCCGTCTACCACATCAATACCTAAGCCTGGGGCGATAATGTCAGCACCCCTTCCCGCATTAAAAATGTTGTTGACTCGACCCAATTGAATTAGGGTGTCATTACCATCGCCAGTGGTAATGTCTTTAAAGATTTCGAATCCCGTAATTAGGCTGCCGTCGGACAAAGCAAGGCGTTGATTCAGGTTTTCTTGCAGTGGGTCGGTGCTGATCAGCGAGAAGTTGAAGTTGGCATCATTTGCATTATCCACTTTGCCCGATAAATTGATCGACAGGGTGTCGATACCTCTGCCACCATCAAGGACAATGAAGCTATTGTCGGGGCCGCCCAAATCGCCTAAGCTGCGATTGATGTCGCTTTGATCGATCACAACATCATTGCCATCACCCGCACTGATATAGTTACTGCCTCTACCCCCATAAACGGTATCGTTGCCACCGCCAGGCAGGAGAACGTCATTACCAGAACCGCCGTAGATTATGTCATCTTTGATCGTGCCGATCACGTTGAGCTGCTCAATATTGGTGAAAGCAACCGCATCTAGATCGCTGAGGTTATCGCTCGTCCGTCTCAAGAAGAAGCCCGCGCTGGCGGAGCCGAGGAAATAGCCCCCATCCAGCCCAGTGCCAATATCTTCACTGGAGTAGTCGATGAATAGCCGATCTTGACCCGCACCCCCGTCCACCCGATCAAACGACTCGGCATCCCCTGGCAGCGCACTCAAACCTGGCGCAATGTCGTTTGCGCCTGCGTCGCCTATGAGAATATCTGAATGCCTAGAGCCTCGAAGATTTTCGATTGTGGTTAAGCGATCGCCCTCAGCATCGCCCCCCGTCCCAATACCGGTCAGCAAATTGACCGTAACCCCAGCCGATGATCCTGAATATTCTGCCCAATCAATGCCCGCTCCGCCCTCGATCGTATCGGCTCCCTGCCCGCCGATGATGCGATCGTTGCCGCCATCGCCACTAATGCTGTCGTTACCAGCCAACCCCACTACGATGTTGTCACCGATATCGCCACCTAAGGTGTCATCAAAGAGGGTGCCTTCCAGATTTTCGATCGAGCTGAGGTTGGCAGCCGCTAGTTTGATGGTGTCGCCTTTATTGGTTGTGCCATCTTTTAAATTAACGGTGACGGCCTGCGCCAATCTCGAATATCTGAGATCATCGACACCTGCACCGCCATCAATCGTATCGTTGCCCAAGCTGCCATAGATCGTATCGTCGCCACCAGAGCTATCCAAATAGTTATTGGCGCTATCTCCAGTCAGGCGATCGTTATAGATCGAGCCTTTCACGTTTTCCAGATTGCTCAAGACATCGCCTTCGGCATCGCCCCCAGCGCCTCGGTGCGTCTCTAAATTGACATTCACGCCCGCTCTAGACTCGATGTAACTGGTCCAGTCAGTACCGTCGCCGCCATCTAGAAGATCGGCTCCAGCCCCTCCCTGAATGATGTCGTCGTCACCAAACCCAAACAGTTGGTCGTCGCCTGCCCCACCTTCCAGGATGTTTTTACCGTTGTCGCCCTCAATGAAATCACGGTATTGGGTGCCAATGATGTACTCCACGTTCTTCAGCACATCGCCCAACGCTTCCCCAAAGATGCCATTTAACTGATTGCTGTCAGCATCTAGGAGAATTCGCACTCCAACGGTTAGCGGGGTGCTGGCATAGCTGACAATATCAAAGCCATCACCGCCATCGAGCATGTCGCTGCCCAAGCCACCGGCCAGAACGTCGTCGCCTGAACCGCCGCTGATATTATCGTCGCCCGATCCACCGTTTAGGTCGTCGTCGTTGTCGCCACCGTCGATTATGTCGTTGCCGCCGCCGCCGCTGAGTGAGTCGTTGCCGCCGTTTCCTTGCAGGTTGGCAGCGGAGAGAATGGCGTTGTCAATGGCGATCGCATCTCCGCCGCCTGCCCCATCTGCCACAATCTGGCTGCTGGTGTCGTAGAGAATTTTTGCCCCAAAGGCAGCGACCTCCACTTGCCCTGGGTTATTGAGCGCAGGACGCACGACAAAGTATTCAGGCAGATCGCCATCGCCACCGGGTTTGTTGCTGATGACGCGATCGCCCCCTCTAGAACCCATCAGCAGTTGCAGGTCATTCCCCACATTTCTAGCGATTTGATTACGCACAGGATCACGCTGTTCAGCATCATTACAGCCTGCTTCAAAACTCAGCAGCGTGCCCCTGGTAATAGGAATTCGTTTGGTGAAACTGAAGAAGCCATAGCCCACTTTTAGCTTGATTTCTAGAGTCGCCTCAATCTTGCCCGCCGCTTCGAGAAAGCAGTCGCCAATTTCAGACAATCGAAACTTGTTGTCTTTATTTTTGTCGTTGACATCCAGGGTAACTTCGCCATTAATCCCACCCCCTGGAAAAACCGAGAAGCCTGGAATTTCAAAACCTAGACCAGCATCAAAGTTAGCTTTAAGATAGACTTCCGGATGATCAACGCCAGCCTCATCTACATTGTCGCTAATATAAAACCCATCAATCAGCTTTTCAGAATCACCGCTGTCTGCAAACTCCTCCAAGCCCTTGGTGTCAAACCCCAGCACAAGATTCAGCCCGCCCTCGTAACCATAGCTCAACTTAACGCCAACAACAGCCCCAAAAAAGGCTTCTCCTGTGTTTTGAAAGTGCAGCGTGCTAGATAAATCCCACTTGAACAGATCTGGACTTTGCCCCAACAGCAGTTGGAAGGCCTGCGTAGGATCTTGAATCAGCGGGAAAGTAGGGCCTTGATTTTCTAATTCTTTTTTAGACTTATCTAGATAATCCACCAGTTCATCTGCACCAATATCCCTCAACCCTTGTTCAATATCCTGAAACGCACCCAGAAAGGCATCTACATTGATCGCGTTCAGGGCTGTTGTCCGCAGGTCATTGCCTCCCGACAGGTTGAAACTGCCCAGTGGAATGCCAGTGTTGCCTGCATCAGCAGGAATGTCTAGCAACGTGTCCAGCACTGTTATGACTTTTATGCCCTCAGTGCTTTCAGTTTTTCCAGCTCCTTCTCCTGACGTAATCTGTCCTTGAATTGTATTAGACTTCTCAAACAGATCGATCAGACTCAAACCAACCAGCGGTAGATCATCAGTCAAAAAATCTATCACGGGTTTAACTGGCGACAGTGCGTCCTGCACCGTTCCCAAAACAGGTCCGACAAACTGGCTCGCAAACGAACCCAAGTTGAGCGTGACGTTGTTAAACGCCAGCGTGGGCGCATTACCAAAACCCGCGATGTTTGCCGGATTGCTCGCGTCGGCATCCGCAAACTGCCAGCCCAGCTTGAAATCAGTCCCAATCGATGGCAGCACTGGAGTCTTGGAGTCGGCCGCGACGGGAATTTTACCTTGCAGGTGCAGGTTCACATTGGCCTGGGCATTCAGAGTAGGCACGACGGTCAAGCCATTCTGCAAGTCCAGACCAAAGGTGCCCGCAAATTGGGTAGGCTGCGCGGCGCTATCCGTCACATCTACCTGAAGAAATCCCAGTTTGCCTGTGGCGTTGAAATTTTGCAGGCTCGTCGTTAGCCCCACCTTCAGTTCATCTTTGGGAGCAGTGTCAACAAAGAAACCTGTATCTTTGTTGACACCAAAGCCCAAATTGAGGCTAAAACCCACATCAGTTTTAACTTTACTGTTGTCTGTGACCGCCAGCCCTAGGGCTGGCAATCCGATATCAAACCCAATGCCTGATGCCAGCGACACCGGATCTCGGCCTAAGGAAAATCCGAAGGTGACTTGCTGCGCTGTATCATTCAGCGTGATATCCCCAGCGTCTTTGTTCCCATCGCCATTCACGTCTTGGAGCCAGCCCAATCCGTTTTGCCCCAGGGCATCTCCAAGGGTCTGCTGAATCTGCTCGACTGAGCCAGTGTCTAGCTGATTATTTAGGGTGGTTTTAAGATCTTTTAAGAAGTCAACTGTAGAACCTGTGGCGGTGGATAATCCTTTGCCGACTAGGGGCAAACTATTCGCAAAGGCAACGGTTTTAAGGTTAGCTTCCAGAGCATCTAAAACCTTTTCCAGCTCTGTGCGAATAGTCGCTAAGTTCATTCCTTCGTAGGTGGCCATTTTGTCGTCTCCGGGGGGCTATGGTAGAGCTTGATTCGTAATTAGTCACAGCAATAAGAGAGGCTTAATGAGAAAGCCTCCAGAGACCCAGGATTATCCAGGCAAACAAGCAGGGGGCGAGCAACCCGAAGAGGCCATGAGCTCAAAGAGGTGGTCTACAGCATTTTCACCCTGA
>JBBSKN010000116.1:0-11281 GCA_038256265.1 Phormidesmidales cyanobacterium
ACGCTGCTCGACCTCGACCACGGCACCTATCCCTACGTCACCTCCTCTAACCCGGTGGCGGGCGGTGCCTGCATTGGCACCGGCATTGGCCCCACCGTGATCGACCGGGTGATCGGGGTGGCCAAGGCCTACACCACTCGGGTGGGCGAAGGCCCCTTCCCCACTGAGCTGACCGACGGCATGGGCGAGGTGCTCTGCGATCGCGGCGCCGAGTTTGGCACCACCACCGGTCGCCGCCGCCGCTGCGGCTGGTTTGACGCGGTGATTGGTCGCTACGCGGTGCGCATTAACGGTCTCGACTGCTTGGCCATCACCAAGCTCGACGTACTCGACGATGTCGATGAGATCGAGGTGTGTGTGGCCTACGAGCTAGACGGCGATCGCTGCGAAGAGCTACCGGCCAGTGCCGATGCCTTTGGCCGCTGTAAGCCGATTTACAAAACCATGCCCGGCTGGAAACAGCCCACCGACCACTGTCGCTCCCTGAGCGATCTGCCCAAGGCCGCCCTAGACTACCTCAAGTTTTTGGCGGAGCTGATGGAGGTGCCAATTGCGATCGTGTCGCTAGGGGCCAGCCGCGATCAGACCATTATTGTAGAAGACCCGATTCACGGGCCTAAGCGGGCGCTGCTCTACGAGAATGGCGAGTCGCAGGTGGCCTAGGGCTGACGCAGTTTTTTCTTTTGACTATTACTAACGGGGGGATTTTTCCATGGAACTGATGATTGAATGCAAGGCGCGTGACGCCAAAGCCAAGCCCAATGCCCTGCGCCGCGAGGGACTGTTGCCGGTGGTACTCTACGGCCACGAGGGTACCGAGTCGGTGTCGCTGACCGTCAACCAAAAAGATGCGGACCTGCTGCTGCGCAAGGCCGCCGTCAATAACACCATGATCGACCTGCAAATTCCAGATATGCCCTGGAATGGCAAGGCCCTGCTGCGGGAAGTGCAGTCTCACCCCTGGAAGAACACCGTCTACCACCTCAGCTTCTTTGCGGTTAAAGCCCAGGACGAAGTGGAAGTGGGCGTGGTGCTCAACTTTGTGGGCGAACCCACTGGCGTCAAAGATGATGGCGGTGTGCTCAACACTGAGGTCAACGAAGTCACTGTTAAGTGCAAGGTGATCAATATCCCTGAGAGCATCGAGGTCGATGTGTCGGCCCTAGGCATCGGCGATTCGCTGACCGTCGCCGACCTGGTGCTGCCCGAGGGAGCTGTGGTCGCCGGGGATCAAACCCAGACCGTGGCTGCCGTGCTTCAGGGCCGCACGCCCGACGGTGAGTCGACCGTCACGTCAGCTACTGAAGTAGCCGCAGCACCGGTAGCGGAGTAAAGTCTGTCGATCAGTTCACGACCGCTTGGTTAGCGCAGCGGCAGCAGTAGGGGCTGGGGACTTTGTCCCTGGCCCTTTTATAGTGTTAGGCAATAGAGTGTTTAGGCAGACTTTTCTAGGTAGGTTATGACAGCTTCCGCGCTTCCCGAGCTAATTCAGCAGATGTGTCAGCCGGGGTTTTATCCCCATCCGGTGGTGGAGCCGATTCGGCTGCTGCAAACCCATGTCTCCTACGTGCTGCTGACCGGCGACTATGCCTACAAACTCAAAAAACCGGTCAACTTTGGCTTCTTAGACTATTCAACCCTGGAGAAGCGGCAGCATTTTTGCCAAGAAGAACTGCGGCTCAACCAGCGGGGCGCTGGGGCGCTGTACCTAGAGGTAGTGGCGATCGCCCAAACTGGAGACACCTACCAGATCGGCGGTGACACCCCGGTAGAATACGCCGTCAAGATGGTGCAGTTTCCCCAAGACACCCTGCTCAGCGCCCTGTACGATCGCGGTGAACTGACCCCAGTACTGATGTCAGACTTGGCGGTGGCAGTGGCCAACTTTCACCAGGAGGCCGAGACCAGTGACCACATTCGCACCTTTGGCGCGGTCGATCAGATTCGCCAGGCCTTTGATGAAAACTACGCCCAGACCGAAGGGTTTATCGGCGGGCCGCAAACCCAGGCTCAGTTTGATGAGACCAAAGCCTATACCGACGCTTTCTTTGCCACCCGTGGAGAGCTATTTGAGCAACGGGTGGCCCAGGGCCAGATTCGCGCCTGCCACGGCGACCTGCACCTCAACAATATCTGCCTCTGGCAAGATCAGCTCTACCTGTTTGACTGCATTGAGTTTAACGAGCCATTTCGCTACGTCGATGTCATGTACGACGTGGGCTTTGTGGTGATGGATCTGCTGTCGAAGGACTGCGGCGAGCTGGCCACGGTATTTCTCAACCAGTATCTAGAGCGCACCGGCGATTGGGAGGGGGCACAGCTGCTGCCACTGTACATTAGCCGCCAGGCCTACGTGCGGGCCAAAGTCACCTCATTTTTGCTAGGCGATCCCTCGGTGGATGCTGAGACCAAGGCCAAGGCCTCAGCGACTGCTGCTGGCTACTACCGCCTGGCGTGGTCGATGTGCCAACCCCAGGGTGGCAGTGTCTACCTGATGGCGGGGCTGTCGGGGTCGGGTAAGTCAACCACGGCGGCCCAGCTGGCCCGCCAGATCAGCGCCATTCACCTACGCAGCGATGCGGTACGCAAGCATTTGGCCGGGGTGCCCCTCGACCAGCGGGGCGACGACAGCCTCTATACCCCAGCCATGACCGAGAAAACCTACGATCGCTTGCTCACCCTAGGGCTGGCCCTGGCCCAAGCCGGGTACCCCGTCATTCTCGACGCCAAGTACGATCGCCAGGCCCTGCGTCAGACCGCCATTGACCAGGTGCAGGCGGCGGGGCTGCCCCTGGCAATTTTGCACTGTACGGCTTCCCCGGCGGTGTTGGAGGAGCGGGTGCGCGATCGCGCCAATGACATCGCCGATGCCACCGTAGCCGTACTCCAGCGGCAGCACCTAGAGCCATTTACCCCAGCGGAGCAGCCCCTGGTCAACCCCATCGACACGACCCGTGATGTGGCTCCGCAAATAGTCGCTATAGTAGGGTCGTAGGCGCGATCGCCTGCCCAGCGCGCCAGATTTGCCTAGAGCACTATCTGCCTAGCGCAAACAGGTGTGCAATAAATGCCTAGCGATCCATAGAGGATGTACTGGTGGTCGATAAAATTATTCCACCCGCGCTCAAGCTGTGGCTGGCCTTTTTGTTTGTGTTCTTGCTGCTCGACTACGGGACTGTGCCCAGCATTTTGCTGGGAGCCTTGGCTGGGCTGGCCGGGGGCACCATCTATGCCTGGTGGATCACCCCCGGCGGCGAACCCACCAGCAGCCTAGAGCTACCGGCGCCCCTGCGCCAGCTCAGCAAACGGCAGCTGCCCCTCAAGCATCTCTTTCGCCGCAGTGGCGACGAGCGTGTGCCCAGGGCCCGCCGATAGCAGCTATGGCCTCAGGGGCGGGCATACTGAGCAGAGTTTTCTACCCCGCCCGGCATGGCAGAACGAGCATACTGGCTGGCCTGGGCCCAGGCCCACGGCCTCGGCCCCATTTTGTTGAAGCGTCTGCACAGCCACTTTGGCACCCTGGCTGCCGCCTGGCAGGCTGACGGGGCCGATCTGCTGGCGGTCGAGGGCATTGGCCTGGGGCTGGGGGGCAGCCTAGTAAACTATCGGCAGCGGGTTTCGCCCCTAGAGCTGTTGGCCAGCTACGAGCAGCAGCATCCTAACTTTTGGACGCCCGCCGATGCTGAGTATCCGGCGCTGCTCTACGAAATTACCGACCCGCCGCCGCTGATCTACTATCGGGGCCGCCCAGAGCTAGTCAGCGCCCTGCAAACCATGCCCTCGGTGGGGATTGTGGGCACCCGCACCCCCTCAGCCTACGGCCAGCGGTGGACCCGCCGCCTGGCCCAGCAGCTAGCGGCCCACGATGTGATTGTGATTTCTGGCCTGGCGAAGGGGGTTGATCGCCACGCCCACCAGCAGGTGCTAGAGAGCGGCGGTCTCACCATCGCCGTGCTGGGTACCGGGGTAGATCAGGCCTACCCCAGCGCCAATCAGGCGCTGCAAGAGGGCATTGCCCGCCGGGGGCTGCTGCTGAGCGAGTATCCCAACGGCACCCCGCCTGACCGGGGGCACTTTCCGCGCCGCAATCGCATTATTGCGGGGCTGAGTCGAGCGGTGGTGGTGACCGAGGCCCCGGCGCGATCAGGGGCGCTGATTACCGCGCACCTGGCCAACGACTATGGCCGCGACGTGTTTGCGCTGCCGGGGTCGTTAGACAACCTCAACAGCGAGGGCTGCCTGGCGCTAATCAACCAGGGTGCTCAGATGGTGTTAAACGACATGACCCTGATTGCTGCTCTAGGGCAGCTACCGCAGCTAGGTGCGATCGCGTCACCGGCTGTCAAGCCGGGCGCGATTGCACCAATAGAAGCGGGACCCGCCCCCCGCCCAACCCCGGCCCCGCCGCTGCCGCCCGCCATGGCCCAGGTGCTCGCCGCCATTACCGACGAACCCATCACCCTTGACCGCCTGGTACAAGACCTGGGCCAGCCCACCGGCGAGGTGCTGGCTACCCTGGTGCAGCTAGAGCTGCTGGGGCTAGTCACCCAGCTGCCGGGCATGCGCTATCAGCGGGGCTAGTCAAAATCCCACACGGGTTGGTCACAGTGCTGCTGCAAAAACTCAAATCGCAGGCTGCCCAGCTTGATCAAGTCGCCGTCTTGCAGGTAGTGGCGCTGGGCGGGGTCGAGGCGGCGGCCATTCACCCAGGTGCCCCCCACCGTGCCCAGGTCGGTGAGAAAGAACCCCTGCCCCGGCTCAAAGTTGAGCGCCGCGTGGCAGTCAGCAATGCCGGACAGGGGCATGATAACGGCACAGTGATCGCCCTGGCCCAGCAGCCAGCGGGTGCTGCACAGGGTGACTTGAATGGCGCGATCGCCGTTGATGTTGGTGCTTAGAAAGGCGCGCTGGTCGGATACGATGCCCTGCACATACCAGTCGGTGCGGTGGCAGTGGTTTTGGGCCGTCAGAATGGGGTCGATAATCTCGGCTACCTGCTCTAGATCGTAGCTCAGGTTGCGAAAGAGCGTGTCTAAAAGCCAGGGGGGCGAGGCCACGTTGCTGCTGTCGTGGCGGGCGGGCGCAGCGCTAAACGAGCGTGGCTCCGCATCGGCAGAAAAAGATCGTGAGGAAATCATAACGAACCGTCTATTACCGCTAACTACGTCTCTAGAACAGGTCACCCACAAACCTCAGCAGCTCAGGCCGTAGCCCCTCCGTTGTGTTGGGTCGTGGTTGTCGTGACCTGGTTATGCATCTGCGCTTAAGCGTTGATCAAGATATCTACAAAGACATGCAGAAAGACATCTATGAGCGCTGTAGAAACTCCTTAGGGACTGTGATAATCACACGTGACGATTTTCCTCAGGGGGTTTAGCCTAGGGGGCCAAACTTCTAGCCATTAAACTGGGTTTCGATGGGTTGCACAATGCCGGAATGGACGTTGCTTATAGAAGCTTTATCATTTCTCAGTAGATTCACGGATCTGCTTCAAAACGCTGCGATCGCCCAGCCCTTGTCATCCGCACTATTCCATCTATTTCTAGAGCGATTATCTGCGGGGCGATATTATCGGATTGTTCTCTCAGCCCTAGCTCCTGGGTCAACCCGTGGTTTATCCCTCTACCCGCGCCCAGCCCCCCCTCAGCTTTATTCCTCCGGCCTTTGATCCTCGGGTGCTTGCCGTCATCCGCCTGGCGTTGCCCTACTGGATGCGCTGGCGCGAGCAGATTCGGCAGGTGGATGTGGTCAACGTCGATGGGCTGGTGCATTTGCTCAAGACCTTTAGTGCCGGAGAAACCCGGTTGCTCCTGGCCTTTCGCCACCCCAGCCCGCTCGACCCCTATTGTTTGGCCGATTTAATGTGGCGCGCGGTGCCACAGCGCGCTAGAGAATTGGGCATTGACCTCAAGGGCCCGGTTCACGCCCACTTCATCTACGATCGCGGCATTCCCCTATGGGCCGGCAGATGGGTGGGGTGGATCTACAGCCGCTTGGGGGGCACCCCCATTCAGCGGGGCAAGGTTGATCGCCAAGGGCTGCGCTCAGCCCGCACCCTTTTGGCCAACGGTACCCTGCCCTTGGCGGCGGCCCCAGAAGGGGGCAACAACGGCCATACCGAAATCGTTAGCCCCCTGGAGCCGGGGGTTGCCCAGATGGGCTTTTGGTGTGCCGAAGATATGCTTAGCCAGGGCCGGGCCGAGCAGGTTGTCATTTTGCCCCTGGGCATTGCCTACCGCTACCTCACTCCGCCCTGGCCAGAACTTGATCGCTGGCTAGACCGCCTAGAGCGAGAAAACGGCCTGGCAGCTCCCACCCCCGTCTATGCCCCAGGCGATACCGCCGCAGCGGCCATAGAGCAACGCTACCAGAGGCTTTATGGCCTGGGCGAACACCTGCTGACGCTGATGGAAGGCTACTACAACCGGGTTTACGACTCGGCGCTGTCGCCCAGCTCTAAGGATGACCCTGGGGCTCTGGGCCATCGCCTCGAAGCCCTGATGAATGCGGCCCTTGAGGTGGTTGAAACCTACTTCAAACTGCCGCCTCGGGGCAGCCTGATAGACCGCTGCCGCCGCATTGAGCAGGCCGGGTGGGATCGTATCTTTCGCCAAGACCTGGCGAGCGATCGCCCCCTCTCCTCGGTAGAACGAGGGCTGGCCGACCGCGAAGCCGAAGAGGCGAGTCTGCGCATGTGGCACATGCGCCTGGTGGAAAATTTTGTCGCCGTTACCGGGCAGTACGTGCGCCAGTGCCCCTCCGCCGAGCGCTTTGCCGAAACGGTGATGATCTTGCGCGATACGATGTGTTTGATTCAGGGCGAAAACCCATTCCCGCGCCCCAAGCTGGGGCCACAGCGGGCGCTGCTGACGGTGGGGGAAGCGATCTCGATGAGCGATCGCTTCCCCGACTACAAAGCCAGCCGCAAACAGGCCGTCGCCCAGCTCACCGCTGACCTGCAAACAGCCCTGGAGAGCATGATTCCCCCGCCGCCTTCGGTATGATGGGCTAGGTTCTCTACGGGGCTGGCGCGGTGAACGAGCTTTACCAGCGGTATATCGACACCTACCGCAAACTCAATCTGTTTCCACTGCTCAAGTCAGAAGACATCGAGCGGTTTCGCATTACCCACAGCCCCGAGACCCTGGCCCGACTGCGCAGCGCCATTGTCGCCAGCGAAGCCAACGGTAAGCTGATCTTTACGGGGCACCGGGGCTGCGGCAAAACCACCCTGCTCAACGAACTGGCCCTGGAGGTGCGTAAGCGCGGCCTGTTCGTCGAGTTTTTCTCCATTGCCAACATGGTGGAGATGTCGGATGTGAACCACATCAACATTCTCTATGCGATCGCCCTACGACTGTTGCGGCGAGCCATCCGCAACGATGTACCGATTCCTGAGAGCACTCGCGAGAGCCTGAAGAGCTGGTTTACCCAAACCAAATCAGTCACCTACACCGACCAACTCAAGAAAGAGACTGCCCTCGGGGGCGACTTTTTCAAAGTGTTTACTGCCAAACTTCAAAAAGAAGACTCCTTTCGCCAGGAGATCAAAGAGACCTACGAGCGTCGGGTTTCTGAGCTAGCTCAGCACATCGACCAGATCGCCGCCGCCATTCAGGTGGCCACGGGCAAAGAGGTGCTGGTGATCATCGACGACCTCGACAAGCTCGATCTAAGCGTGGTGGAGCCGATCTTCCGCGACAACATCAACGCCCTCTATTCCCCGCAAATTCGCATTCTGTTTACCATCCCCATTGCGGTAGTGCGAGAGCCAGAACTGGTCGAAATCCTAGAGACCCAAAGCTCGATTTTGCTGCTCTCAGTCACCAAGTTTTTTAGCCGCGACGCCTCCCACCAGCCCGACGCCCAGCCCCTTGAGGCCAACGTCGCGCGACTGCAAAGCATTCTAGAACGGCGTATTGATGCCGACCTGATTGAACCCGAGGTGCTGCGACAAATGGTTCTGCTCAGCGGCGGCGTGCTGCGAGAGCTAGTGCGCTTGGGGCAAGAGTGCTGTCGCGAATGCATGCTGCGGTTTGAGCTGGAACCTGAAAACCTCAACGTGAAAATCAATGGCGAGATTTTAACCGCCGCTGTGCGAGAACTCCGCAAGCAATACGCCCGCCCCCCTGGGCAACAACCTCTACAAGCTGCTGCGCCAAACCTACGAGTCGTTTACGCCCCCCGACACAGGCGATCCTAAGTTTTTAGAGCTCCTCCACGGGCTGTATGTGTTGGAATATGAGAATGACGACCTCTGGTACGACCTGCACCCCCTAGTCACGGACCTGCTGAAACGCAAAAATCTGATCTAGTTTCCCAAGATCCCAGGGTTCTTGAAGAACCCTGGGATCTACCCCCCACAGGCAGATCCCAATGCCTTCATCCGACCTCACCCCCCTGAACGATCGCGAGTATCGCAAGCTGCTGCTGACGCTGACCCTCAACAGCCAGCAGCTTGATTTGCTGGTGGCCATTACCGACGATCGCAACCTGCAAGACCAGCTGATCACCGCCTACGAAGCCGACCTCAAGGCCCAGGGCATTGCTACTCTGAGCGCCCGCCTCGACCCCAAGCGCCCCAGCCTGCGCGCCACTTTAGAAGAACTGGTGGCCCAAACCCCGGCCCTGCAAGCGGGGGCACCCGCCGTGGTGACGGTGCTCAACGCGGGCGAGCTACTGGGGGTGCGCCTGAGCGATGAAAAATCTGAGCAGGAGAAGTTTTTCTTTTCGTTGCAGTGGACGCGGGAGGCGCTGCGGGAGTTTGCTTTCCCGATTGTGCTGTGGCTGCCGGATGCGGTGGCGACTCGCCTGGCCCAGCAGGCCCCCGATTTTTGGAGCTGGCGCGGCGGCGTGTTTGAGTTTGTCGCCAAGGCGCGAGCGCCGAAGCTGGGTGGGATGGCGATGGTGCCTAGCCACGAGATGGGGACAGAAGATCAGAGTAGCCCGGTGGCTATTGAGGATCTGCAACAGCAAGTTGCCCAGCTAGAGCAAACGGCCCCTGAGTCGCCCCTCCTAATTACGCTCTACAACAACTTGGGGAGCGCCTATGCAGGCCAATACCAGTACCAGCCAGCTCTGGAGCTGTACGAAAAAGCCCTGTCCCTAGCCAAGGCCAAAAGCGATCCTGCTGGCGAGGCTAGATCGCTACGCAATTTAGGAGATGCGCTGAGGAAGTGCGGGCGACCGTTTCAGGCGGTGGACTATTATCAGCAGGCGTTGGGTAAGTACCGGGAATTGGGCGATCGCAACGGTGAATTGAACACCTTGAATTGGCTAGGTGCTGCATTCTATTTGTTGGGCCAATACCCCCAGGCGATTGAGTACTACCAGCAGTCGCTAGCGATCGCGCGGGAGATCGGCAATCGCCGTGGTGAGGCCAATTCCCTCGGTAGCTTGGGCATTGCGTACGATTCGCTAGGGCAATACCAACAGGCTATTGAGTACCTTCAGCAAACCTTAGCGATCATGCGAGAGATCGGCGATCACCGTGGCGAAGCTAATTCTCTCTTCAACCTTGGCAATGCCTTCGTCAGGGTTGACCAAAAATGGGATGTGCGCCAAGCCTACGAGGTTGCACGGGCATTGTACCAATCCATGGGGCTGGCCAAAGAAGTGGAAAAGTGTGATCGCGCCCTCTACAACCTCAGCCAAATGATGGTCACGCAGCCCAAGTAGGCTCCCACCATCGGCGAAGCACTGCCCAAAGAACCTGATTGGCTAGCTAAGTCGCTGCCCCACGCAATTCCCCACCGCTACCCCCCCCAAAAAATCCCCATCACCGCATGGTTTTTGGTGGGTCTCGGTGTCGCCGCCCTGCTATAGAGAGCTTTAATGTGACTGTGAAAACATTGGGACACACACCTATGGGGATCAGAATTGGCAACGGCTACGACATTCACCGGCTGGTGGCGGGGCGATCGCTCATCCTCGGCGGCATCACCATTCCTCACCACCTGGGGCTAGATGGCCACAGCGATGCCGATGTGCTCACCCACGCCATCATGGATGCCCTGCTGGGGGCACTGAGCCTAGGCGATATTGGCCTCTACTTTCCCCCCGGCGACCCAGAGTGGGCCGGGGCCGACAGCCTCAAGCTGCTGGAGCAGGTCAATGCCATGGTGAGATCGCGGGGCTGGCAGATCAGCAACATTGACTCGGTGGTGGTGGCCGAGCAGCCGAAGCTCAAACCTCACATCGAGGCGATGCGATCGCGCCTAGCGGGCAAACTGGGCCTCGCCCCCGATCAGGTGGGGGTCAAGGCCACCACCAACGAAACCCTTGGCCCCGTGGGTCGCCAGGAGGGCATCGCCGCCTACGCCGTAGCCCTGTTGACTGAGGATGTTAAGGGCTAAGCGCTGCTCTGGGGGCACTCTGGGGCCATTGCCCGGAGTCAAAACCAATCAATTTCTTCCGGTCGGGAACCTTCGACAACCTGGCTAGGTCAAACCCATAAGTCGAACAGCTTGGTCAAATCTTTACAAGCTAGTGTCGCTGCAACCGTCAATTTGCCTCGCTCGAGGTAATTAACGGTTGTAAATGATACGTAATCTAGCTGGGAAGCCCGTAATATAATTCATACGATCTTTAAGTTTGTTGCGGAATCGGAGCAGACTTATTGGTATCTAGGATTGGGCATCTACCGCTTAGCTTTAAATAGGGGTTTGCCCTAGGGCTAGGTTGTAGTGGTTCCATGGCTGTGGTGCTGGTTTTTGTCCAAAAGCTGGTTTTCGTCTAACTAGACAGAAGGGGTCAGACTCAGATGGCTAAAATCGTGCAATCGTTGACGGCAGTGGGCCACACCATTCGTGGGGTTTGCTATGCCAAGCCTGACTATGTCACCCAGGCGATCGCTCAGCTATCGGCCATCCCCCCCGAGCGAGTAGGGTTAGGCGGCGAGTACGACTACTACGGGCTGGCCAAACGCATTCAGGCGAGCTTTCACAGCCAGGTGGGGCGCGGCGCGGTGCGGCAACTCACCGTCAAGCAGCGTGGCTCAGCGGTCATTCTCAGCGGTCATGTTGAGAGTCTAGACCTGCTCGATCAGCTGGTTGATCTGGCGTTGAACACCGACGGCACCACCCACGTTGAGGTGCAAGATGTGCAGGTCAGTTGTTTAGATCCTCAGCCGGTGCAGGTGGCTTAGGAATGAGAATTTAATAACTTCCAAAATTAGGTGGGTTGAGGCCGTGCGATGTAGTTCCATTGCGGTAGGTACTCGTCAAAGCGAATGGGCATCTCCTGCTTGAACTCGTCAGTCGCGGTTCGCCCCTTTTGATAG
>JBBSKN010000117.1:0-11139 GCA_038256265.1 Phormidesmidales cyanobacterium
ACCAGGCAGCCCATGGTCGAAATGCCCTGACCAAAGAGAATGTCAAATTCGGCAATGCGAAAGGGCGGCGCGACTTTATTCTTAGCCACCTTCACCTTGGCGCGAATGCCGTACTCTTCGGTGCCCTTTTTGAGGGTTTGAATGCGGCGAATGTCGAGCCGCACCGAGGCGTAGAACTTGAGGGCGTTGCCCCCCGTGGTGACCTCTGGGTTGCCGTAGGAGATGCCAATTTTTTGCCGCAGCTGGTTGAGAAAGATCACCGTGCAGTGCGATTTGCCAATGCTGCCGGTAATCTTGCGCAGCGCCTGGCTCATCAGACGGGCCTGGAGGCCCACGTGGGTATCGCCCATTTCGCCCTCGATCTCGGCGCGGGGCACCAGGGCCGCCACTGAGTCAATCACCACCACATCCACAGCGGCGGAGCGCACCAGCTGATCGACAATTTCTAGCCCCATCTCACCAGTGTCGGGCTGCGACACCAGCAGCTCATCGATATTGACCCCCAGGGCTTTGGCGTAGATCGGGTCGAGGGCGTGCTCGGCATCGACAAAGGCGGCCACCCCGCCAGATTTTTGCACCTCCGCCAGGGCGTGGAGGGCGACGGTGGTTTTGCCCGAGCTTTCGGGGCCGTAGATCTCGATCACCCGACCCTTGGGCAGACCGCCCCCCAGGGCCAAATCTAGGGTTAGCGCCCCGGTAGGAATAGTTTCGACGGTCATGCGGCTGGCTTCGCCCAGGCGCATAATGGCACCTTTGCCGAAGTTGCGCTCAATCTGGCCAAGCACCAGGGAAAGGGCTTTTTGCTTTTCGGAACCGGCGTTGTTTTTAGATGCCATAGCGGTGGGGGGAGGTGAGTCGACGGGTTGAGGACGAGAGCGAGACGAAGCAGAACGGTGCCCTTAGTAAACCCCACTTCTGCCCGAGCAGGACAGCTACTTTCTAGGGAAGGTTGGAGAAGACCCACCGGCTGGGTGGCGGCGGGGACTACGACCCAGGGGCGTTGTCTTCACTACAGCAATATAGTACTTTTGAACTAAATTGAAAAGGCCCAAGATAGATCGCTGGGCGGGTTTAAGCAGGCGTTACCGGGCTAAAGGGGCCGATGCCGATGGATATGAGCCGTTTGATTCATGTGTCGGTGTTCCCGGGCTGGGTGGCGGGGGTGACCTATCACCAGGGGGCGGGCTACCGCTGCTGGGTGATCAACCCTGAGCTGGCGGTGCTCAACGACGGCGAGGTATACCCCAGCAGTGAGGTGGCGATCGCCGCCGGTCGTCTGTTCATTCACCACTCCATTGGGGCTGAGCCAGACCTCGGCAGTAGGGGATAATCGGCAGGTATCTAAGCCCGGATGGCTCTGCTGGAGTAGACCCGTGGAATATTTTCTGGCCCAGGTGGGGGTGGCGGTGTTTGCCGTGTCTGGGGTGCTGTCGGCGGCCCGCCAGCGCCTAGATATCTTTAGCATTGTAGTGGTGGGCCTGCTGACCGCCATCGGTGGCGGCACCCTACGGGATGTAATTCTCAATGTGCCAGTGTTTTGGCTGCTGGATCTGACCTCCTTTTGGGTGGCGCTAGGGTCGTCGTTTGCCACCTTTGTGGGCATCCGCTTTATTCTCAAGCTGCCTTTGCGATTGCTGTCGTACCTCGACGCCATGGGGGTGGCTCTGTTTGCGGTGCAGGCGATCGACAAAACGCTGCTGTTTGGCTACCCCGCCCCGGTGGCGGTGGTGATGGGGCTAATCACCAGTATTGCCGGGGGCATTATTCGCGATGTGGTGACCCATCGGCCCACGCTGCTGCTGTCGCGGGAGCTTTACGCCACGCCGATCTTACTGGGGGGCGTGCTGTACGTGGTGCTGCTGCATCTGATGCCGTCGCCCCTGAGCCGAGTGGTGGCGATGGGGGTAATTTTTGGGGTGCGGGCGATCGCTATTCGCTGGCAGATCTTTTTGCCCCTGCGGCTGACCCTAAAGATCGACCTAGAACAGGAAAAGCGTTAGGGTTTGCCTGCGATCGCACCTCTGCAAAAACCGCTCTCCTACTCTGTCTACTCCCGGCGCTGGATTCCCTGCCTTCCTGAGCCATAATGGGGCCAGCTTTAAGACTCCTCCGCCATGGCTGACCTGCCCCACCGGATTAACTCGCCTGCCTGGCAGCTGCGCCAGGCCATGCAAAATCTGGGCGAATGGTTTGAGTACCAGTTTTCTCGTGTTGACGTTGATGGCCCCGAGGTGCCCCGCTGGCCCTGGCTGGGGCCGGTGGCCGAGGGCTTGTTTTGGCTGATGGTGGCGGCTCTTACCCTGTGGACGGGCTGGCTGATCTACCGGGGCATAATCGCCTATCTCGACCAGCGGCAGCGGCAGGCCAAGACCGGGGCGACCCAGTTCTCTGCCCCCACCGAAGCGGCCCTCAAGCAGGCCGCCCACTGGTGGCGCGAGGCCCATCGGCTGGCCCAGCAGGGTGACTATGCCGCCGCCTGCAAGGCCCTCTATATGGCCGGGCTGGCTCGGCTCAATGACAGCGAAGCGGTGCTCTACCGAGCCAGCCGCACCGATGGCGAATATCTCGACTGCATGGCCGCTAACCCCAGCCGCCCCTACGAGCTGCTGATTCGCACCCACGAGCGGCTGGCCTACGGCGACGCCCCGGCCACCGAAGAAACCTACCAGCGCTGCCGCCGCGCCTACCAGGAGATTGCTCAGTTGTGACGCGCAATCTGCCATGGAACCGCCGCACTCTGATCGTCGGCTTGGTGGCCCTAGCGCTGCTGATGGGGCTGCTGATCTTGGGCGCGCCCGCTGCGAGCCGCCGCGACAGCGGCTCGACCTGGCACCGTGGCCCGGCGGGCTACAGCGCCTGGTACGAATCGCTAGAGCAGCAGGGGGTGACCGTGCAGCGCTGGCAGCGCCCGGTGGGCGATCTGCTAGAGCGCCTAGAAAATGATGAGGACACTTTCACCACCCTGGTGCAAGACTCCTCGGCCCAGGCTGAAACTCTGTTAGCGGTGCTGCCCGCGTTTATTGACCAGCAAGATTTGCCCGCCCTGCTGCCCTGGGTACCCGAGTGGCTAGAAGCGGGCCATCGACTGGTGGTGCTGGGGGTGAAAACGCCGGTAACGGCTGCACCCTTTTCGCAGACCTTGGCCAGTGAGGTTGGCCCGGTGCAGATCGACACCCGCCGTCGCTATCCCGCTGGACGCAGCCAGGGCAATCGCCGCCGGTTCACCGAGCTAGACGACGAGTATGGCGCGGTGGTCTGGCGGCAGACCATCGACTCGGGGCAGTTTGTGGTGGCGGCTACGCCCCACCTGGGGGCCAATGCCTACCGCGACCAGCCCGGCAACTTTGCCCTGCTGACAGAGCTGGTGACTCGTGAGGGCGGGCGGGTGTGGGTCGATGAATATCTGCACGGCTATCGGGATGAGGATGCGATCGCCGCTGAAGTCGGCGGTGACAGCTGGCTAAATTATCTGGCGCGCACTCCCCTGCTAATTCTCGCTAGCCAAGCGCTAGTGGTAACGCTGATCGCGCTGCTGGCCCTAAACCGCCGCCTGGGCCAGCGGCGCCATCTGCAACCCCCCGTCATCGACAACAGCCGGGCCTATATTCAAGCCCTAGCAGGGGTGCTGCACAAGGCCAACAGCCACGATTTTGTGGTGCAAACCCTGGGCCAGGCCGAGCGCGTGCGGCTGCAAAAAGACCTGGGCCTAGGCCACACCCCGCTGCCCGTAGAGCAGCTCCAGGCGGCGTGGAATCAGCGGCCAGATCGCCCCGCCGCCGATCTGGCCAACCTGCTCAACCCGCCCAGTCCCAAGGACGATCGCCAGCTGCGCGACTGGCTGAAACGGTTACAATCCCTTCATTCCCCTACCCAGGAGACCCCGGCAGGCCATGACTGAGCGGCAGAGCGAGCAACAGAGTGACCTACAGGCGGCGATCGCCCGCATTGGCAAAACCCTCAGCGGCGTAGTGGTGGGGCAAGAACCCCTGGTGCAGGAGCTGTTGGTGGCTTTGTTGGCCGGGGGCCACGTGATTCTCGAAGGGGTGCCGGGCACGGGCAAAACCCTGCTGGTACGTGCCCTGTCGCGGCTGATCCAGGCCGATTTTGGCCGCATTCAGCTCACCCCCGACATTCTGCCGTCGGATATCTCGGGCACCAACGTCTTTGACCTCACCAGCCGCACCTTTACCCTCAAAAAAGGCCCGGTGTTTACCCAGGTGCTGCTCGCCGACGAGATCAACCGCACCCCGCCCAAAACCCAGTCGGCCCTGCTCGAAGCCATGGAAGAGCAGCAGGTGACCCTAGACGGCACCAGCCACCCCCTGCCGGACCTCTTTTGGGTGGTGGCAACGCAGAACCCCTTGGAGTTTGAGGGCACCTATCCGTTGCCCGAGGCCCAGATGGACCGCTTTCTTTTCAAGCTGGTGGTGGGCTACCCGGCGGCAGCGGCAGAAAAGCAAATGCTGCTCAACGCCCAGGGCGGCTTTGAGGCCAAGCGGCTCGATGTGGGACAGCTCAAACCCGTGGTGGCGGCCAAGCACATTCTCGCCGCCCGCCAGGCAGTCAAGGCCATACCGGTGCAGGAACCGATTCTCGACTACCTGCTGGCGCTGGCCCACAAAACCCGCCAGCACGCTGACCTGGATCTGGGCACCTCGCCCCGCGCTACGGTGCAGTGGCTGGCGGCGAGCAAGGCCCACGCCTGGCTCCACGGCCAAGGGTTTGTCACCCCCGACAATGTCAAGGCGGTGGCGATGCCGCTGCTGCGCCATCGGTTGATGCTGGGCGCCGAGGCCCAGCTGGATGGGCTGACCTGCGATCGCATCATCACCAGCATCCTCGACAGCGTGGCGGTGCCCCGCTAATGGCCATCCTCCCCACCGGGCGCACCTACGGACTGCTGATTGGGGGCGGGGTGGTCGCCACCCTGCTGACCAATTTTTTTGACGTACCCAACCGCATCGTAGTGGCGCTGCTGACGCTGCTGATGTTCAATGGCGCAGTGCTAGCCGTGATGTTCTGGGATGGGTTTCGAGTCCAATCCCGTCGTGCCAAGATTAAACGGGATCCGCTACATCGGCTATCCATAGGGCGCGACAACCCAATCTCGCTGCATGGGGAATCCGCTAGCCCTACTCGCCTGCGCCTCTACGACAACTATCCCCCCGCCTTTGACGGCACCCCGATGCCCTTGGAAATTGCTCTGAGTGGCAAGGAACCCGAAACCATTACCTTCACCGTCAACCCCAAGCAGCGGGGCGAATATGCCTGGGGCGACCTCCAGATCCAACAGCGCGGCCCCCTGGGCCTGGCCTGGGCCGATTGGACGGTGCCCGCCGCCGACACCGTGGCAGTCTACCCCGATCTGATCGGCCTCAACCAGCTTTCGGTCAAACTGGCCCTGCAAGCCACTGGCACCCTCAAGCAAAAGCGGCGCATGGGCGTGGGCACCGAGTTTGCTGAGCTGCGCGAGTACGGCACCGGCGACGACCTCCGCTTTGTCGACTGGAAGGCCACCGCCCGCCTCAGCCAGCCCCTGGTGAGGGTGCTAGAGCCTGAGCGCGAGCAAACCCTGCTGATTTTGCTGGATCGCGGTCGGCTGATGACCGCCCAGGTGCAGGGGCTAACCCGCTTTGATTGGGGTATGAATGCGGCGCTGTCGCTGGCCTTGGCGGGGGTGTCTCGGGGCGATCGCGTCGGTCTGGGTGTATTTGATCGCACCCTGCACACCTGGCTGCCCCCCAAGGGCGGGCGGGCCAACTTTCAGCAGATGATTGAGCGCCTCACCCCCATTCAGCCGGTGCTCGAAGAATCGGATTACTTAGCTGCCGCCACCCACGCCGCCCAGCAGCAGCACCGCCGCTCCCTGGTGGTGATCATCACCGACATTGTCGATGAAACCGCCAGCGCTGAGCTGCTCTCGGCCCTGGCCCGCCTGCGGCCCCGCCACCTGCCCTTCTGCATTACATTGAGGGATCCGGCAATTGATAGCCAAGCCCACCAGCCCACCGCCGAGGTCGATGCCGCCTACCAGCGGGCGGTGGCGTTGGATTTACTGAGCCAGCGCGAGGCCGCCTTCGCCCGCCTCAAACGGCGCGGCGTGCTGGTGCTCGACGCCCCCGCCCATCAGATCTCAGACCCGCTGGTGGAGAGCTATCTGCGCATCAAGAGCCAGGGCAAGTTGTAGCTAACGACTGAAGGGGCGCGGTTTGTTATTCTGACAACTAGACCCCTTTTTAGGCGCAGCCCATGGCCGTCAGCGTTGATCAAATTTTGCGGTGGAAGCAGACGGGCCAGCCGACGCAGCCCCTGGCCGTGCTCACCGCCTGGGATGTGATGTCGGCGCAGATTGTCGATGGGGCCGGGGCCGACATCATATTAGTGGGCGATTCTCTCGCCATGGTGGCCCTGGGCTACGACACCACCCTGCCTCTGACCATGGAAGACATGCTGATCTGCGCCAAAGCCGTGCGCCGGGGGGTGAACAATGCCCTGCTGGTAGTCGATCTGCCCTTCCTCAGCTACCAGACCAGCGGGGAAGACGCCATTCGCGCCGCCGGGCGCATGCTCAAAGAAGCCGGTGCCCAGGCGGTGAAGCTGGAAGGAGGCCATAGCGAGGTGGTTGAAACTATCCGCCGCCTGGTGCAGTGGGGCATTCCGGTGATGGGTCATGTGGGGCTAACGCCCCAGTCGGTGAACCAGCTGGGTGGTTTTCGCAAGCAGGGCAAAACGCAGGCCGAGGCTGATCGCATCCTCACTGAAGCCCAGGCCCTAGAGCGGGCAGGGGCGTTTGCCATTGTTCTAGAGCACATTCCCTCAGATCTGGCCCGCGATATTACCAAGGCGCTGAGCATTCCCACCATTGGCATTGGGGCCGGGGTGTACTGCGACGGCCAGGTGCTGGTGACGGCAGACGTGCTGGGGCTTTCGGCCTGGCAGCCACCCTTTGCCAAGGTCTACGCCAACCTCAGACAGCAGGCGGTGGCGGCGGCTCAGCAGTTTTGTGAGGAGGTGCGCGCGGGGCAGTACCCTACGTAAAAATTCCGTTAAGCTAAGAACGCTGGCAACTGGCACAGAAACGATTCGATAGGGCTGATAGTTAAGCTATGACCACAAGTCTTCAATTTAAGTACGACGTTAAAGATATTTCCCTGGCCACCCAGGGCAAGCAGCGGATTGAGTGGGCCGGGCGCGAGATGCCTGTGCTGCGCCAGATCCAAGACCGCTTCGCCAAAGAGAAGCCTCTAGAAGGGATTCGGATTTCGGCCTGCTGCCACGTCACCACCGAGACGGCTCACCTGGCGATCGCCCTCAAAGCGGGCGGTGCTGATTCAATCCTGATTGCCAGCAACCCTCTGTCTACCCAAGACGACGTCGCTGCCAGCCTGGTAGCCGACTACGGCATTCCCGTGTTTGCTCTGCGCGGCGAAGACAGCGCCACCTACCACCGCCACGTCGAAACCGCCCTCGACCACCGCCCCAACATCATCATTGACGATGGCAGCGACGTGGTTGCCACCCTGGTGAAAGAGCGCCAGGCTCAGCTGTCTGACATCATCGGCACCACCGAAGAAACCACCACCGGCATTGTGCGCCTGCGGGCCATGTTCAACGACGGGGTGCTCAGCTTCCCGGCCATGAACGTCAACGACGCCGACACCAAGCACTTCTTCGACAACCGCTACGGCACCGGCCAGTCGACCCTCGACGGCATCATTCGCGCCACCAACGTCCTGTTGGCGGGCAAAACCGTAGTTGTGGCTGGCTACGGCTGGTGCGGCAAAGGCACCGCCATGCGGGCCAAGGGCATGGGTGCCAACGTCATCGTCACCGAGATCGACCCGGTGCGCGCCATTGAAGCCGTCATGGATGGCTTCCGCGTGATGCCCATGGCCAAGGCCGCCCAGGTCGGCGACCTGTTTATCACCGTCACCGGCAACAAGCACGTGATTCGCCGCGAGCACTTCGAGGTGATGAAAGACGGCGCGATGGTGTGCAACTCTGGCCACTTCGACATCGAAATCGACCTCAAGTCGCTGGGCGAAATGGCCAGCGAAGTCAAGCAGGTGCGCAACTTCACCCAGCAGTACATGCTGAACGGCAAGTCGGTGATTGTGCTGGGCGAAGGCCGTCTGGTCAACCTAGCTGCCGCCGAGGGCCACCCCAGCGCCGTGATGGACATGAGCTTTGCCAACCAGGCCATGGCCTGCGAATACCTGGTGAAGAACAAAGGCTCCCTCGAACCCGGCCTGCACTCTATCCCCGTCGAGGTGGATAAGGAGATTGCCCGCCTGAAGCTGGTGGCCATGGGCATTGAGGTCGACAGCCTCACCCCCGAGCAGGAGATCTACATCAACTCCTGGACCGTGGGCACCTAAACCCTGACCCTGCTGCTTCAGAACCCGGGTTTCTTCCACTGACTGCGATAGGTAGTCTGCGATAGCGAGAAAGAAACTCGGGTTCTCCTGGCAAAACCCAGGGATTGTCCCCAAATAATGACCCCCGATGCCGAGGCACCGGGGGTCGCTTTTTATAAGGAGTTCGCTATAGGTTGCGGTCGCTGTATCTGTAATCAGAATGCCCTACGGAAGGCGATAGGTCTGCCCTTTCTCCGTATCTTTACGGGAGGTTGATTGGATTTGAGTAGTTTCCGAGGTTCTGACGAAGTGTGACAGCGGTCACATACGGGGAGTCGCGCCGCCCTCAATAAATCTGCGATAGTCATGGCGATGGCGCTGAGGACACCTGCCCTGCCACTAATCGGGTTCGCGCTCGACCAAAATGACGTTCTCGGTCAGATGCTCAAAGGTATCGTCGTGGCTGATTACAAACAGCTGCTGAAAGGTCTTGATCCGGCCAATGGCCTCGGCCAGCCCCTGCCGCCGGGTACGATCCATATTGGTGGTGGGCTCGTCAAAGAAGGCAATGTCAACATCGGCCAGCACCTTGAGCAGGGCGAGGCGCACCGCCAGGGCGGCGCACATCTGCTCACCCCCGGAAAGATTCACAAACCGGCGGTGGTTTGGCCCCTCCTGCACCATGATTTCGTAGTCGCGGGTCCATTCTAGGGCGACGTTGGGGCGGTCGAGCAGCTCGCGAAATAGGCGATCGGCTTGGTGCGAAATGCTGCGCACGTACTGCTCGGTGATGCGCGGCCCGGCCTCGTTGTAGGCTTTGCGGGCAAAGTTGACGAAGCGTCTGGCTTTTTCCTTGGCCTGGAGCTGCTGCTTGGCCTGGTCGCAACGCTGGGCGATCGCCTCTAGCCCAGCTATTTGCTGGTTGATATCGACCAGGCGCTGGCGCTGCTGGGGCAGGCTGCCCGAGAGCTGGTCGGCCTCAGATTTGGTGGTGCCGTAGGTGGTTTCTAGGGTGACGGCGGCGGTAGCGTCAAAGCTGGCGATCGCCTCTTGGTAGGTCTGCTCGACCGCTTGCTGCTGCTGCTGTAGCGCGTCCAGCTCGCCCTCGGCGGTGGCCAGTTCAGCCTGGAGGGGGCCGTGCTGGTTGGCCAACTGCTGGTTTTGCAGGTAGAGGTTGTAGCCCGGCTGGTGCTGGGTGCGATCGCGCTGTACCTGGGCCAGCCGCTGGTCTAGATCGGTGAACCCCTCTAGCCGTTGGGCCAGAGTTAACCTCTGCTGGTCTAGCTCCCCCAGGGCCGTTGCTTGGGCTTCGTGGGCCTGCTCCACCCGCGCCTTGTCGTGCAGGGTGCGCTGCAAGATTTGGCTCTTTTCTCGGGGTCGCCCTAGGGTTTCGAGCTGTTTATCTAGGTCTGCTAGGGCTTTCTGGAGGTGGGGCTGGTCGGCGAGCTGCTGGGTTAGCCCCTCCAGCTGGGTGGTTAGCTCCGCCTGGGTTTGCTGGAGCTGATCAATTTGGGTGGTGACCCCGGCCAGCTGGTCCAGCTCAGCCCACCAGCCGTAGCGCTGCTTGAGGTCGCGCTCTAGGGTTTTGAGGGCAGTTTTGAGGGCGGCTGCGTCGGTTTGGTCGGCCAGGTCGTGCAAAATCGCCTCTAGGGCAGCCAGCAGCGACCCGTGCAGATCAGCGCTGCCCCGCAGGGCCTGCTCTAGGCGATCTAGGGTGGGGCCAGAGAGTGGGGGCAGGCTTTCGGCCAGGACGGCTAAATCCTTGAGAATGGCGTCAATTTCGGCCTGTTGGTCTTGGCCCTGGCGCTGGCTGGTGGCGACCAGGGTGCTCAGCTCGGCCTCAAACTGGCGGGCGGCGGCGATGCGGCTGATCTGCTGCTGGGTGCGATCGCGCTGGTCTTCTAGCCCGGCAATCTCGGCCACCGGGGGCTGAAGGCCGGTGAGGCGATCGCGGTTCTGCATCGCCTGCTCTAGCTGCTGAGCGAGCAGGGCCAGCTGAGCCTGCCCCTGCTGCTGCTGTAGCTGTTGCTGCCGATACTGGTCGAGCTGCTGCTGAAGCACTTGCCGCTGCCCCTCTAGCTCGACCTGGGCCGCAATCTGGGGCTGAAGCTGGGCCAGATCGCGCTCAATGGCGGCAAATGACTCTAGCTGGGTTTGCCAGCGGGCCAGCTCCACCTGCTTTTTACCCTGGGCGGTTTGCAGGGTTTGGTACTCGGTTTGCAGTTGCTGGCGCTGCTGCTGCTCCTGGGCCAGGGTCTGGAGCGCTTGTTCTGCCGCCTGGTAGCCCGCGTAGGCCTCGCGATTGGCCTGGCAGAGGGAGATCGCCTGCTCAGCCTGCTGCACCGACTGCCGGAGTCGGGCCAAGCCTGCCCGCTTGGCCTCTAGCTGATGGGTTAGCCCCTGGCGCTGGTTGGTCAGGGTTTGCACCTGCTGGGCCTGGGCTTTAAAGCCGTCGCGCTGGGTTTGTAGGATGGCTAGGGTGGCCTCCAGCGCTTGCAGGCGGGCTTCACTGGCGGAAATCGCTTGGGCTAGGGTCTGCTGGCGCTGGCGCAGCTCGTCCCAGGCGGCGAGAGACTCTTCGTACTGGGCAATCTGCCCCTTGGTGGCCTCCACCTGGTCTTCGGCGTAGCGGCGCAGGGCATTCATTTGCTTAAAGGCCAGCTTGTAGTCTTCGACCTTGAGAATGGCGTCGAAAACCGTCTTGCGCTGCTCGGCGGGCTGCAAAAAATCGGCGGTGAAGGTGCCCTGGGGCACCCCCAGGGTGCGGGCAAACAGCTGGGGC
>JBBSKN010000118.1:0-11077 GCA_038256265.1 Phormidesmidales cyanobacterium
CCGTTGATCCTGAACCCTGCTTTGCTTCTAAGAAAGCTGAAGCCCAGTATTATGACCGCATTTGGTTCTCTAGGATCCAGTCCTTGTGCTGCCAACTACCACCCTGGGAGGCCGCCTAAAGATGTGTCAGGCAGTCAGCTATGGAGCTGTCTCAACCGGGGATGTTTGGCAGTTCGGGCGACTGCACCGAGGGCAGCGACAGATCGACCAAGACCTAAATCTGTATCGGGTGCCAGTGGATATGGAGGAGCTATTCCAAATTCTCGTTGGGCTGCTGGGCAGGTCGGATAGCCTCTAGGTAGCCCGCTTCGCGCATCAGACGCGGCCAGAGCAGCACAAAGAAGCCCATCCATGCACCGATAGGAATGGCCACTAAGCCTGTAAGCCACAGCCGATGGAGTAGTAGCCAGCTACCGCCTACGATCGCAACCCCAGTCAGCACAATTGACCAAGGCTGACACCACCAGGGCTTGAGCTGCCAGGCACTCGTAACGGGTGGTATTTCAGTCATTAGGATTCTTCGGCTTGGCAGCGATCGCACACCCCGCGCACCGTCACCTCATAGCCCTCAATCTGCCAGCGAGGGCTGAGAGTTTGCAGGTTGAGGCTAGACAGGGTCTCCCAGGGAATGTCTGCAATCGCGCCGCAGCACTGACAGCGAAAATGATGGTGAGGCCCAATATTGGCGTCGTAGCGGCAGACCCCCTCTTCGAGCAGCACCTCGCGTACCAGGTTGACCTCGCGCAGCGCCTGAAGAGAACTGTAGACCGTTGCTTGAGAAGATGTCGGCGCACTCTGGTTGAGGTCGCTGAGAATATCGTCGGCCGTGGGGTGGTCGTAGCGGCCCAGCAGGTTGGCATACACCGCAAAGCGCTGGGGGGTGACGCGCAACCCCCGAGACTTAAGCACAGTGACGATTTGATCGGCGTGGGACAACATTTTCCCTGGCTCCGGAACGTTAGCGCTACAGCAGTCTCGCCCAGTACAGACAAGATCTTGACGTAACACAATAATCTATGTTTGCTATATTAGCATTCCCACCTAAGAATCAGTCTGACTTGGGATAGATTCTGAATTTTAGGCTAATATACCTATTGAAGATTTCTTAACTCAGAATAATTCTGAGTTAAGAAGCGGCGGCTGGAAATGCAGTCAAGTTGTTCTAGAACTACAAAGAGGTAATTTATGGTTGCTATGGTTGCTACGGGAAATGTACCCGAAGTCACGTTTAAGACCCGCGTGCGGGATGAGTCGGTGGGTGGGTCTAACCCCTACCGTTGGCAAGACCTGACCACCAGCGACATCTTCGCTGGCAAGAAGGTCGTGGTGTTTTCCCTGCCCGGTGCCTTTACTCCCACCTGCTCGTCTAACCACCTGCCCCGCTACGAAGAGCTATACGAAGAGTTTAAGGCCCACGGCGTTGATACGATTGTCTGCGTCTCGGTCAACGATGCGTTTGTCATGTTCCAGTGGGGCCAGAAGGTCGGCGCTAAGAATGTCTTCCTGCTGCCCGACGGCAACGCTGAGTTTACCCGCAAGATGGGCATGCTAGTCGATAAGTCTAACCTGGGCTTTGGCATGCGCTCTTGGCGCTACTCCATGCTCGCCAACGACGGTCAAATTGAGAAGATCTTTGTAGAGCCTGACTTCGGCGACAATTGCCCCATTGACCCCTTCGAGGTCTCTGATGCCGACACCATGCTGGCTTACCTGAAGGGTACCGAGTCTGCCGGTGTCTCCGAGCCTCGTCTGGCCTTCGTAGGCTAATTGCTCCCTTGACTCACCCCTGGGTGAGCGCTAGGCAAAGGGGGTTGTTGTAATCCCCTTTGCTTTTTCGATCTGGGATAATGGCAGCCGTAGAGTGGGCATTGCCCACTAGGTTCTACTATCTCGATATCTAATACCAAATCCGAGTCACACAACCCCGATTCGAAATCGATACCTCGTAGGGAGCATTGCAGTGCAATGCCCCTACAAATCGGGGGTATACAGATAGGATTTGGTACAAAAGCCTTCTAGCCTAGAAGTACGGCCTTAGCCAGCCCTGCTGCCCAGGCTCCACCGCAGTTCCATCCATCCATCGCCGCTATGAAACTCTCCCGCAAAAATCTCCACGAACGCACCGGCCAGGTTTACGACGCCATCGTTATCGGCGGCGGCATGGGGGGGCTGTCGGCCGCTATCTATCTGGCTCGCTACGGCCTCAAGTGCCTGGTGGTCGAAAAGGGCAGAGGGCGATCGCTGTGGATGCAGGAAGTGCGTAATGTCGTGGGCGTTGACCCCGACACCCCTGGCCGCGATATTCTGACCCACGGCGCTAAGCAGGCTGTAGACTGGGGAGCCGACTACCTGCGCGGCTACGTCGAAGACGTGGTAGACGAAGGCGACCAGCTAGCGGTGCAGGTCAAGGTGGGTAAAGACAGCAGCATTTATCCTGTATTTCGCACCAAGTATCTAATTGCAGCCTCGGGCGTGATCGACGTGCTGCCCAAACTTGACGACATGCAGAATGTCTATGACTACGCGGGCTACACCCTGCACGTCTGCATGATCTGCGATGGCTTCGACATGTGGGATCAAAAAGCGGTGCTCATTGCAGGCAAAGAGTCGCAGATCAACGCCGCTTTTGTGCTCGACTGGTTTACCCCCTACATTTCGGTACTCACCCACGGTCTCTGCACCGTCGGCGACGAAATGCGGGCCAAGCTGGCCGACTATGGTTACCCCCTCTACGAAGCACCGATCGCCAAAATTTTGGGCGCGCACCACAAAATGAGCGGCATTGAGCTGACCGATGGCACCGTGGTCGAGGCCACCACCGGCCTGATCAACATGGGGTCGATTTACCACAACCACTACCTCAAGGGCATCGCCGGCCTAGAGTGGGATGGTGAAAACCTGATCACCAACGAGATGTGCAAAACCGCCCACGATCGCATCTTTGCCCTGGGCGATTTGAAAAAAGGCATTAACCAGGTCTCGGTGGCCGTGGCCGACGGCACCCTGGCCGCTACCCAGATCTGGCGCAATATTCGTCGCGCTAGCCCCCCCCGCCGGTGGGAAGAAAATTTGGTCAAAGCAGTGATCGCTTCTTGAAGTAGTTTGCCGGATTAAAGGTGGCAGGTTAGTGGGGTTCAAGGTGTACGGTGTACGGTGCAAGGACTGGCGTGAACTGTATGCCCTAAGTTTTTAGGGTCAAGGCCCAGATATGGGATGCCCTGTTACAGAACTCGACCATACCAGTGGGCTAGTGTGGCTGGCTGGAGCTAGAGGTGGGAGATGAGCGCATGACAGCGGTAAATGGCTACTTGAGAGCACTGGTGACGCCGAATTTAGCCAGCCGTGGTGTACGAGTGGCCTTTGTCATCGGTACGCTGCTGTTTGCCATCAACCACGGGGCGGCGGTGCGATCGGGCACCATGACCCAGGCGCGATGGCTTTCTGCTGGGCTAACCTATCTGGTGCCCTACGCGGTCAGCATTCATGGGCAGTACATGGGTCGCAGGAGCGGCAGCCAAGGGATGGGAAAGTAGGTAGGCAGCGTCCTTTCTCAACCGCACTCCTTCTCAACCGCACTCCTTATACCAAATCCTGCTTGGCTACCCCCGATTCAGCAGGGCGAATGCCATAGAGCCTCTGGCTCGGCTACGCCAACGCCCCTACGGTTTGGCCTTTTGTGAATCGGGGTTATCTGACTCGGATTTGGTATTACTCAAGCGCATTAGGGAGATCCGGTTTCTAGACCTCTAGGATTTGGTAAAGGCCCGTTCACCCATGATGTAGGTGGCAGTGACGGCGCGATCGCCCCCTAAGATCACCAGCGAAAATAGCAGGTCTTCGAGCGCCTCTAGGGTTGGGGGAATGCCGCCCTCGTTGCGCAGGGCCAGCAGCGGGGTAGCTTGCGGATTGAGCACCACAACGTCGGCCTCTTTGCCGGGGTCAAAGCTGCCCAGCTTATCCTCTAGACACAGCGCCCTGGCCCCGCCCAGGGTGGCGAGAAACAGCGCCTTAAAGGCCGAGAGCTTTTGGCCCCGCAGCTGGGCCACCTTATAGGCTTCGTTGGTGGTTTGCAGTAGCGAAAAGCTAGTGCCGGCCCCCACATCGGTGCCCAGGCCCACTTTGACTGGGTGCTCAAGGTTTTTGGCCTGCTCAAGGCGAAACAACCCGCTGCCGAGGAATAAGTTAGAGGTGGGGCAAAAGGAGATGGCGGCTTTGGCCTCGGAGAGCCGCTGAAACTCGGCATCGGTGAGCTGCACGCCGTGGGCAAAGAGCGATCGCGCCCGTACCAGCCCCGTCTGGTCATACACATCGAGATAGCCAGCGTATTGGGGAAACAGCTCCTGAATCCAGGCCACCTCGTTGACATTTTCTGACAAGTGGGTGTGCAGATAGACATCGGGAAACTCATCTAAAAGCCGCGCCGCCAGCCTTAGCTGAGCTTCGGTAGAGGTGCCCGCAAACCGAGGGGTGACCGCGTAGAGCAGCCGCCCCCGCCCGTGCCACTTCTCGATCAGCGCTTTGGAGTCATCGTAGGACGACTGGGCCGTGTCGCTGAGGTAGTCGGGGGCGTTGCGATCCATCATCACCTTGCCGCTGATCATGCGCAGATTGCGGGCCTCGGCGGCCTCAAAGAAAGCATCAACCGACGCCGGAAACACCGCCGCAAACACCAGGGCCGTGGTGGTGCCGTGTTCGAGCAGTTCGTCGAGGAACAGATCCGCCACCGAGCGAGCGTAGGCAGCATCGGCAAACTTGCGCTCGGTGGGGAAGGTATAGCGGTTGAGCCACTCCAACAACTGCTCACCGTAGGCCGCCATCATGCCCGTCTGGGGGTAGTGGATGTGGGTGTCAATGAATCCGGGGACGATCAGCTGGCCGCTGTGGTCGATCAAGGGGCGATCGCCTACCCTAGACACCAGGTCAGCATAGGTGCCCAAGGCCTCAATCTGGCCATCGCGCAGCAGCAGCAACCCGTCGGCGATGTAGCGCACCGCCTCAGCCTCTGGCTCATAAAATGGGTCGCCAACGCAGTCTAGTAGCGCTCCACGAATAGCAACGGTACCCAGCGGATGCTCTATGGCCATATTCTCTAGTGGTGCTTGATGGTGATGCAATAGCGATGCCCCATCTTACTCTCAGCCGAGAAAAGTGGTTTAGGGGTCAATCAGCTGCTTAAATCGAGGATGCTGCCGCAGCCCGTCAAAATGGGCATCGATTTGCACCATCACCCGGTACATATAGGGGCTGAGCACAAAGGTGCGGTAGAGGTTTCGCAGGGTTTGCTCTAGATCCCCGGCCATGGCGTAGGCGCGAGCTTTGCCGTACCAGGCGTTGGGGTTGTCGGTCTGGTGGCTAAGGGAGGTGTCAAAGCTCGCTACGGCCTCGGTGTAGCGCCCCATTTGAATCAGCACCGTGCCCCGCTGGTTCCAAATGTAGTGGGCGTGGGGCCTGTGGTCGAGGGCCAGTTGCAGCACCTGAAGAGCTTCCTCATAGCGGTGCAGGCCCCCCAGGGCCACCCCCTGGTTGTAGCGGGCACGATGGTCTTGGGGATTGATCCTGAGGCTGTGTTCAAAGCTGGCGACGGCATCTTTGTAGCGGCGCAGCTGGTTTTGAGCCGTGCCCAGGTTATACCAAGCTTTGTTGTCGTCGGGGAGGAGTTTGACCGCCCGCTCTAGATGGGTAATGGCCTCTTCAAAATGGCTGAGTTTGGCCAGGGCGTGGCCTTTGCCATGCCAAGCTAGGCCATCGCCGGGGCAGCGGGCGATCGCCTGGTTAAAACTTTCAACGGCAGCTTCAAACTGCTTCAGGGTCGCCAAACAAAACCCCTGTAGGGTCCACACCGCATGGTCTTGATCGTTGAGGGCCAAAGCCGCCTGAAATCTGGTCAGAGCCTCGCTGTAGCGGCCGATAGCATAGAGCGCATCTCCCTGGCCGCGAAGTAGCTGAGCGCGCGTAAGTTTAGACAGGGTGGCATCAGATCCAGCAGACATTCGATCAGGGGCACCGCTAACGACGCCAAGTGGTAGGTCTAAGCCCAGATTGCCCAGTTTTAGACTGCGATCGCACCTGCCTGGGGCAGGCAGGTGCCTGCCGATGCTCAGTATGGATCAGTCTAGACTACCGATGGCGAATATATTCGTACAGCTCCACATAGTCTTGCGCTGGATTTTTCCACGAGAAATCGTACTCCATGCCCTGCTGGGCAATGCGACGGAAGATCTCAGGGGCACTGTTCCAAACATCAAAGGCGCGGTTCATGGCCGACTCTAGGGCCACGGTATCATTTTGGAAAAACACAAAGCCATTGCGCTGTTCTTGCCCGTGCAGGGTGTCGTAGTCCCAGTCAAACACGGTGTTGACCAGGCCACCCACGCCCCGCACAATTGGCACCGTGCCGTACCGCAGACCGATCATCTGGGTGAGACCGCAGGGCTCAAAGTTGCTGGGCACCACAATCATGTCGGCCCCGGCGTAGATCAAGTGGGCTAGCTCTTCGTTAAAGCCCAGCTCCAGATGCACATCGGGGTTGTCGTTGAGGTAGAGCTTTTCGTGCCAAAACCAGTCGTTGATACCCTTTTCGGTAGCTGAGCCTAGCAGCACAAACTGCGCTCCTCGACTTAGCGCATAGTACATGGCGTGGTGAACTAAATGTACTCCCTTTTGGTCATCCAGTCGGCCAATAAATGCCACCAGGGGCTTGTCATCTTGGCTTAGCAGCAGGCGCTCGCGCAGTTTCTTCTTATTTAGGGTCTTGTCTTCAAAACTGGTGAGGCTGTAGTGGTGGGGAATGTAGCGATCGCTCTCGGGGTTCCACACCTCGGGGTCAATGCCGTTGAGAATGCCCGAAAACTTATGCTGGTTGGTGTGTAGCGTGTGCCCCAGGCCAAACCCCTGGTCGGTGTGCTGGGCTTCCCAGGCGTGGTAGGGCGACACTGTGTTGACGTGGTTGGCGTAGGTAATGCCCCCCTTCATAAAGTTGATGGCAAAGGGGTTAAAGTCATCGCCCAGACGGTAGGGCTGAAAATAATGCTCAGGTCGGTTTAGCCCCGTCGCTGCCAAAATCTCGCCGCCGCCAAATCCCTGGTGCTTAAAGTTGTGGATGGTATATAGCGTGCGCTGAAACTCCATGCCGTTGTACTTATAAATCTCAAACAGCATCACCGGAATTAGCCCCGTCTGCCAGTCGTGGCAGTGGATCACATCGGGCCGCTTATTGCTGCGCAGCAAAAACTCCATCGCCGCCTTGCTAAAGAAGGCAAACCGCATCGGATCGTCATCGCAGCCGTAGTAGCAGCCCCGGTTAAAGAACATTTCCCACGACTTGGGTTCGATAAAGAAGCACAAACGCCCATCTACCCAGCCGCAGAGCACATCGCAGCGAATATCGGTACCGTACCAAGGCACGACCAGGTCGCTATAGGCCTCATGCAGACCCCAAATATGGTCATAGCGCATGCAGTCGTACTTCGGCAGAATGATCTCGACGCAGTGGCCCTGGTTCTCTAGCTCGCGGCTCAGACCGTAGACCACATCGCCTAAGCCCCCAGCTTTGATGACAGGGGCACATTCCGAAGCGATCTGCACGATGTACATAAGTCTCTGCCCAAGCTCTTTTTAATGCCCCTATTCAATCAGGATGTCAGGGCAGAGGCAAGGGGCGACGGGGAGAGATGTGGGTGAGTGGATGAGGGATGAGCAAGTACCCACCTATCCACTTACTCCCCTTCCTCCTTCAGCCTCTCCAGCGCCTGCCAGCGAACTTCTAACTCCTCCCGCTCCTGCTTGAGGCTACGCTCTAGCTCTTGAATTTCGTCGCGGCGGGCGGCGGTCTCAAGGGCGCGGCGATCAACCTCTTGGCTTTTGAGGGTAAGAGACTGCCGCCATCGCTCAGCTCGCTCAATTTCTTGCTCAAGGGCTTCGGGGGTAACACCGTGGGACAGGTAGTGCTCGACTAGGCCCAGCACCCAGGGGGTTGCATCCTGTACCGCCGTAATCTGGTTGAGGTTATCTAACTCTACCAACACTAGGTTGCCCTCCTGAAAGGCCAACAGTCGGGTCGTTTCAACCATCCGCTCTGACGACAGCTGTGTCCAGGTCGATTCAGAGGTCTGCTCGGCCAGCAGCACAAGCTCCGCGCCGCCCAGGAATGCTTTTTTTTGAACCTTCGCTAGGTACTGCATTAGCCGCTGAATCCATGCCTCTATGGCACGAGTATACCTGGTGAACCTCGGCTTTAAGAGCAATGGGGCCAACCCCGTCCGAAAGCATTGCACCCCTGTCCGTGGGAATACGGATCGAAGCTTCGTCTAATTATGTAACTTCAATAAACAGATAAGTCATACCGCCGAGGTCATCGATCTAGCCGTACACTAAAATCGGATTACTATACAAAGCGTTACAGTTTCAATGGGCATGGCTCAAATTAGTTTCCGCCACCCCTGCAACAGCCCCGATTCGACCAATCAGAGTGCGTCATCATGTCAAACCTTGAGCAATCGATCGAAAAAATGTTTGCGGCCCGTCGCCTAACTCGCAACGACCAGCAGCAGCTAATGGCAATGTTCTCCAAGCGTGACCTCAGCCCTAACGATGCGGTCCTGATTAACCGTGTCTATGAAGCGCTGAGCCAGGGCCGGCTGCGGGTAGTAGATTAGGGAAATCAAATTCTAGGCTCCCCACCTGATAATGTCCCAGATTTAAGGCTGTCGCTCAGGTAGCTGGTCATCACCCGGCCCGGGCGGCGCAGCTGGCGGTGGTAGGCGGCACTGACTGGGTGTGAGCGGTCGTCTAACGAATCAATGCCGATGCCGTTGCGGCCCTGGTCTGCACCTGAGCTGTGGATATAGCGGCCCTTCCCTAGGTAGAGGGCTACGTGCTGGGTGCGCTCTGGGGTGCCAAAGAAAATCAGATCTCCCGGTACTAGGTCGCCCCAGTCTATGGGCTGGGTAAAGGCCTCTTGCTGGTACGAGTCGCGGGGGAGGCAAATGCCCGCCGAGGCAAAGGCGGTTTGCATCAGACCAGAACAGTCGAAGTTGGGGCCAACGGTGCCGCCCCACAGGTAGGTGTTGGGGATGGCCATGGCTCGGTGGGTAAAGGCAATCACCTCGGGCAGAAGCCGCTCGACGGCCTGGCGGTCGAGCAGAATGCCACGGTAGGGCTGGTCGGCGGCTTGGAGCGATGCTCTATCGGCGTCGCTGATCCAGCCAGGGTAGTCGTCTTCGCAGAGAACCACAGCCCAGGCCCCCTGGTCGTGGTGCCCGGCTAGGCGCAGGTGTCGCCCTGGTGCCGCCTGGGTTACTAGCCCGTCGAGGGCGGCAGTTTTGTAGAGATTGAGGGGCTGGCTAGAGAGATATTCTGGCGCGGCGGGGGGTAATGAATCCATGATCAACTCTGTTATTCTGCTCTGCCGTTCCATATCCCAGTCACCCTACCTGGGCTCCTCTGGCTTATCCCCAGTGTTGCGGACATCGATCACCCGCTTGAGCAGGTTAAACCAAAAGGTTGACCCCATCGAGATGGCAAAGCCGCTGACCAGCCAGCCCAGCAAGCGCCGAGGAATAAAGGGAATCGGCCAAGACTGCTCAGCGGCCCGCTGCTGCTGCACCACTACTTCGCCGTAGCCCAGGGGAAAGGGAATCTCGTCGAGGGCCTGGTTGACGGCCTGCTGCACCTGGTTCATATTTTGGCTGAAATCGCCCTCAGACTCGGCCACCAGACGGTCAGCGGTTTGGGTGATGGAGTTGCGCAGAATGGGGTCTACTGCCAGGCGGGTGGCGATGTGAAAAGAGTCGGCGTTGATCGAGACAGCGGTGGCAATGCCGATCAGCAGGGCAACGGCCTTGGCGTTGCGCTTATAGACTCCGGTGGCCCGCTCCATGCTGCGGTCAAACCATTTCTCAATTTCGTGGCCAAACTGCTGCACATCGTCGCGTACGGTGTCGGTGGTGATCTCGGTTTTGCGGGCGATCGCCGCCAAACTATCGCGCAGGGCTGGGGTAATCGTCGCTTGCCCCAAACGATTGAACAGTGCCTGGGTCTCTGGGTTGCCCCCCTGGGCCAAGTGGTTCAGTTCACCATAGGCGGGGCTTTGGGAGTCAAAAATATCGAGCAGCTGGGCCACATTGGGGCGCAGCTTGCTGAGCAGGGCCGCCTTTTCGGTGGGGGTACTGGCGATGCCGCGCTTGAGATAGTCTAGGCGGCGCAAAAAGGTTTCGGTCAGGGGATGGTTGTCGGGCAGCACATCTCTGGCCACGAGGCCAAAGTCGTCGAGGCGGTTGACCACCCGATCTAGGCTCTCAGATAGGGGGACAATGCCGGTTTGAAAGTCGTCAATAATTTGGTGTACGCCCTGCTCGAGCTGCTGTAGCTCAGTGTTGAGCAAAAACTCGTTGCCCGTATTGGCCTTGAGGTCGCTGAGAATGCTGGCTACGGGGGTGAGCACTCGATCTCGGGCAAAGCAGCGAATGCGATCGCTGGCCAACACCTGCCACAGGTTGCCTAGCTGCATACGCTCCAGCAGGCTATTGGCAAAAGCCTCAGAGGGAATGTAGCTGGGGCCACTGGTTTTACCGACCCCAAACACATTTCGCTGACCAGTAATCGCCCGATAGATGCGTCCAATCAGGTGACAAATACACCGAAAAGAGCCCGTTATCGAACCCTTTGCCTCTTGGTTCAAACTGCGAATCCAGGGGCTTTCGTAGAGGGCATCGGCCAGGGCTCGGGCCGATGCTTCTTTGTCTCGGTCGTTGCCCGCAAGCAGCACCTCAATCGACTGCTTTAGGTGCCCTGCTCGCCACTGGAGAAGGGTGCCAATAATCTCTTGAGTCTCGCTAGCCAGCAGGCTCAAAACAAAAAAGATGAAGACCAGCCCTAGGGCAATGTCTAAAACTATAGGAAAGTTCATAGACTAGCGTGTAACCTCGTATTTTCAACACTCAATTGTCCGGCACTGAGCGCACACTATCTGCCCTGCATTCAATCCAGAAAAGAGCTGTCTAAACCCTGGTTGACTGACAAAAGTTGATCTTGAGAGCCGGAGAGCCTTGTTGCGTAGTAGTTTTGGAGATTGAAGAGA
>JBBSKN010000119.1:0-11062 GCA_038256265.1 Phormidesmidales cyanobacterium
CGGCGCACAGCCGGCTGATCTCAACCTGAAGACCCATACGTTTACTACTCTCTTGCATGAGCATCACCTCCTGAAGTGCTAAAAGGCAAAATCTGTAAGATCACCTGCCGTAACAGCGGCATTAAGCGTAAATTAACACAAATTTCTAGGTGTGGCAGAAATTGCGCGGCTTACGGGGGTCTGGGTTAATGAAGAAAGTCAACCATGATGTTTTGAGACTTAACCCCTATGCCTGTGCAGCGCCCTATTTTTGTGCCCGAAAGTGCCCTGAGTAAATGGTTACAGGCCTGGTTGCAAGAAGATATTGGCCGTGGCGACTGGACTACGGCTGGGCTGGGGGCTTTGGCTGAGCGGCCAGGCCAGGCCAGCTGGATCACCCGCGCCCCTGGGGTGGTGGCGGGTTTGCCCTTTGCCCGCCGCCTGTTTCAACAGCTCGATGCCGCCGTTGACTTTCAACCCCTGGTTGCCGAGGGCGACGCCTGTGAACAAGATATGGCCATTGCCAAAATCAGCGGCCCTCTGGCGGCCCTACTGACCGGCGAGCGAGTGGCGTTGAACCTGGTGATGCGCCTAAGCGGCATTGCCACGGCCACTCGCCAGTACGTTGACGGTTTGGCCGATACCCCGACCCGGTTTGTCGATACCCGTAAGACTACCCCTGGGCTGCGCCAGCTGGAGAAGTATGCCAGCCGGGTGGGGGGGGCCATCAACCATCGCCTGGGCCTAGACGATGCGGTGATGATTAAAGACAATCACATTGCCGCTGCTGGAGGTCTGAAGGCAGCGGTGGCGCAGATTCGTCCGGCGATTCCCTATCCGATGACGGTGGAGGTTGAGACTAGCTCCCTCGACCAAGTTGAGGAGGCGCTGACCTGCCCAGTAGACATTATCATGCTCGACAATATGGCCCCGGAGATGATGGAAGTAGCGGTAGCCCTCATTCGTGCCGCCAGGCCAGAGATCAAAATAGAAGCCTCGGGGAATGTCACCCTAGCTACCCTAAAACCCATCGCCGCCACTGGGGTTGACTTTATTTCTAGCAGCGCCCCGATTACCCGCGCCCCGTGGCTAGATATTAGTATGCAGATTGTGTAGTGCTGACGGGCGATCGCCCGAGGAAAACCATGATTTTAACCACAGGCCCCAACGTAGATGGTCACCAGGTGATTGAGTACTGCGGCCTTGTCAATGGGGAGGCGATTTTGGGGGCGAATATCTTTAAGGACTTTTTTGCGGGCATTCGCGATGTGGTGGGTGGTCGATCTGGGGCCTACGAGCACTCTCTGCGTCAGGCCCGCAACACCGCCATCAAAGAAATGATGCAGGCGGCTAAAGACTTGGGGGCCGATGCCGTTATTGCTGTGGACATTGATTATGAGTCAATTGAGATTAATAACGGCGGCAATATGCTGATGGTGGCAGTCAGCGGCACGGCGGTGCGCTTAGCTTAAAGCATCTGCGGCACAGAAACCGGGTTTCTGTGCCGCAGGGTTGGTTTGCTCAAGAGAAGAGAGCTAGAAACCCGGTCTCTAGCTCTCTCCTCTTGGTGGCGATCTTGGGTGGTGATTTAGTCGCCGTCGAGGGCGTGGTCTTTGAGGTCGGCCAGGGCTACATGCTCAACGGCAGCGGCGTGGGTGGCATTGAGCACCACCGGGGGGGCAACGCCATCCTCTAGGGCTTGTTGCCAGCGGGCGGCACACAGACACCAGCGATCGCCCGGTTTTAGCCCCGGAAACTGAAAGGCAGGTACCGGAGTCGACAGATCGTTGCCCTGGGCCTTGGTGTAGGCCAAAAAATCAGCGGTCATCTGGGCGCACACCACGTGAACTCCCATATCTCCAGCCCCGGTGTTGCAGCAGCCATCGCGGTAAAAGCCGGTCATGGGGTCGGTGCAGCAGGGGGCTAGAGCGGTGCCCAGCACATTGGTTGCAGTGGCCATGGGGAAAGTCCTTGGAGAACGTTGAATCAGAGATAGCTAATTTTAACCCTGGTTTCTGGGGAGGTGGGCTAGGGCAGTTCGGTGGTGCCCATCAGGTGGCGATCGCACTCCCGCGCCGCCCCGCGCCCCTCGTTAATTGCCCACACCACCAGGCTCTGGCCCCGACGACAATCCCCCGCCGCAAACAAGCCTGGAATTGAGGTGGTGTACTGCTCGTGCTCAGCTTTCACATTGCTGCGCCCGTCTTTCTCAAGACCAAGGGCATCGATCAACGGCTGCTCGGGGCCAAGAAAGCCCATAGCCAGCAGCACAAGCTGAGCGGGGATCACCTTCTCGGTGCCCGGTACGTTTTGGGGGATAAATCGCCCATTTTCGTCTTTGCCCCACTGAATCTGCACCGTGTGAACGGCTTTGACATTGCCCTCGTCATCGCCCTCAAATTTGGTGGCGGTGGTCAGGTAGGCGCGGGGGTCGTCGCCAAACATGTCGGCGGCTTCTTCCTGGCCGTAGTCCATCTTGTAGACCTTGGGCCACTCGGGCCAGGGGTTGGCGGCAGAGCGCGTCTCCGGCGGCTGGGGCATGATCTCCACCTGGGTGACACTGGCGCAGCCGTGGCGAATGGAGGTGCCCACGCAGTCGGTGCCCGTGTCGCCGCCGCCGATGATCACCACATCTTTGCCCGCCGCCGAGATGTAGTGGCTGCCGGGGGTGCCATCTAACACCGCCTGAGTGTTGGCGGTGAGAAAATCCATGGCGAAGTGGATGCCCTTGAGATCGCGTCCCTCAATGGGCAGGTCGCGGGGGCGGGTGGAGCCGGTACAGAGCATAACCGAGTCAAACTCCTTCAGCAGGTTTTCCGCCGAGATGTCTTTGCCGACTTCGGTGTTGCAGACAAAGGTGACGCCCTCGGCTTCCAGCACATCCAGTCGGCGCTGTACCACCTGTTGCTTATCCAGCTTCATGTTGGGGATGCCATACATCAGCAGGCCGCCGGGGCGATCGGCCCGTTCGTACACGGTGACCCAGTGGCCCGCTGAGTTGAGCTGGGCGGCGGCGGCGAGGCCAGCGGGGCCAGAGCCGATCACCGCCACCTTTTTGCCGGTGCGCTGCTGGGGCGGGTTGGGGGTGATCCAGCCCGATTCCCAGCCCTTTTCGGCGATGGAATACTCAATATTCTTAATCGTCACTGGGGGATTGGTGATGCCCAGCACGCAGGAGCCTTCGCAGGGAGCGGGGCAGACACGCCCGGTAAACTCGGGAAAGTTGTTGGTCTTGTGCAGCCGCTCTAGGGCTTCTTCCCACAGGCCTCGGTAGACTAGGTCGTTCCACTCGGGGATTAGGTTGTTGACAGGGCAGCCGCTGGCCATGCCGCTGATGGTCATGCCCGTATGGCAGAAGGGGGTGCCGCAATCCATACAGCGCGCCCCCTGGGTGCGAAGGTTGTCCTCCGGCATGGCCAGGTGAAATTCGTCCCAGTTGCGAATGCGATCGGCGGGGGTGACTTCTTGCGCCACTTCTCGCAGATATTCCATAAAGCCCGTCGGTTTTCCCATGGTGGTTGTCCTGAAAGTGGTTGTTTTGCTGCTGATGAAAATCTAGATTGCTGTAGGTTGGGTGGAGCGTCAGCGGAACCCAACATTGCCGAGGTTTGCGTTGGGTTCCACTTCGTTCCACCCAACCTACAATCACTACAAGTTTGATGCCTACCAGAAGGGCATTGATGGCATGGTCGGCATGTCGATTACTATCATCATCGCTACGGCTACGGTGGCCGTTCTACCCAGCCTAAGCCCAGTTATCACCGCCATTATTAACGCCGTAGCGAACGGCATCCAGTAATTGTAGGGTGGGCACTGCCCACCAGCGTCTAGGCCGCAGCAACTCACCCTACGAATCTTCGACCTCCTAGCTCCCGCCGATGCGGGCGACGTCGCGGGCGTTTTCTTCAAACGCTGCTGTGAGGGCATCGTCTCCCGTCAACCCATCGGCCAGGGCTTTTTGGATGTGTTGCAGCACCCGCTTGTAGTCGCGGGGCATCACCTTCACAAACTTGGGCACGGTGTTCTCCCAGTCTGCCAGCAGCGTGATTCCCCGCTTGCTCTGGGTGTAGTCGACGTGGCGCTGGATCAGCTCTTGCAGGTCGCGAATTTCTTCGGGGTCTACCAGCTGCTCCAAATCCACCATTTCGGTGTTACAGCGGGTAGCGAAGTCGCCCGCCTCGTCGAGCACGTAGGCGACGCCGCCGCTCATACCCGCCGCAAAGTTGCGCCCCGTTAGCCCCAGCACGATCGCCTTGCCGCCGGTCATGTATTCGCAGGCGTGATCGCCGACGCCTTCTACTACCGCCGTCACCCCCGAGTTGCGCACGCAGAAGCGCTCGCCTGCTAGCCCACGAATGTAGGCTTCGCCGCTGGTGGCCCCGTAGAAGGCCACGTTGCCGGTGATGATATTCTCCGCCGGAATAAAGGTTGAGCGCTTATGGGGGTAAACAATCAGCTTGCCGCCGCTGAGGCCTTTGCCCAAGTAGTCGTTGGCTTCGCCTTCCAGCTCTAGGGTGACGCCCTTGGGCACAAAGGCCCCAAAACTCTGCCCGGCGCTGCCCTGGAAGTGGAGGTGAACGGTGTCTTCCGGCAGCCCTTCCCAGTGGCGCTTGGTGATCTCGTTGCCGAGAATGGTGCCGACGACGCGGTTGACGTTTTGGATCGGCAGGGTGGCGGCCACCTTTTCGCCCCGTGCGATCGCAGGCTCACACAGATCCAGCAGCGTGGTCATATCCAGCGATTTCTCCAGGCCGTGATCCTGGGTCATCTGGCAGTAGCGCCCCACTTCGGGGCCAACCTCGGGCTGGTGGAGGATGGGGGAGAGGTCGAGGCCCTTGGCTTTCCAGTGCTCAATAGCCGCTTTCGGCTCCAGCACATCGGTGCGGCCAATCATCTCATCCAGGGTGCGAAAGCCCAGCTGGGCCATGAGTTCGCGCATATCCTGGGCGATGAAGGTCATGAAGTTGACCACGTGGTCGGGGTCGCCCATGAAATGCTTGCGCAGCTCAGGATCCTGGGTGGCAACGCCCACCGGGCAGGTGTTGAGGTGGCAGACCCGCATCATAATGCAGCCCATGGAGACCAGGGGCGCGGTGGAGAAGCCGAATTCTTCGGCCCCGAGCAGGGCGGCGATCACCACGTCGCGGCCAGTTTTCATTTGGCCGTCGGTTTCGACCACCACCCGGCTGCGCAGGTTGTTCATCACCAGAGTTTGGTGGGTTTCAGCCAGACCCAGCTCCCAGGGTAGCCCGGCGTGCTTGATTGAGGTCTGGGGCGAGGCCCCGGTGCCGCCGTCGAACCCGGCGATCAGAATCACATCGGCGTGGGCCTTGGCCACCCCGGCGGCGATGGTGCCGACCCCCACCTCAGACACCAGCTTGACGTTGACGCGGGCGTCGCGGTTGGCGTTCTTGAGGTCGTGGATCAGCTCGGCCAGGTCTTCGATGGAGTAGATGTCGTGGTGGGGCGGCGGCGAAATCAGGCCCACACCGGGGGTGGAGTGGCGCACCTTGGCAATCCAGGGATAGACTTTGCGGCCCGGTAGCTGGCCGCCTTCACCCGGTTTGGCCCCCTGGGCCATTTTGATCTGGATTTCTTTGGCCTGGGAGAGGTAGAGGCTGGTGACGCCGAAGCGGCCCGAGGCCACCTGCTTGATGGCGCTGTTTTTAGAGTCGCCCTTTTCGTTGGTCCAGGTGTAGCGGTCGGGGTCTTCGCCGCCTTCGCCCGTGTTAGATTTGCCGCCGAGGCGGTTCATGGCGATCGCCAGCGCTTCATGGGCTTCCTTAGAAATTGACCCGTAGCTCATCGCCCCGGTCTTAAACCGCCGGGTGATTGCTTCCACCGGCTCTACCTCGTCGATGGAGATCGGCTCGCGCGGCTTGAACTGGAGCAAGTCGCGCAGGCGAAACAGCTGTTTTTCTTGCTCGTTGACCAGGGCGGCGTAGCGCTTGTAGGCCTCGTAGTCGACCGTTCTCACCGCTTTTTGCAGGGAGTGGATAATTTCGGGGCTAAACAGGTGGGCCTCGCCTTCTTTGCGCCACTGGTAGTCGCCGCCGACATCGAGGGTGATGTGGTCGGTGGGGCGATCGGGGAAGGCGTGGCGGTGTCGCCTTAGAGCTTCTTCGGTCAGCACGTCTAGCCCGACGCCCTGGATCCGCGAGGCTGTCCAGGTGAAGTACTGGTCAACGACGGTGTGGTTGAGGCCCAGGGCTTCAAAGATCTGCGCGCCGCGATAGCTCTGAATGGTGGAAATGCCGATCTTGGAGGCGATTTTAATCACCCCCTTGGTGACGGCCTTGATGAAGTTCTGGCAGGCTTTGTCAAACTCCATCGGGGGCAGCAGCTGATCGCTGATCATGCCTTCGATGGTGTCGAACACCAGGTAGGGGTTGATCGCGCCGCAGCCATAGCCGATTAGGGTGGCAAAGTGGTGGACTTCGCGGGGTTCGCCCGACTCTAGCACCAGGCCGACGCGGGTGCGGCTGCCGTTGCGGATTAGGTGGTGGTGCAGGCCCGCCACCGCAAGTAGGGCGGGGATGGGCGCTTGCTCTTTGTCGATGTCCCGGTCTGAGAGGATGATCAGGCTTTTGCCTTCGACAATGGCGGCATCCGCAGACTGACAAATCCTATCCAGAGCGGCCTTCAGCCCTGCCTCACCATCCTGAGTGCTAAACAGAATCGGCAGCGTCACTGAAGAGAATCCTTTGGACCCAGCCTGCTTGAGCTTCGCCAGCTCGGCATTGGTGATGATCGGCGTCTTGAGGTTGATCAGCCGACAGCTCTCTGGCTCGGGCTTGAGCAGGTTGCGCTCGCTGCCGATGGTGGTATCGGCGGAGGTAATGATCGCCTCGCGAATCGAGTCGATGGGCGGGTTGGTCACCTGGGCAAACAGCTGGTGAAAGTAGTCGTAGAGGAGCCGGGGCTTGTTGGAGAGCACGGTCAGCGGCGTATCGGTGCCCATCGCGCCGATCGCCTCAACGCCGTTCTCGGCCATAGGCTTTAGCAGCAGCCGCAGTTCTTCGAAGCTGTAGCCAAAGGCAGTTTGGAGGGTCGTCAGGGGCGCGGGGTTGGGTAGGGGCGCAGCATGCTGCGCCCCTACGGGGGCTTTGCCATTGCCGTTTAACCCTGCGGGGTCTATGCTCCCCGGAAGATCGCCCAATTTCACCAAATGCTGGTCGAGCCATTCGCGGTAGGGGTGCTCGGTGGCGATCTGCTGCTTGATCTCCTCATCGGAGACGATACGACCCTCATCCATATTCACCAGGAACATGCGACCCGGCTCCAGGCGGCCCTTGTAGGCGACATTTTCTGGCTCAATGGGCAGCACACCCGCTTCAGAGGCCATGATCACCAGGTCGTCTTTGGTAACGGTGTAGCGGGAGGGGCGCAGGCCGTTGCGGTCGAGCACCGCACCCATCATGGTGCCGTCGGTAAATGCGATCGCAGCCGGGCCATCCCAGGGCTCCATCAGGCAGGCATGGTACTCATAGAAAGCTTTCTTTTCTGGGCTCATCGACTCGTGGGCCGTCCAGGGTTCGGGCACCATCATCATCATGGCGTGGGGCAGCGATCGGCCCGCCAGGGTCATGAGTTCCAAAGTGTTGTCAAAAATGCCTGAGTCGCTGCCCTCTTTATTGATCAGCGGTTTGGCCCGCTCTAGGTCGCCGCCAAATAGCGCCGACTCAAACATGGATTGGCGAGCATACATCCAGTTGATGTTGCCGCGCAGGGTGTTGATCTCGCCATTGTGGGCCACGTACCGGTAGGGGTGGGCCCGCTCCCAGCTGGGGAAGGTGTTGGTGCTAAAGCGCGAGTGTACGAGGGCCAGGGCGCTTGCCATCGTCTCATCGGCCAGGTCGGGGAAATACAGCCCCACCTGCTCGGGGGTGAGCATGCCCTTATAGACCACCGTGCGGCAGGAGAGGCTGGTGGCATACCAATAGGGGTCGGCGGGGTGAATGGCGGAGTGGGTGCGCTTGCGAATGATGTAGAGTTTGCGCTCAAAGGCCAGGTCGTCGGCCAGGTCGCCAGACCGCTGAATAAACACCTGCTGCATGAAGGGTTCGCTGGCCTTGGCGGTTTCCCCCAGCGATCCGTTGTCGGTGGGCACATCGCGCCAGCCCAGCACCTTTTGCCCTTCCTCGGCGGCGATCTGCTCAAAAATTCGACGACCTTCTGCCCGCTCCGCTGCCTTTGGCGACGAGAAAAAGAACCCCACCCCGTATTGACCTGGCTCAGGCAGGGTCATTCTCTCTGCCGCCGCCACCTTGGCCATAAATTTGTGGGGCATTTGCAGCAAAATACCTGCGCCGTCGCCCGTATTGGCCTCGGCCCCCACCGCGCCCCGGTGCGCCAGGTTGACCAGAATAGTTAGCCCCTGCTCCACAATGGTGTGCGACTGCGCGCCTTTCATATGAACGATAAAGCCGACGCCGCAGGCATCGTGCTCGTACTGTGGGTGGTAAAGACCTTGGGCTTGGGGCGGTTGAGATAGGGTCATTGATTTATCGAGCAAAACGATGGAACTCAGACAGGGACAGGCATAGACCATGCCTAGCTGTTTTGTGATCATAGCGTGAGCTGCTGACCAGTCTCTTAAGAAAATAATCAGATCAAGGCATTAGAAAGATTGCGAAATATCACAAACGTCAGAAATTTTTGATGATCAAAAATTTCTGCTAAATCGAGCACTTCTACAAAAAAAGACACACTGGGGCTGGGATCTAGTTCAACCTGGCTGCATTTGGCATGGTCGGCACTGTCCCAGAGGTGGCTGCCAGTGCGATAATAGGGGAAACGGCAAGTACTACCTTTGTTAAGCGAAACAGCAACTAAGAAGCAAGCCCATGGAACCAACCATCACTCTTAATGCCCAAGCCCTAAGGGCTCTGATTAAAGAAAGCGTTCGAGAAGTGATGCATGAAGAATGGTTTAAGTTCTTTGAAATGCTCACCCCCTATGTTGACGATCAAGAACAAGCTGAAATAGAAGCAAGTTTTTCTCCCAGCAATTACCAGGCTGAAGACTTCATTGATGTAACCAGCTGGTTTGACGATGAAAGTCAAGCTTAGCAAATCAGCAAATCGGTTTCTGAAGCAGTTAGAGCCTAAGCTGCGCACGTCTGTGCTTTCAAAGGTCGGCATCCTCAAAACCTGTTTAGAAAACCAAAAAGTTTATCCTCCTGAAGAGCTAGATGTCAAAAAGCTCAAAGGCGAACTGGCTGGATTTTCTAGAATTCGCGTTGGCAAAATTCGGATTATCTTTCAAATCAGAAAAGATGCCGATGAGATTTTTGTGTATGACATTGCCTATAGAGGGGATGTCTACAGTAGTTAGTCCTCTGCGGCATAAATATAGCCACTTTGCTGCAGGTTTCAGGTGCCGGGTTTCAGGTATTAGGTATTAGGTATTAGGTATTAGGTATAGTTGACCGATTAAGGCCAGGCTGTACTATTGAAAGAGACTCTTCAAGGAAAGCCGAAGGCGTAGGCAGTGGCTCGATACGCGCGCGATCGCTGCTCAGAGATGTATAACTGATGCTCTCGGCAAAGGTGTGCAAATAAATGAGTGAATATCAATACTACGAATTTCAAGCCCTTGATCGCGCTCTGACGCCCAAGGAGCAGGAAACCCTGCAAGCACTGTCGAGCCGAGCGCATATTACCCCCCACAGAGCCAGCTTTGTTTACAACTATGGCAACTTTCGTGGCGGCCCAGAGGTCCTCTTGGCCAAGTACTTTGACGCGATGTTCTACATTGCCAACTGGGGCACGTGGCAAATTATGTTTCGCTTGTCCAAATCGCTGGTCGATCGCTCATGGTTTGCGCCCTACGAGATCGAGGATGCGATCGCTATCTCCACCACAGACGACCACCTGATTCTCAACATTAAGATTCAGGAAGAAGGGGGGATGATAGGATGGGTCGAGGGCGAGGGCTGGCTACCTCAGCTGCTGCCCCTGCGCGATGACCTGCTGGCCGGTGACCTGAGGTTGCTGTATTTGGCCTGGTTGCGGCTATGCCCCAACCTGATGGAGTATGGCGAGGATGAAGACCCGCTGGAGCCGCCGGTTCCTGCCAACCTAGGAAAGCTGTCTCCACCTCTTGATGCCTTCGTGGAGCTAGTAGAGCTAGACCCTGACCTGGTTGCAGCGGCAGCCCAGACTAGCCCTAGCCATCGGCCAGCCCCGGCTCCGTCCTTCGACGAGTTGCTACCCCAGCTCCCCGGGGAAGAGTGTCAGGCATTTTTGCTGAAGCTGGTGCGGCGAGAACCCCATGTTGATCTGCAATTGATCAACCGTCTGAAAGAACTCGCGGGAGCCAATCCATCAGCCCCACCAGCCGCAGAGCAAGAACGGCGGCGGTTTTCAGAACTGGTGGCGATCACAGCCGATGTGGCCACCAAGCGCAAACAACAAGAGCGGGCCGCCGCCAAAAAGCAGCGCATCAAAGAGCTGGAGGCCCTGGCTCCTAAGGCATCCTACACTTGGGATCGGGTACTGGATTTGATTCAGGTGAAACAGGCCCATGCTTATGACGAGGCCACAGCATTGCTCAGAGATCTGCGAGACCTGGCTGAACATCAGGGGCAATTGCCCAGCTTTAGTCAGCGACTTGAACGGCTCAAGGCCGACTACAGCAATCGGCCAGCGCTAATAAAGCGACTGCGGTCAATCAAAACCTGAATGGCCGTTAGCCCATCTGCTGCTCCATATCGGCGATCTCTAAGCGGGTTTTGATCACCGTGTCGGGGTTGAGGCTGATCGAGTCAATCCCCTGTTCTACCAGGAATCTGGCAAACTCGGGGTAGTCGCTTGGCCCTTGGCCACAGATGCCGATCTTGCGGTGGTGCTTTTTAGCGGTTTGAATGGCCATCTGCACCATGCGCTTGACCCCAGGGCTGCGCTCGTCAAACAGATGGGCCACCAGAGACGAGTCGCGATCTAGCCCCAGGGTGAGCTGGGTGAGGTCGTTCGAGCCAATGGAGAAGCCGTCAAACACCTGGCTAAACTCGTCGGCTAGCACCACGTTGTTGGGCAGCTCGCACATGACGTAGACTTGCAGCCCGTTTTCGCCCCGCACC
>JBBSKN010000120.1:0-10963 GCA_038256265.1 Phormidesmidales cyanobacterium
CGCCCATGACCCGATTGAACCGCATTACCCTAGATCGCCTGAAGCGGCTGCCCCGCGTGGCCAGCGTGTGGGAGGGCGATCGCCGCTCAGTGGGCGGGCTGATGGACGACGACGGCGGTCTGCGGCAGCGCCACACCGAAACCAGCGACTGCATTCTCTGGGTCGACAGCAGCCACGGTGCGGTGCGGGGCCTAACCATTGTGCCCGCCACCAGCGGCTACGAGCCGGTAGTTCGCACGCTGCTCCAGGCGATCGAATCTCCCCAGGGCAATCTGACTCCGGCCCGGCCCCAAAAGATTGTGGTGAGCGATCGGGAAATTCAGTTTTATCTGCGCGGTGCGCTCCAAGGGCTAGACATTGCCATCGACTACGCCCCCGAGCTGCCCCTGATCGACGAGCTGTTCAACGCCCTGCTGCAGTCGGCGGAGATGACCGAGGCCGAGCTGCCCCCCCGCTACGCCGAGGCCATGGTCGACAAGGCCATGGAGATCTGGGAGCTAGCCCCCTGGAACAGCCTCAACGAACAGCAGGTGCTGGCCGTTGAGATCAACGCCTGGGAGATAGAAACCCTCTACGTGTCAATGCTGGGCATGGGGGGGGTCGAGTACGGCCTGCTGATGTATCGCTCGCTCGATTCGCTCAAGCAATTTCGCCAGCGGGTGCTGCTAGGGCAGCAGTCGCCCAAGCAAATGCAGGAAGCCTTCTTAGAACAAGACTGCCTGTTCCTCAACTTTGAACTGTTTGATGACGAACCCTTCCCTGCGGTCCCCCAGCCCATCAGCTGGCTGGCCACGGCCCCCGAGGCCGTGCAGCCCGACTTTGGCAGCATTCACCCCCTAGAGGGCATGCGCAGCCAGCTGGCCGACGAAGAAGGGGCGACCTTTCTGGTGGCGATGGAGGCCATTCAGCGCTTTGTCACCCGCTACCGTGCTCAGCTCGAAAAGCCCTCCCAAAAGGCAATCCAGGGTAGCTACAAAATTCCAAACCCAGAAAAAAATGGCGGCTCGTCAGCCCTAAAGATCACTGTCAAAACCCTACCTGAGGTCACCGCCGAGCTGGCCGACCAAACCGACGAAGCCCTAGGCGATGGCCCCACCAGCCTGGCCGGCTTTCCGGTACTGCGCGATGACTACGTGCCTGAGGGGGCGATCATCATTCTCACCCAGTATCGGCGGCAGATGCTGGCCGCCGCCGGTCTCGACCCGATGGTCACCTTTGAGCCCCAGGGAACTGTCTTTCAAAAGCAGGCATCGCCAGCGGATGTGTTGCACCCTGATGCCTTTCAGACCAACGGAGCCGAGCTGCCCGACCTGCCGGTGGTGCTGATTCAGACCTCGCGCCCCAAGGCCAAAGTGCTGATTCAGCAGCTGCAAGCCGCCCAGGGGGTGCAGGCGGTGTGCTTTAACCCCGGCAGCGACCCCTTTAGCGGCGATGCCTTTGAGCTAGGGCTGCTGCAAACCGGCGATGGCGAACTGCACCTGTTTGCCGAGTACGAAACCACCGGCAGCACCGATCGCAAACTACTGGAGCGCTGGCACCATTGGCAGCGCGAGTGCAACGGAGCCTGTGCTGTGGTGATCGCCAGCGGCATTACCGGCAGCAGCAAGGGCAAACCCGCCACGAAAGATATTTTGGGCATCTTTGAGGCCCGGTGTAAGACGCCGAAAGACCTGCACCTGCCGCCGCTGATGTTGCAGTATGCGGCGGAGTGGGAGATGGATTAGGGGAGTGGGTGAGTAGATGGGTGGATGGGCGGGTAGGGTGGGCCTTGCCCACCACCAAACTGTGAAACATTCAAGAGATTCCCTGAATAATTCATTACCTTGACTCCAGACATGATTGCTGAAGCCTCTCTCGGCTGCGCCCGTGCGTTTATCACCCTGTCTAGCACCGAGTTTGAGCCGCTAGTAGAGTTTTATGGTGCTCTGCTGGGGCAGGAAGCCAAACCCTACCAGGCCGATCGCTATGCCGAATTTTGTCTACCGGGGCTGAGGCTGGCGATTTTTAGGCCCAAGCCTGACCAGGCGACTCAGTTTAGCGCGCCCCACAGCGGGGCGATGAGCCTGTGTTTAGAGGTGGCAGATTTGGGGAGTGCGATCGCCCTACTCACCCACCTAGGCTATCCGCCCCCTGGGCCAATCATGACGGCCTCCCACGGGAGCGAAATCTACGCCTACGACCCCGACGGCAACCGCCTGATTTTGCACCAGGGCCTGGTTCAGGTTAGCGCCTAGCCAACACCAACAGCTCCAGACTAGATCTCTGGCCTAGTACCCTACGCCATAAGTCGGCCAACTATTCCCAACCCCTGAAACCCGACACCCAACACCTGAAACCCTCATTCACAGTTGTCATATTTCTGCCGACCATTACTAAATCTCTAGCCTAAGATTTCTAAGAATCGTGGCAGTATTGAGAGGGATCGGCCCCTAGGGGCTGCCCTTGCAGCGTATGCCGGTAGCTGGGTTAACCCATGAGACCTGAAGATCCCAACTTTCCCCAAGACATTCCCCCGGTGCCACCGCCCCATGACTCTGGCCAGAGCGAGCCAGCAGCGGCGGATATCGAGCCGGGTCTAGACCTTAGCTCTGGAGAGCCTTTGCCCGAAGCGACTGAATCCCCAGTGGCTGAATCCCCAGTGGCTGAATCCCAAGCGGCTGAGCCTCGAGGTTCTGGAACTGGAAACGGCGATCGCAACAACCTGAGCCAGGCTAGCCAGCCTACCCACCCCGCTCGTACTCCTGGGGGCAATGGTCGCGCCTACGCCCCCGACCCACAACCCTGGACTGACGACGACCTGCGAAACTCCGAAGATCCGTCAGCAATACCCCCCCCTAGGGCCAAGGCCGATTACACCTCTAGACGGCAGCCGCCCCAGACCGCCCCCTCCCGCAACCCGCGCTCGATATCTCCGGCAGAAGACGTCTGGACCGATGCCGATATTCCTTACCAACCGAAGGAGCTAGGCGTAGTAGACCAGCTACTGCTGCTGCTGGCGGAGATGGCGACCAGGTGGAAGAAAGTGCTGCGCTGGGTGCGATCGCAGCTGCCCTCCGACCTCCAGCGCCAGCTGTCTGACGGGTTGCTCACGGCGATCGCCCTGGGGCTGCTGATGCTACTGCTGGCCCTGTGGAACCCCCTGGGTGCCGGTGGCGGCGAACGGGCGGACTCGGAACCGCTACCCCGGATCACGACAGCGGAACCTGCCCCAGAGGATCTATTCGCCGAGCGGATAGCAGAACCTTCCGGCGAGGCGATCACGCCCGAGGCTCCCGCAGCGGCCCCTGAACCCACCCCCGAACAGAGTCTGATCGCCGACATCCAAGACCGGGTTAGCCGCATTAGCCGCTCCTACGGGGCTGGGCTAGTGCAGTCGGTGGAGGTAAACTTGCCAGACAACACCCTCGGAATCAACCTGGCCGAAGCCTGGTACGGCCTGCTCACCAACCAGCAAAACGAGGTAGCCCAGGACATCTATGCCCAGGCCCAGGGGCTAAATTTTGGCACCCTGCAATTGCGCGACCCTGAGGGCGTGGTGGTGGCCCGCAACCCGGTGGTAGGGCCAAATATGATCATTCTGCGGCGAATGCGTTGACCCCAAGCCCTCTGCCTTCAGCCATTGCCCGACAGCGTAATGGCCATCGCTATAACCCCTCAACCCCGATCTCAAAGAGCTAGACTTACAGCACTAGACCTGGAGAACAAGATGGCCTGGCAATGGATAGGCATGGGGCTAAAAACCAGCGGGTTGGCTCTGATGCTGGGGGGGGCGACCCTACTGCCTAGGCTACCAGCCCAGGCAGCAGAGGAAATTTTTCTGCGCTACGGCCCCCTAGAGCGCTCTATTCGGACCAGCTCCCTAGAGGCGCTGTCCGCTGAGGGCACCATCAGCGAAGACCTGGCTTTTTACTTCAACCTAGCTGGGCTGAGCGAAATTCAAATAGAAGCGCTGCGCCAGAACCTAGATCGTCCTCTGCCCATAGATGGGGTGCTGCTATCTCGCTTTTTATACACCAACCTAGGCGACGATCTACTCGATCAAGTAGGCGCTATTCTGCAAACCCGCAGTGGTGACAATGGCAAGCTAGCGCTGCGGGCGGCGCTGATTCAGGCGGCCATCTCTTCCCAGGGGCTGTCGACCCTAAGTATGATGCAGGCCCTGCCTACCGAGATCCAGATCAACGTGGCCGATGCCCTCGCCCTAGCCAACGCCGTTGAACAAATTGTTAACGCCACCAATAACTCTGTGGCCCGGCTCGCCACCCTGACAGCCCAACAGGCGGCGGAGACAACGCCGTTAGACTACGCCAGCCTCACAGATCTAAGCGCCCCAGGCTCAGCCCCTGTGCGAATTCAGCGGTTTGAGTTGACCGACACTGAGCGCGAGGGGCAAGGGTCTGCCCCAGGGGAGCACCGTCAGCTCTACGTCGACGTGGTGCGCCCCACCGTGTGGCGAGGGCAGGCTCCGGTCATGGTGTTCTCCCACGGGCTGTCGTCTAGCCCCGAGGAAAAACATCGCTGGGCCAGCCATCTGGCCTCCCACGGCATCGTGGTGGTGCTCCCCCAACACCCCGGCAGCGACGCTCAGCAGGTGGTCAACTTTCGGGCCGGGCTGAGCCAGCAGGTGTTTGAGCTGCAAGAGTTTATTGACCGTCCCCTCGACATTACCTTTGTGCTCAACGAGCTAGAGCGGCTCAACCCCACCGAGTTTGACGGTCGCCTCAACCTGGCCCAGGTCGGGGTGGGGGGCCACTCGCTGGGGGGCTATACGGCACTAGCCGTGGCTGGAGCAGAACTTAATTTCCCTTACTTAGAGCAGGCCTGCGACGCGCGTAGCAATCCGGCTCAAAATAGCCGATTCATTCACCTCAACATGTCTCTGCTGTTGCAGTGCCAAGCTCTAGATCTGCCCCGGCAACCCTACACCTTTCGCGACCCGCGCATTAACTCAGTGCTGCTGATTAACCCGGTCAACAGCAGTATCTTTGGCCCCGAGGGGCTGGCCGCCGTCACATTACCAGTAATGATCATAGCGGGTAGTCATGACCCCGCTACCCCGGCTGTCTTCGAGCAGTTTCGCACCTTTCCGTGGTATTCAGCCGAGAACGGATCCCTGGTGCTGATCGAGGGGCAGGCCCACGTCGACCTCTCGGCTCTGGATGCTGGGTTATCGCACCTGCTGACTACCGTGCCGGGGCTAGCCCTAGCAGAGCCAGAGGTGATTGAGCGTTACATGAACGCCATCGGACTGGCTTTTGTGGGCCGCTACGTCGCCCGCCGCCCCGACTACGATTTATACCTGAGATCGGGTTACGCCACCTACCTTAGTCAGAGCGAAGCATTTCGTGCATTTATGGTGAATACAGAGGCGGGCACCAACCAAGAGCTGACAACCCCCCTAGGCAATCAGCTAGACCTCCTAAAATTGCCCTAGAGCACCCAGCAGACTCATTTCTACTTCCTTCCTTCTTATCTAAGACAATCATGCTTCACTCATAAACCTTGTATCCGGAGCGTTCTCAGACTTCTATAGAGGTTCACTAAAATACTTTGCATAAGCTTCACAACCCACCCTATGGATCTAAATTTTCAGCCAAACTCTTTGGCTCATCCCACCCCTCAACCATTGCAGCAAGCTACGCTGATATACGATGGAGAATATGGGGAGCGAGAAGAGAGTAGTTTTTTTATACCTATCATCAGCACCTAATCCACAGTATTGCTGTGCAATCTCGCTCCAGACAACTAATTTGCGGAAGCAGGGAACCTGAAATCTATATTTTCTGTCTGTGTGTTGAAGCCAAAGTATCCAACCTTACTCAAGCGATTTCAATACGATTATCCCTGTATTCTTACCCAGGGAATCAAGCTATGAGTAGCTTTTTTCGACTAAACACCTCATTTCAACTTAAACACTTACATGGTCATGCTAGTGAATGACCCGCCCTAGATCTCAATACGTCAATCATTTGGTGGTTCAATTATGGAGTCCGAGCCAACTATACTTATACTTATACTTAACCTAAGCTAGTCACTTTCCTAACCCAAGCTAGTCAATTGCAAGACCTTTGCATAATGTTTTGCAATACAGCAGGATTGACGATTATGAGAGTAGTTACAACCCTTGCCAGATAAAGAAACTTAGAATTTTTAGCGTATCCCATAGTTATGGAAAATCATGAAAACCACTCTACACTCTACAATTTTTCAGAGAATTAGCTGTAGAAGCCGCTATTAAAATTAAAATCTAAACTAGAGAAATTCCTATGATATCTTTCAAAATCACTAAAGTCTGGACTTCCCTACTTCTAGGAAGTTCATTTGTGCTGATGAACTTCTCGCCTATTCGAGCCTCCCAAGAGCAAAATAATCAAGCGCTCAACCAGACCTTACCCTTACAAAGTAATCAAGAGGTTGTGTCTCAGGTCAGCTCAGACCTCAATCTTCCCCTTTCCCCTGGTGATAGAGTTCGCATCTCCATATCTGAGCCAAGATTTGGGGTAGGCCAGTTTCAGCAACAGCCTAATTACTTTCAGTTAAGCGGTCTTTATGAAGTAAACCTAGACAACACCGTTAACTTGCCCTTGCTTGAGCCTATATCTGTACAAAATATGAGCCTGAGCACGTTTGAGTCAGTACTTAGGAATGAACTCGTTGAAGCAGGTCTCTTTCAACCGTCCTTTTTACAGGTAAGTGCTGAGATATCCCAATGGGCACCAGTTCAGGTGCTTGTCTCTGGTGCGGTATTTTCTCCTGGCCGCATCCTTGCCGATGGCAACCTCTCTCAAGATATTCTCCGCACGAGGGGTGTGATACCACCTGCCCGAGCAGATGCGCCCTTCACCCTCTCCGGCAGTTACCCAACCGAACGCTTTGCCACTTCAGTCTTAAAGCAAGCTGGTGGTGTTAAGCCAAATGCAGACCTAGAGAACATTCGATTAATCCGGAATGGCTCCGAGCGGACTCTCAACCTACTTGGCGTGCTGACCGGCGAACCCGTGACCGATGTCGCATTGGTAGCTGGAGACCAACTTATTATTCCTCAGTTGAGTACCGAGCAATCTGTCCTGATTCGGCCATCTTCAATCACACCCGATGTCATCGGGGTATTTGTCGCCAACCAGACTGAGCCTCAAGGCGGCGGTAGAACCGGGGGACAGTTAACCGAGTTTGCCTACGGAACTAGGTTTTCCCAGGGTGCCATTGCTGCCCTTTGCGGAGGTGGCACTCGAACCACTAACGCAAATCGCCGTATAACGCTAATTCGCACAGAGACAGAGAATGACATGGTTAACGTTTATGATACAAACGTTGAACAATTAATCCGTTCTCCCAACTTAGATTCCGCAGAAAATCCATTCTTAATGCCTTCAGACAGCATAGTTTGCTATGACTCTAGAGTGACAAATATTTCCGGAATCTTCCAATTTCTGAATCTAATCCTAAATCCGGTTAGGACGGTCATTGATATATTTGACCGAAATAACGATTAGGTCTTCACCGCATTAGCATCTACTTTAGCTAGCTTGAAATTTAAGAAGTCAATTCATTGTACCCGAGTCAACGCATTATGATTTCTTCAGGAAAGATGAGGAACACCCCCTATATCTCCCTTGCCCTTGTGGCCAATGCTCTCGTTTGGGGCAGCGCTCTACTTTATCTGTCAGCTTCAGAGCCAACCTATGTGAGTGAGTGGGCGGCAACCTTACCCGACATCGGCGAACGTACAAATATTAACTTACCTACTATTGGTACAACTACCTCAGACGTAAACTCGTCATTTGATCGTAACAATCGAGATCCTCGAGAAAACTACAAGTTTATTGCTACTAGCGACTCTGTCATTCAAGATGCTGCTAATAGACTAGGCATGAGTTCTGGTGAATTTGGCCAGCCTAGAGTTGAGATGATTGACAATACTACACTTATACAGTTTTCTGTTGAGAGCAACGATCCAGAAAAAGCTTACGCTAAAGCGCTGACTCTAAACGAGGTTATGAATGAAAGAATTATAACTCTACGTGGAGAGGAAGCTAACACTAGAAAGTCGGAGTTAGAAGGCGCTCTTGAAGAGGCCGAGCTCAAGCTAGACTTGGCACAAGATAGGCTGTCTGCCTATAAGGCTAATAGCGGCTTGGTTTCTCGAGATCAACTTAACCGACTAAGTGGTAATCTGGAGGACTTAAGAATCGAAAGAGCAAATACCTTAGCTCTCCAAAAAGAGACAAATGCGCGTTTTTCCGAGCTTTCAAGAGGGTTAAATGTTTCAGGCGAGGAAGTGGCAGATGCATTGCTGTTAAATGCAGATGAGGTATTTATCCAGAACCTTGCAGCCTATGCAGACTCAACTAGAAATGTAGAATCTCTCAAGCAGCAGCTAGGTCCTAATCACCCTGTGATGGCTCGCGAGTTAGCTCAGCAAGCCTCCACCAGAGAGGCTACTTTCGTGCGGGCCCAACAGCTGCTTGGTAGACCCCTTGATGAGCGTAGTTTAGCCCAGATTTCATTGAGAGGCGGTGGCGGTGGCTCAAGAGAAGGACTCTTTGAGCAGACATTCATTGCCAAAGTTGAGGGGGATGGCTTAGCAGCAAACTTTGGTGAAATCAATAATCAAATTGCTGAACTGGACAGTCGAATGAGAAATCTTGCTAGTCAGGAGGCTGCACTAAATGCTCTTGAGCGTGATGTGAATGTGGCCGAAGCGATCTTCACTTCCTACTCAACTAGATTAAACAATCTGAATACAGTCGCATTTGGTTCATTTCCACCTCTTCAAATTATTAGTGAGCCAGTACAGCCGGAAGAGGCATCTTCCCCAAGAGCTTCATTGGTTCTACTGGGTACTGGGGTAGCTTCTTTCCTGATCACCGCAGCTATTATTGCTCTTTGGCGGAGGCAGTATATATATGAAGCTGCTATTGGCGAAAGGCAACCGAAAATGGAGCTGCCAGCTTAGAATCATGCGTTGCATAAAGTGCCGAGCCTGTTAATCATCGTAGGGTGCATAATGCTAAGGTGAGGCTCCGCCAACGCGAGGCAAGGCACCAGTAGGAACGATGGCGGTCGGCACCTTTTTCCCTACGAGCCCTTTAGTAATTCGGGATGTTTGAAGCCTGGCTTTTTAATTGATGAATATGTTGCTTCACTGCGGAAAGATTAGAGATTCAGTGAAGAGCTTAAAGAAATAATATTGGGCATAGAACATGTCAAAAACCTTAGTCTCTGAGATGGGGTTAAATAGTGAAGTAGCTCATCAGCCTTTAAGGCCTCAAAACTTTGAAGAGAAGATCGTTTGGTATGGAATCATTGGCACCTACGTAATGTACTTTACGGGGACTCAGTACCTTGCGGTGCCGATCCTAGCTTGGGTTTTGTTTCTCTATATTCTAAATAAATTGTTTCTGCATCCTTCCTCCAAAGAAGGTGATTCGTCTATTTTCATCCCTGTAGGTGTATGGATTTGGATGCTATCAACTGTTGTCATAGGTGTGACTATTGTTGCTGCTTACTATGATCGAGGATATGGACTTACGAGCATAATTAAGGCGCTGGTAAATTCTTTTGCCAGAAAATGGATGCTGCTGCTAATCTTCCCTCTTGTAGGGTGTTTGGACATAAGGCCTAAAATTATTTACAGAGCCGTGTGCATTTTAGCTTGCCAGAGTTTGGCGCTGCTTCCAATTATCCTTCTATTGCGGGCTGCCGGTTTCGAAGCGCCGTTTTACGCTAACTCTCTATTGGCTAGAATTGGTGGACTTGGTGATCTATTTTATTCAGTTTATCTGTATACGGAAGGGGAACAGAGGCTAATAATGTTTGCTCCCTGGGCACCGGCCCTGGCTTTAATAGCAAATGTGCATCTATGGATAGCCTATTCCGAATCGAATAAGGTCTTAAAGTGGACTAGCATTGTTACCTGTGCGATTTTAATTCAGATGTCTGAATCGCGTCTGGGTACATTGATGCTGGTAAGCTTACCGTTCGTTAGATATTTTTCAATAAATATTTTAAAGCCTAGAGCGCAGGTCACTTTAGCTTTAGTCTCCTTTGCTGCTGGGCTGTTTAGTTTTCAAGCAAAGAAACTGTTCGAGGACTTCAAAGCTAACTTTAGAGGTCAAAGATCTGACTCATCAAGAGTCAGAGATATTTTGGAGTCTATGAGTGCAGAACGTGCTAAAGATTATCCGATATGGGGGCATGGCTTTTTACTGCCTGAAGGACCTCAAATAGTTGCTGAGATGCCAATTGGTAGTCATCATACCTGGTACGGTATGCTTTACGCCCATGGGATTGTAGGCTTTGTTGCTCTTTTCATTGCGCTTGCATATACAGCTGCAGAATTATTTGTTAGAGCACAGTTTTGTCAGATAGCACAAACGGCACTGATGATAATGTTTGTACTGATAGCATTTTCATTCGGAGAGAATTTAGAAGGCTTATCCTATCTCTACTGGCCAGGCTTGGTGCTCTTTGGCATTGCGCTAAAGCAACCCTAAACTACGAAAAGGTTAAGCGCTAGTTGCATATTCAGCCGCAGGTTTCATGGCCTTTCTTCGGTTTCTTGCTGTATAGGGTGCCGCCAGATGCTGCAGCCAGTAGCGCCTCGGCGGCTTCGGTGGGTAGGGGGCGGGCAAACCAATAGCCTTGGGCTAGCTCACAGCCCAGTTTATGGAGGTGCTCTAGCTGGCACTGGGTTTCAACCCCTTCGGCGACCGCCACTAGGCCCAGACGATTGCTCAGGGTGATGATGGTTTCAACAATATCGGAGTTGCGGCGGCTGGCGTCCATATCGATGACAAATGAGCGGTCAATTTTGAGGGCATCTACGGGCAGCTGGTGCAGGTCTGACTGCCTGACACAAGTGGGTGAAAGGGTTGAAATCTCGTGACGCGAGGGGGAAAGGGCGAGCTGACATGAGACGCTGAAATTTGCGTACCTCAGGGTCTGTACCATGTCAGCCACC
>JBBSKN010000121.1:0-10876 GCA_038256265.1 Phormidesmidales cyanobacterium
CAGACCCATGCGCGTGCTCACCAAATGGCTGCGGTACTGAGCAGCCCTGCCTAAACGTGGTTTGCATAGGCCAAATTTACCCTGCCCTCGTCCACTACTGGAGTTGTCGAGAAGCTCTGAATGCCGCATTGCAGGTAAAACGATTACCTAAACGTCTAGATCCAGGGCCGCTTCCCCTCATACGGGGTCGCCGTATCGAGTTGGGCCTTGACCGACTGGGTGGCGGTTTGAAATTGAGCTTTGCGGTTTGGGTGGCAAGCGGAATGCGATCGCTCGTCTTTTGCCCAACGTCGCCCCGATAGCCTGGTACAACCGATAAATCTGTGTACTTACAACTGCCCCAGTTGGTGTACATTATGAGAAAATTATGACAAGTGTTTAAGCGAAATCAATTTAGGAGACTATGCACCTATGGACTGGCGTGTTGTTGTTGTTCTATTACCGATTGCCATTGCCGGAAGCTGGGCTGTGTTTAACATTGGCCGAGTCGCCTTGGGGCAGCTGCAAGACTTCCTCAACCGGGAAGCCTAGGAGATGTTCTAAGGGGTCTGGCCCGCTCTATGGAGCCAGGCCCCTTAGGCATTCTGCGCAATTAACTTGAGCTGGGCCAGATCTCGGGTCTCAGCGCACTACTCTAGGGCCAATTTAGCCATTTCCGGCAGGAGTTGACCAAAGGCGATGCCGCGATGACTGTTGGCGTCTTTTTGCGCTGGTGACATTTCGGCAAAACTTTTGTCTAAGGCTGGCACGTAGAAAATTGGGTCATAGCCAAAACCGCCAGCGCCACGGGGGCTGTACAAGATCTCGCCCGAACAGATTCCTTCGGTTTCGAGAATGATCTCTCCGGCTGGATTGGCCAGGGCCAGGGCGCAGATAAATTGAGCCGTGCGATCACCCTTTAGAGCGGGTTCTTCCCCACCGCCTTCGTCCCCTAGCTCCTTCAGCAGGCGCTCAATTCTAGCCGGGTCGCTGTCGGCGTAGCGGGCTGAGTAAATGCCGGGGGCACCGCCGAGGGCGTTGACCGCGAGGCCAGAGTCATCGGCGATCGCCCACTGACCCAGAGCCTTTGCCACCCCTGCTGCCTTCAAGCGAGCATTTTCTAAAAACGTTGTGCCAGTTTCTTCAATCTCTAGATCCTCAGGCTTGAGCTGAAGCTGCCAGCCTAGGGTATCTAGATAAACCTGCATCTCTTTTAGCTTGCCGGGGTTGCCGGTAGCCACAATAACCGTAGGCATAGGTTGGTAATTAATCCATCAAAGCTTGGCTGCCAAAGCTGGCTCTGGGTTGATTGTAGTGCCTTGCCGAGCATAGGTCTTGCGAGGGAGATGTCCTGCGGGGAATAGATGAGGGCAAGGAGCCAGATCATGCCGATTAAAACTTTCAATCAGGGGGCGTAACTGCCTGGGGGCAAAGCAATCGGGTCAAATCCCTAGGCGCGGCATTACCTGGAACAGTCTAAACCTGGTAGCGTGGTTGAACAGTTATCGTCGTCGCGAAGGTTGCAGCCCTTGACCCCCAAGCGCCCCTCCCAAAGCTCCAACTATTGGACTCTGGCCCCCTACGTGCGGCGCGAATGGCCAACCATCGCCCAGGCGCTGGTTGGTACCGTTATTTTTGTGGCTTACTGGCCCATCTTGGCCTGGCTTTCAGGCAACATTCTAGAGCAGCTGGCGGTAGGCAATGTGTCGGTGATGGCCCGCTACATCGCCATCACCATGGCCGGGTTCGCGCTGCAAAAAATTGGCCAATACATTCAAGACTCGTTGATGGCTAAGGCGGCCCTAGAGGTGGCCTTTAACCTGCGCAGAGATGTCTACACCCATATTCACCGGCTTAGCCTCACCTACTTTGAGCGCAGCCAAACCGGCGATTTGTCTTACCGCTTGACCGAAGACATTGACCGCATCGGCGAAGTCGTGCAGAAACTCTTCCACGACTTTTTGCCCTCGGTGTTGCAACTGGTGGTGGTGCTGGGCTACATGGTCTATCTCAACTGGCAGCTCACCCTGACGGCCCTGGTGCTGGTACCAATTTTGGCGGTGCTGGCGGGCTGGTTTGGCGAAAAAATGCTGACATTTTCGCGGCGCAGCCAAAACCTGGTGTCTGACCTGTCGTCGTTGGTCACTGAGGTGTTTAGCGGCATTCGTTTGGTGCGGGCCTTTGCCGCCGAAGAGTACGAAGTCGAGCGCTTTACCCAAGAAGCTGAGAAAAATCGCCAGGCTAAGTACCAGGCGGCCTGGCTCCAGGCGGTGCAGTACCCCGTGGTGGGCTTTACCTATGCCCTGGTAGTGATGATGATTTTGCTGGTGGGGGCCTGGCAAATTTCTGAGGGCAACCTGACTGGGGCTTCCTTTGGCAGCTACGTGATCGCCGCGCTGATGCTGATCGACCCGGTGAATCATGTGATCATTAACTACGGCGAGTTTAAACAGGGCGAAGCCTCGGTAGACCGGGTGATTGAGCTGTTAAATATTGAACCGGCAGTGCGCGAGTTGCCCACGGCCCTTGAACTCCCCAAGGTGACTGGGCGGGTCGAGTACCGCAATGTCACCTTTGGCTACGAAGCTCAAGAACCCGTACTCGGCAATCTCGATCTGCTGGCCCTGCCGGGCGAGAAAATTGCCCTGGTGGGGTCTTCGGGGGCGGGCAAGTCGACCCTGGTGAACCTGCTGCCCCGCTTTTATGACCCCCAGGAAGGCCAAATTTTGATCGACGGTGTGGATGTGGCCACCGTCACCCTGCGCAGTCTGCGGCGACAGATTGGCATTGTGCCCCAGGAAACCACGCTGTTCTCGGGCACGATCGCCCAAAATATTGCCTTTGGCCAAAAAGACTTTGACATCAAAGCGGTAGAAGCTGCGGCTCGCATTGCCAATGCCCACGACTTTATCAGCCAGTTTTCCCAGGGCTACTACACCTGGATGGGCGAGCGTGGGGTCAACCTGTCGGGGGGGCAGCGGCAGCGGGTGGCGATCGCCCGAGCAGTCCTCCTCAACCCCCGCATTCTGATTCTCGATGAGGCCACCAGTGCCCTCGACGCTGAGTCTGAGGCCCTGGTGCAGGAGGCGCTGGAGCGGCTGATGGGCGATCGCACCGTGTTTATCATCGCCCACCGACTCGCCACCGTGCGCGATGCCGACCGCATTCTCGTGATGGAAAAAGGCCGGGTGATTGAAGCGGGCACCCACAGCGAGCTGTTGGCCAACCAGAGCCGCTACGCCCAGTTCTATGCCCAGCAGTTTGCGGGCAGCGGCGCGGTCTAACACATCCACCCTACCCACGTACTACCCTAAGGTAAGTACTCCCTTCCCCCGGTTGTCATGGCGTCGCCCCCGGTCATGGGCCTTGGCCCCACCTCAGAAAAAGCAGTCTATCGAGATAGTGTGGGCGATCGCCTGTTCATCTGGTTATTCAGCCGCAAAATGGCCAAGGCCTTGGGCAAAGACACCGCCCGCAGCGGCTACGACGGCTTTGTCGATCTCTCCACTCAGATCATGCAGGGGCGCAATGCCCAGCAGCAGCAGGCCCTCGTCGCCGTGGTGCTCAGGTCTCTGATGCCGAGGCCAGTGCTCTGGCTAATTCGCACCCTGTTTTCGCCTACCCGGCTGGTGTGCGAGCTCAACGCCCGGTTCGCCACGCTGCTGTTTGAGTGGTTAGTCGGCCCCTGCGAAGTCAAAACCGTAGAATTCACCGACGCTCAGGGGCAGCTGCGACAGCAGCGCAGCGGCGTCCACATTAAAAAGTGCCGCTATCTGGATGAAAGCCGCTGCGTCGGCATGTGCGTCAACATGTGCAAGCTGCCCACCCAGCGCTTCTTTACCGAAGACTTCGGCATCCCCTTCACCATGGTGCCCAACTTCGAAGACTTTAGCTGCGAGATGATCTTTGGCCAGCCGCCACCGCCCCTAGAGACTGAGGATGCCTACAAACAGCCTTGCCTGGTGGATCACTGCTCCCTAGCGACCCGCGATCCCCAACCCTGCCCCAAGGTCAGGAATTGAGGGTATCTGCTAGGGTCTGCTCATACTCCTCAAGCGCTGCCAACACAGATTCCAGCTCTTGTCGGCTCGTATCGCTAGGGTCTAGTTGGTATCGGATTTGGGCTTTGCGGTAGCGTACTTCCTGTCGATTTCGTCGAGCTTCCTGTCGACTTCTGCTAGCTTCTTCTCTCTCTCGGCGAGCCTCGCGTTCTGCTCTCTCAGCCTCGCGTTCTCCTGCTTCAATCTCGCGGTTTCCTTCTCGATTTCGACGGTTCCACTCAACGCCGAAATTAGCCAGTGCAGCCATGAGGGCTGCCACAGTGAGTCGGTTGCTCCAGAGCTGGGGCTGGGCGACGATTCTGAGGAATTGGAAGTCTTTTTCATCGTAAAACCGTAGGAATGCGACGGCGATCGCTAAAACCGTGACCAAGCTGCCGGGCAACAAGCCCAGAAAGTTGATCCACAGTACAATATCCACTGGTTTGCTAGCGGTTCTACACCCATGATTGAAGTTGAGCACCTGAGTAAAACCTACGGGTCTACGGCGGCGATTCAAGACATTACCTTTGGGGCGCAGCCCGGTGAGATCTTGGGCTTTCTGGGGCCAAACGGGGCGGGTAAAACCACCACCATGCGCATTTTGGCGGGCTACCTGCCAGCCTCGGAGGGCACCGCTCGGGTGGCGGGCTACGACGTCCACACCGACTCGATGGCGGTGCGGCAGCGGATTGGCTACCTGCCTGAGTCGCCGCCGCTGTACCCCGAGATGACGGTGCAGGGGTTTCTCAACTTTGTCGCCACGATCAAGGGTGTGCCCTCAGACCTGCGCCAAAAGCGAGCCGATGTGGCGATGGATCACTGCGGCCTGCTCGACAAGCGCAAGGTGCTGATTCGCAAGCTGTCGAAGGGCTATCGGCAGCGGGTAGGCATTGCCCAGGCCATCATCCACGACCCGCCAGTAATTATTTTGGATGAACCCACGGTGGGGCTAGACCCGCGCCAGATCAACGAGGTGCGCCAGCTGATCAGAGGGCTGGCGGGCAACCACACGATCATTCTCTCCACCCACATCTTGCCGGAGGTGAGCATGACCTGCGATCGCATCACCATCATCAACCGAGGCCAGGTGGTCGCCACCGACACCCCCGACAACCTCACCGCCCGCCTCTCCGGCGAAGCCGCCTATGAGCTAGAGATCAAAGGCGATCTTGACATCGCCCAGCGCCTGCTGGCCGAGCTAGCCCCCGTGCGCCAGGTGGCGCTGCTAGGCCCAGAGCACCTGCCCGAGCACCACCATCGCCTGCGAGTGAGTGCAGAGAGCGATCGCACCCTCGGGGCCGTTATCTCCACCGCCCTGGTCACCGCTGGCCTCGAACTCCACGAGCTGCGTCGCCAGCAAGCTACCCTCGAAGACGTCTTCCTCAACCTCACCACCACCGAGCCCGCAGCGGGACCCTCGCCATCGCCAGAGCCTCTTGCCCCTGAGACAGCGGCCCCAGCAGCAGACGCCTGACGATTTTGGCTTTTCCCCCACCTTCCCTATCTCTCCACCCGACCCATGACTCTTCTCTTCAAAAACATCCTCGCCATCTACCAGCGAGAGCTACAGAGCTACTTTGCTTCGCCTTTGCCTTACATCATCGCCGCTGTGTTTTGGCTGTTGGGTGGCTTCTTTTTGGTAGCCATTCTTCTCGGCCCCGAGGGCCTCTTGGCCCAGGCCGCCGCTGCCGACCAGGCGGTGCAGATGGGGATGTCCCCGGCCCCGCCTTTTGATGTGGCCTATGAGTTTAACAAGGGCTATGTGGGCCTGCTGGGGTCGCTGTCGCTGTTTGTGCTGCCCATGCTCTCAATGGGGCTTTACGCCGACGAGCGCAAGCAGGGCACCCTGGAGCTGCTGGCCACTTCCCCGGTGACCAACTGGGCCGTGGCCCTGGGTAAGCTGCTGGCGGTGGTGAGCTTTTATATCGCCATGATCTTGCCGCTGATGGTGTGCCAGGCGGTGGCCCTGGGGGCAGCAACGCCGCCCACGGGGTCGGGGGTGTTTGTGCTGTCGCACCTGGGGCTGGTGCTGATGGCCGCTAGCATTTTGGCCCTGGGCATGTTTGTTTCATCGCTGACCGAGAGCACCGTGCTGGCGGCGATTATGACCTTTGCGCTAATTTTGCTGCTGTGGCTGGTCGATGCGATCGCCCAGGGGCTGCCGGGGGTGCTGGGGCAGGGGCTGGCCCACCTGTCGCTGCTCAAGCATTTCACCGACTTCACCGAAGGCATTTTTGACACGGGTGGTCTGGTGCTGTTTCTCTCATTTGTGGTGCTGGGCCTCTACCTGACCGCCCAGTCCATTGAAACCCTCCGATTCCAGCGGTCTTAGCAGCAGGTTTTGAAAATAGATCATGGCGATGAAATCGTTTGCGGCCTACAAAAAGTATTTGAAATATCTGGCCCTGCCTGGGCTTGCCCTGGTCACAGCAGGTCTGATCTCTGGTGCAGTGGCAGGGTGGACTCTGCTGCCTGCGGGCCTGCTGGTGGGTGGCATTGGCCTACTGCTGCTGGGGCTGGTGCTGGGGAACCAGGGCCAGGGGCGATTCTGGGCGCAGCGCTCTACCGAAGCCGGGGCAAACGCCCTGGTCGCCACCCTGGCGGTGCTGGCAATCTTGGGCCTGGTGAATTTTTTGGCGGTGCGCTATGCCAGCCGGGTAGACCTTACCGAAAACCAGATTTTCACCCTGGCCCCCCAGTCGCAGCAGGTGGTGCAGTCCCTAGAGAACCCCACCCGCATCGTTGTTTTTGACCCGCTGCCCAACCCCCAAGATCGGCAGCTGCTCGAAAGCTATCGCCAGGCCGGGCCGCAGTTTACCTTCGACTACGTCAACCCCTTCAACGACCCGCGCCAGGCCCAAGATTTTGGCGCTACCCAGACGGGCATGGTGTTTTTAGAAAGCGGGGACAACCGTCGCTTTTTGCAGAATGTCAACCCCGGCGAGCGGCTGTCGGAGCGATCGCTCACCAATGCGCTTGAGCAGGTAGCGAGCGATCGCACCCTCACCGTTTACTTCACCCAGGGCCACCAAGAGTTTGCCTTTGACGGCAGCGAAACCGGCTTTCTCCAGGCGGCCACTGCCCTCGAAGACAAGAGCGCAGTGGTGCAGCCCCTCGATCTATCAGAGACGGCAGCCGTGCCCAACGATGCCAGTTTAGTTGTGGTCGCTGGCCCCGCCGCCGAGTTCTTTGACGCTGAGGTTGAGGCGCTTGAAACCTACCTAAATGGTGGCGGTAGTCTGCTCTTGCTGATCGACCCCAACACCAACCCCAACCTCGACACCCTGCTCGATCCCTGGGGCGTTACCCTCGACGATCGCATCGTGCTCGACACCTCGGGCCAGGGTCAGCTGGTGCGTCTCGGCCCGGCTGCCCCCCTGGTCACCGACTATGGCGACCACCCGATTACGCGAGATTTCCGCAACGGGCGATCATTTTTCCCCCTGGTGCGCCCGGTAAATGTGGAAGAGGTGGCCGGGGTCACGGCGGTGCCCCTGCTCCAGAGCAACCCCCAAAGCCGCGCCGAAGCCCTCTCCGCCGAGGGCGCGCTCCAGTTCGACGAAAATGCACCCCCCTCGGGGCCTTACACCTTGGGCGTGGCCCTCAGTCGCCCGGTCGCTGGGGCACCCGCCACCGCCGACGAGCCAGCCCCAGAGTCTCGTCTGGTGGTGATTGGCAACGCCACCTTTGCCACCGACGGCCTGTTTGAGCAACAGCTCAATGGCGACGTGTTCCTCAACTCCGTCAGCTGGCTGGGGCAGCAGACCGATGCCACCCTCTCCATTCGCCCCCGCGAAGTCACTAACCGCCGCATCACCATGACGGTGCAGCAGCAGATTGGCCTAGGCGTATTTGCCCTGCTGGTGCTACCTCTGATTGGCTTTGGCCTGGCATTTCTCATGTGGCTCCGCCGCCGCTAGCCCCGACTGTTTCCTAGGCCCCGCCCGGTGGAAAGCCAGCGGTCTACATCCCAATCGCGGCCTCGGCTGGCTCATAGCGACCACAATTCGCTACTATGGTGAAGCTCAGGTCTTCGGGCCTGGGTTCCTTTAGCAGAAATGTTTAGGGAGGTGGGTCGAGGCCCACTTTTTTATTGGCATTCTTTCAGTCGCTATATGGTACATCCTCTGATTCCCCAGTTGCTTGAGTTAGCGGCCCCCGTCGCCGAAGAATTGGGGTTAGAAGTGGTTGAAGCAGTGTTTCAAACCAACCAGTCGCCTCCGGTGCTGCGCATCGACGTGCGCAGTCTCGAAAACGAAGACACTGGCCTGAACGACTGCGAGAAAATGAGCCAGGCTCTCGAAGCCGTGCTCGACACCACCGACATTATTCCCGACGCCTACGTGCTCGAGGTGTCTAGCCCTGGGGTGTCGGCCGCCCTAGAAACCGATCGCGACTTTGTGGTGTTTAAAGGGTTCATGGTGGAGGTAAACCTGTCTGCTCCCCACAAAGACAAGCGCCAGTGGGTGGGCCAGCTGGTGCGGCGAGACGAAGCCGCCCTGGTGCTGAGCCAAAAAGGCAAAACCATCACCCTGCCGCGAGATCTGGTGGCTACGGTACAGCTCAGCGACCAAAGCCCCGATTAGCACCTGTTACGTGCAGCACTTTTCCATCAATTTAAGATTTAGCTCCTAGAGGTCAGTGATTATGTCGCTAGTTAGTCTGCCGAACTTGCAGGAAATGATTGATGTCATTAGCCGCGAGCGCAACTTGCCCAAGCACGCGGTCGAAAATGCCATCCGCGAAGCTCTGCTGAAGGGCTACGAGCGCTACCGCCGCACCCGAGAAATCGACACTCACTTTGACGAAGAATATTTTGACAATTTCGATATCGAGCTAGACGTAGATGACTACGACGACCAGGGCTTTCGGGTGCTGGCGACAAAAACCATCGTCGAAGAAGTCACCAGCCAAGACCACGAAATTGCCCTAGCCGAAGTGCGCGAAGTCGCTCCCGAAGCTCAAGACGGCGACACGGTGGTGCTCGATGTCACCCCCGACCAGCGCGACTTTGGCCGCATGGCTGCGATTCAAACCAAGCAGGTGCTGGCCCAAAAGCTGCGCGACCAGCAGCGTAAGCTCGTTCAAGAAGAGTTTCAGGATTTGGAAGGCTCTATTCTCTCAGCGCGGGTGCTGCGGTTTGAGCGCCAGTCAGTAATCATGGCGGTCAGCAGCGGCGTCGGCCAGCCCGAAGTTGAAGCCGAGCTGCTCAAGCGCGACCAGCTACCCAACGACAACTACCGGGCCAACGCCACCTTCCGGGTCGCCCTCAAAAAAGTGTCCGAAGGCTCTCACCGGGGGCCGCAGCTGCTGGTGTCGCGGGCTGATGCAGCGTTAGTGGTGGAGCTATTCACCAACGAAGTGCCCGAAATCGAAGACGAAATCGTTCGCATCGTAGCGGTGGCCCGAGAAGCCAACCCCCCCTCCCGCTCCGTTGGCCCCCGCACCAAAATTGCCGTAGATACCGTTGAACGCGATGTGGATCCGGTAGGGGCCTGCATCGGGGCGCGGGGGTCGCGCATTCAGGTGGTGGTCAACGAGCTGCGGGGCGAAAAAATTGACGTCATTCGCTGGTCGCCCGACCCTGCCACCTACATTTCTAACGGCCTTAGCCCCGCCCGTGTAGACGAGGTGCGCTTGGTTAGCCCCGATGATCGCCAGGCCCACGTGCTGGTGCCCGAAGACCAGCTCAGCCTGGCGATCGGCAAAGAGGGGCAAAATGTGCGCCTAGCGGCCCGCCTTACCGGCTGGAAGATTGACATCAAAGACTCCGGCAAGTACGACTACGAAGTAGAGGATCGCAGAATTGCCGATCTAATTGTGGCCCGAGAAGAGGCCGCCCGAGAGGCCGCAGAACTGGCGGCAGAAGAAGCCGAGGCCGCTGAATGGCGGGCTGCCGCCGCCGCCGAACGAGCGGCAGAGGAGGCAGCAGAGGAAGCCGAGGCTGCTGCCTGGCGGGCCGCCGCCGCCGCCGAACGAGCGGCGGCTGAAGCGGCAGCGGCGGGGCTAGAGGTAGAGACCTCGGCCCCAGCTGAGGATTCTCTAGGTGAGATTGCCCCTGCTGCGGAAGAAGCCGCTGTAGAACAGGCAGAACCCGTTGCCCAGGCTGTTGATCTAGTCGACGTAGAAGAAGAGGCGTTAGAGGAAGCGGCTGAAGCCTCAGCGCCAGGGCAAGCATCGTCGGAGGAGGAATAAATCTGATCCAAGTCCAGGCGTGGGGCTTCCCTTAGGGAGAAACTACAGATCCCAATTTGGACTGGATATAGCTAGCTGGAGGTAGATCGTGCAAACTAACCATCGGCGCTGTGTAAGCTGCCGGAGGGTTGCCCCTAAAACCGAATTTTGGCGCGTAGTCAGGGCTTACCCCGATCGCCGCGTCTGTCTAGATCAGGGCATGGGGCGCTCAGCCTATCTGTGCCCCCAGGCAGATTGTCTCCGTCAGGCTCAGAAGAAAAGCCGCCTAGGCCGTGCCCTAAAAGCCAACGTGCCGGAGGCCATCTACCAAAGCCTTTGGCAGCAACTGGCGGCAATAGGGGAAGGGGAACCCACCGCACTTTTCCCAGGCCTACCAAAAACTTAAGGGGCAATTGCGTATTTGGTAGTTTCAACCAAAAATTTTTGCAAACGAAGGTTCCTAAAGGGCTGTCTTTCTGAGATCCTGTTCATTAGCGATACAACTGATTAAACTCATAATGTGGGTACTCAATCGGCAGCCTAGCCGTCGGTTGACCTGTCTAAAGCCTCTGAGGCCCCATGGACACCTGGCCTTGGTTTACAATGCCATGTTAGGGCTAACGTCGTATCCGTCAGAATGGTTTGATGTCGTTTTGTTGGACGAAGCAGGTTGGTTTATGTAA
>JBBSKN010000122.1:0-10822 GCA_038256265.1 Phormidesmidales cyanobacterium
CGACCAGTCCAATTTGCACGAGCGCAGTAGCCATCATGGCGGGGGATGTAGGTATAGTGGTGTGGGACTTTCTAGACCTTACTACACCTACCTTCCTATGGATAAACCTTATCAGCGCGTGCTGCTAAAACTTAGCGGCGAGGCCCTCATGGGCGATATGGAATACGGCATCGATCAAAACGTCGTCGAGGCCATTTCTGCCGAAATTGCTGAGGTGATTAAAGAAGATATTGAAATTGCCATTGTAGTTGGTGCAGGCAACATCTTTCGGGGCATTAAAGGCTCGGCCTCGGGCATGGACCGAGCCACCGCCGACTACATCGGCATGATCGCCACCGTGATGAATGCGATGACCCTGCAAGACTCCCTCGAGCGCATGGGGGTGCCAACTCGGGTACAGACGGCGATCGCCATGCAGGAGATCGCCGAGCCCTACATTCGCCGCCGCGCCATTCGCCACCTGGAGAAAAACCGGGTGGTTATTTTTGGGGCTGGCTCCGGCAACCCGTTTTTTACCACCGACACCACCGCCGCCCTGCGGGCCGCCGAGATCAACGCCGAAGTGGTGTTCAAAGCTACTAAGGTTGACGGCGTCTACGACTCTGACCCTAAACTAAACCCAGAGGCCAAGCGCTTTCGCACCCTCACCTACGGCCACGTGCTTAAGCACGACCTCAAAGTGATGGACAGCACTGCGATCGCCCTCTGCAAAGACAATAAGATCCCTATTATGGTATTTGACCTGTCTGTACCCGGAAATATCAAGCGGGCGCTGATGGGCGAGTCGATCGGCACGATTGTAAGAGAGGACTGTGATGTCAGTTGACGATATTTTGCTCGAAACCGAAGACCAGATGCAGAAGTCCATTGAGGCGACCCAGCGCAACTTCAACACCATTCGCACCGGGCGCGCCAATGCTTCACTGCTCGACCGCATCGAGATTGACTATTACGGTGCCCAGACTCCCCTCAAGGCGCTGGCCAACGTGTCGACCCCCGACGCCAGCACCCTGATGATTCTGCCCTTTGATGGCAGCACCCTGACCACCATCGAGAAGGCAATTTCTCTGTCTGATGTGGGTCTCACCCCCAACAACGACGGCAAAGTCATTCGCCTCAACATTCCGCAGCTCACCAGCGAGCGGCGTAAGGAGTTTGTCAAAACCGCCGGCAAGGTGGCCGAAGAGGGTCGCGTCTCGATTCGCAACCAGCGCCGCAACGGCATTGACGCCGTGAAGAAACTTGAGAAAGCTAGCGATATCTCCGAAGACGAATCGCGTGACGCCCAAGATGAAATTCAGAAGCTCACCGACAAATACATCGCTCAGCTTGACGAAGCCCTAGCAGCGAAAGAGAAAGACATCTTGAAAGTCTAGAGCGACTAAGAAACCAGGTTTTCAGCCATACTGCACCGATGCCCCTCGTTCCAGTGCTTGGAATGCTCGTCGGAGGCTCTGCCTCCTCAAAGGAGCGGCAGAGCCGCAAGACCAGGACGGCCAAGCGGAACTAGGGCACCAGGGTGAGTGCTGTTATTTAGATACTGTACCGATGCTCTAGTGGGAAAATTTTAGATCTCAAGCTAAACTGGACAGACGTTCTAAGCGACTCCGCAACGATGAGCACTTTGGCAAGAACATTTTATTTTTGGTGGCAGCTCGCGGTTCACAGGTGGTGAGCAGCCGTTGTGTTGCCAACCTTTTGAACCGCAGAGCTTACCCTCTGCGGTTTTTGTTTTTTTGGCTTTGTTTGCTCTGAATTCTTTTTTGTGAGATTGGCCATGGTTTTCACCGCTTCCCTCTGGTTTTACGGTTTCTTTTACACCGCCGGGTCAGGCTCGTGGTGATAGGTTGCCCTATTTTCCCTTACCTGACCCGGAGCCTACCGCTCCGGGTTTTTTATGGCCCCTGAATTACCGAGCTCATTTCTTCGTCCACATTCCTTTACCCAGACTTTTGAACTATGAAAGACGCCACATTGACCCGCAAATCTAGCCCTGACCACTGCTCGGTGATTGCCCTCACCGACACCGTTGCCGTCGGCGGCGACACCCTGCTAATCGTGGGCGGCCCCTGTGCCGTCGAAAGCGCCGACCAGATGGCCCAGGTGGCCCATCATCTAGCCCCGACCCCAGTGCAGGCCCTGCGCGGCGGGGTGTTCAAGCCTCGCACCTCGCCCTACGCCTTCCAGGGCATGGGCGACGCCGGGCTGCGCATTCTGGATGATATTCGCCGTCGCTTTCAGATGCCGGTGATTTCTGAAGTCATGGCCATTGACCAGATCCCCGCCATGGTAGAACACGTCGATGTGCTCCAGGTGGGTAGCCGCAACATGCAAAACTTTGACCTGCTCAAGGCCCTGGGCCGCATCGACAAGCCGGTGCTGCTAAAGCGGGGGCTGGCGGCCACCGTCGAAGAGTTTGTCATGGCGGCGGAGTACATTCTCAGCCACGGCAACCCCAACGTGGTGCTCTGCGAGCGGGGCATTCGCAGCTTTGACCCCTACACCCGCAATGTGCTCGATTTGGGGGCGGTGGTGGCCCTCAAGCAGATCACCCATCTGCCGGTGATGGTAGACCCCAGCCACGCGGCAGGCAAGCGCGAGCTGGTGCCAGCCCTGGCGCGGGCGGCGATCGCCGCTGGAGCAGACGGCCTCATGGTCGAGTGCCACCCGGTGCCCGATAAGTCAGTGTCAGACGCGCGCCAAGCCCTTACCCTAGAGGAGATGGCCACCCTGGCCTGCAGCCTGGAGCCGATCGCGGCGACAATGGGGCGGCGGTTGGCGAATGGGACGGCGATCGCCCAAAGTCACCCCGGAGCAAGCGTTCCAGCCGCTGCATAGGAGGGGTATTGGCATTTGTTATGGGGGTTATTAGCAAAGTCTGCTGTCATTGAGCTTCATAGTTTGTTACAACAATAGGGGAATTAGCTTGGCACTAACCTCTATGTTCGGTGGCTTTACCGGGTTTCAATCCAAAGGATCCAATGACTTTGGCGAACGGATGATCAACTCTGTAGCTACTCAGTCGCTGCGGCACCTGTTCAGCCGCAGCGATGCGGTGGAGGTGGCGGTGCGCTGCTCTCCCTCCAGCAAGCTTCTCCAGGGCACCATTGACAGTTTTCGGATGGAAGGGCGCGGCCTCGTTATTCGCAAAGAATTTGAGGCCGCCGAGATGATGTTTGAGACCGACACGGTCTCGATTGACGTAGGCTCGGCCATCAGCGGCAAAATTCGCCTGCGCCAGCCCACCCAGGCCGTGGCCCAGGTGGTGCTCTCTGAAGACGCCATCAACCGCGCCTTTGATGCCGAGCTGGTGCGTCAGCACCTCGAGGGGGTGACCGACGAGGCCGTCACCACCCTGTCGGGGGGCGACCCGGTGACCTTTCGCAATGTCACCATTACCCTGATGCCCGACCAGCAGGTGAAAATCACAGCCCTGACCGACCTGCCCAACCGCAAAGATGTGCCGATTCAAATGACGGCCCAGGTGACAGTCGAAAAGCGGCGGCGGATTATCTTTGCCAATGCTGAATTTCTGCCCGAGGGCATTCCCGAGGCGATGCTGCCGCTCTCGTCGACGCTGACCCGTGGGTTTGCCGAGGTGCTCAACCGCATGGTTGACCTAGAGCGCTTTAACCTCGACGGAGTGATGCTGCGGGTCAACCGCCTGGAGACCAAAGGCAACCAGCTGGTATTTAGCGGCTACGCCCAGATTGAGCACTTTCCGGGGACGATGTAGGGGAAGGGGAAGGGTGTTGGGTGTCGGGTATTGGGTATCGGGTGTCGGGTGTTGGGTCGCCTCTGAAACCTGGAACCTAAAACCTGAAACCTAAAACCCCCCTTGGCCAGTATCATAGTTGGGTTCTTTAGGGCGGCGCTATGGGTAACTGGTTTGCGGCGGGGGGCATTGTCATGGTGCCGCTGCTGGTGTGTTCGCTGCTGACCCTGGCCCTGGCCGTAGAGCGCTGCTGGTTTTGGCTTCAGCTGGGCCGTCAGCAGCCGGGGCTGGTGCCTCAGGTGCTGAGCACCGTGAGCCAAAACCCCCAGCGGGCGATCGCAAAGCTTAAGCAGCATCAGCAGCTGCCCATTGCCCGGATTTTTCTGGCCGCCCTTACCCTGGGCGATGCTACCCCTGAAGAGTTTCGCCTGGCCCTAGAGAGCGCGGCCCAGGCGGAGATGACCACCCTGAAGCGCTTTCAAACCGGGTTTGAAACTATTGTGGGCATTGCGCCGCTGCTGGGGCTGTTGGGCACGGTGCTGGGGCTGATGCGGGTGTTTTCGACTCTGCGCCTAGGAGAAACCAGTGGCGATGCCGCTAGCGGTGTCACTACGGGAGTGGGTGAAGCGCTGACTTCGACGGCGGCGGGGCTGGTGGTGGCCCTGGTGGCGCTGCTGTTTGCCAATTTGTTTCAGGGGCTGTATCGCCGCCAGCGGGCGTTCATTCAGGCGGCAGGGGGCAAGCTTGAGATTTTGCACCGTCGCGCCCAGCGCCAGGGCCCGGTGAGCACCACGGTCTACCTACCGGAGAGCCAGCCGTGAGCCATGACGCGACGGTAATTGTGGCGGGGGCGGGGGCCGCCGGGCTGTTTGGGGCGATCGCCTGCGCCGAAGCGCATCCTTCCGCCACCATCCATATCTTTGAGGCGGGGCGCGAGGCCCTGGCCAAGGTAAGAATTTCGGGGGGCGGGCGCTGCAATGTCACCCACGCCTGCTTTGACCCGGCGGTGCTGGTGGGCCACTATCCGCGCGGCGATCGCGCCCTGCGCGGCCCCTTTAGCCGCTTTCAGCCCCGCGATACGGTGCAGTGGTTTGAGCAGCGGGGGGTGGCGCTTAAAACCGAGGCCGATGGCCGCATGTTTCCTACCACCGACGACTCGGGCACCATCGTGGACTGCCTGCTGGGGGAAGCACGACGGCTGGGCATTAAAATTCACACGGGCTGTGCGATCGCTCAGGTCAGCCCCCAAGACGATGGCTTTGACCTGACCACCCGCGCCGGGGAGGAGTGGCGCTGCCAGAAGCTGCTCTTGGCCACCGGCAGCAGCCCCGGCGGCTATCGGCTGGCCCTCAGCCTGGGCCACGATCTGGTGCCACCGGTGCCCTCGCTGTTTACCTTTAACATCCCTGACCCGGCCCTACGGGAGCTGGCGGGGGTCTCGGTCGAGACCGTGCAGCTCAGCCTGGCGCTGGACGATGCCCCCGCGCTCACCCAGAGCGGCCCGCTGCTGGTCACCCACTGGGGTATGAGCGGCCCGGCGGTGCTCAAACTCTCGGCCTACGGGGCGGTGGAGCTACATAAACAGCGCTACCGGGCGACCCTGCTGGTGAACTGGCTGCCCGCCCTCAAGCCAGACCAGGTGCGCCAAAAGCTGCTGAGCCTCAAGCAAGACCAGGGCAAGCGCCAGGTGGCGGCGTTTTCGCCCTTTCCGGCGCTGTCGCGGCGGCTGTGGCAGTATCTAGCGCAGCACCGGGTCAGCCTGCGCACCGACCTCAACTGGGCCGACCTGTCTAAGGCGCAGCTGCAAGGGCTGGTGAACGAACTGACGCGGGGCGACTATGCCGTGGCGGGCAAAGGGGTGTTTAAAGACGAGTTTGTCACCTGCGGCGGCATTCCCCTGCCCGAGGTCAACTTCAAAACCCTGGAGAGCCGCTGCCGCCCAGGGCTATATCTGGCAGGGGAGCTGCTCAATATCGACGGGGTGACGGGCGGCTTTAACTTTCAGAACGCTTGGACCACAGGCTGGCTGGCTGGGCAGGCCATGGCCGCAGCCCTGGCAACCACAGCATAAACCGCTGGGGCGCTAACTCGCGTAGGCCATGGTATTGAGCAGGCAGGCGGTTTCGTGGCTGACAAACTCTGGCGATCGCCCGATGTCCTCGGGGGGAATGTAGCCTTCTGGGATCGCCCAGGTAGCAACGACGACACGACGAGCAGGGTTAAAACTCAAAACGCTGCCCCCACAAGCCCTCAAAGATCATTATGGTGTACTCAGCGAACCTAAATTTTCTTAATGAGCAAGACATTTAAAGCCGGGTTGGTGAGTTTGAGCTTTGGCGGCTTGCTGCTTTTGACAGCGTGCAATGACCCCCAGTCTTCCGCCATCGACCAGCCCGATGCCAATATTCTTGATGACACCAGCGAACCTCTGGGTGAAGATCTCAACAACCTGCGCCGGGGTAGCGGAACCCAAATCATTGCCCTAGGCGATAGCATCACAGCGGGGGCAGGCGTTGGCCCCGAGGCCGCCTATCCAAACCAGCTCAGCCAGACGTTAGACTTGCCCATTGTCAACCAGGGCAGAAGTGGCGACACCACCGCAGCAGCGCTACATCGTTTGCAGCAAGATGTAATCGACGCAGACCCTTGGTTAGTGATTGTCGGCTTGGGCGGCAACGACTACCTGCGGCAGGTGCCGCCCGCCGAAACCGAAGCCAACCTGCGGCAAATTGTCACCCGCCTTCAACAGGCAGGGGCGATCGTGGTGCTACTGGGTATGGATATCAGCCCCTTTAACGGCGGCTACCAGGGCATGTATCAACGGGTGGCCAACGATACCCAGTCCCATCTCATTCCTGGAGTGTTAGAAGGCTTAAATGATGTTCGCTATTTGTACGACCAAATTCATCCCAACCAGGCGGGGCATGAGATTTTGGCCAGTCGCGTGGCTGAGGGATTACAGCCGCTTTTAGAAGCCGCTACCCTGCCTGAAAATCTAGCCAATCAGCGGCAAAATTAGTAGCTCTCAGCCTGGGAGGCCCAGTTTTATGACAACATTTTCTGAAGCTCTCGCCCTTGGCAAAGTCAGCACCGCTGAGGCATTAGATATTTTCGATAGCCTTGACACGGTGGAAATCCAGGCCATGGTGGGTTCCTGGAAAGGTTCCGGCTTTCCCACCGATCACCCTCTGGATGGTGCCCTAGAGGCTTACCACTGGCACGGCAAGCGATTTGAAAGCCCTGAGCATGTCCATCCCCTGGTTTTTAATACCGTAGCTGGCAACACCGCAAGCCTCAACCCGCTTTGGATGTTGCCAGTGGTTTGCTGGCTCGATCGCCTGCCCATTCCCAAGTCAGACGCGGTGGGGCTGATCTTTCAGATTGGCCTTTTTTTACTATCTACCGATCAATCTGGTGCGCGGCTTCGCTTGACCACCTATCGGGGCAAAGAAACGGCGACGATGATTTATGACAATCTCCCTATCAATGATGTCTTTCGCAAGATAGACGACCATAGGGTGCTGGGCCTAATGGATCTAAAGGGGATGAAAGATCCATTCTTTTTTGTGTTGACGCGGGAGTAGAAATCAGATCAAAACTCGTCTATTTAGACCTAACAACTGCGGCAATTCTAATCTGTCAAAACCCATTGGGGGCGATCGCCCCAGGTGCATCCCATTTTTGCAGGTGCCTACGTCATTCCCACGCAAGTGGGAATCTATGTGGAAGCAAGATGCCTGCTGTCAGAATGATGAGTTTACATACTCGACATACTCGGGATGCCCTTAATCCCCCCTGCATCCCCCAAATAAATTCTCTTCCTCCAGGTTAGCCCCTTTGGCAGAGCTGTTTAGCGTAATTGTGGGATAGAAGTTGAGAGGTGATGCTATCTCCTTCTAAATCTATGACCACCAGCACCTTTGAATCATTAGCGACCCAGGCGGCGATCGCCTCCCTCGACGTTTACCAAACCCATATTTCGCCCCGAAAAGGCTTCTCTTGCCCTCACAGGCTGTTGCATGGCGGCAAATCTTGCTCAGACTATGTCAAAACAATTCTGACAGAACAAAGCTTAAGCGCCACCATTCGCCAGGCCCCGCAGCGATTTACAGCCTGCAAAGCCGCCGCGCAAACGCTGACATCGCAAAACGCCCAGGGCGGGTGTCTAATTATTCCCTGCTGCATTCCGATTTAAGAGCGGCTTAGGCGACTTCTAGACAATAGTTTCCCCAATGGTGGGCAATGCCCACCCTACAGCGGCTACAGTCGCTGGATTAAAGCTGGTATCTTCTTTCCTAGAAATCTCCTTAAAGCCGCCCAATGTCAGCCCATGGGACTGACATTGAGTGCGGTAAACAGGGCAAACAGACCTACAGCGAGCAAAATTTTCTCACCCGGTCAAACTCTGGATCTTGCCAAGAGTAGGCAAAGTGACTCACCGATGTAATCTCTGGGTTGGATCGCCGCAGGGCCTCCATTTGGGTTTCGAGCGCCGGGCGATTGTAGGTAGCCTGGCCCCAGATGCCCGCCAGGGCCGGGGTCACCGTAGGTGACGTGCCATTGGGAATCATGCTCTGCACCCGGCGCACACCGTCTAAAATACAGCCCGTGTGGCCACAGACCCCGTAGGCCATCGGGTGCCAGGTCATCCAGGTAGGGAAGCGCTCCCAGTATTGCAGGCGCGAGTCATAGCCGCCGGTACCCACCGTCTGGTTGCCTTCTGGAAAGAACACTGCCCCCGACTCAATGCCGCTGCGCTGCACCTGCTCCCCAGCCGTCTTCACAAAATCGCCCACCCCCTGCACGGCGTGGGCCACACTCAACTGCCACAGTTCGGCATTGAGCCGGGGGCGCAGACTGGCCGGGGTTGGCGGCGCTTGGCCTGCTTGCAGGGGCGGGGCCGGGGTGCGGCTCTGCCACAGGGGCTCTGGCTCGTTAGGAAAAAGGTCGCGCACGTCTTGAATATCGCGATCAACCAGGTGGCCGCGGCTAATGTAGCGGCGCATCAGCTCTAGGCCCTGATTGTTCACCGCCCGGCGAAACAGCGCATCCCGCGAGGCTTGGCCGTAGATCCACAGGTCGTCAACGCTGTCGACCACCGAGTTGGGGCCAACCCCTCGGGGGTAGCGCACGTAGTCAAACAGCACCCCGTCGGGCTGTCGCCGCAGCACCGCCCCCAGCATGCTGCTGTAGTCGGCCTGGGCCTGAGGATGGTAGGGGTCGATAAAAACTTCGTCGGGGTTGCTCGAAGCGCCAGATTTGGCGTAGGTATAGGTGGTTTGGCCGCGACCGTTGAGGGCTAGTACCTGCTCGCGATCGCTCCTCAACCCGTAGGAATAACCAAAGTTGAGCGCAAACACCCAGGCGTCTACCCGCATGCCCCGCTGACGCCCCTTCTCTATGGCTTCGGCAAATAGGTCGCGGCGCTCGTAGCCAGCCTTTTGCACCACCGAGGGCCAGATGGTGGGGTTGTCGGCCTTGGGCAGCAGCACCTGGCCACCGTAGAAAACCTCGACGTAGACCTCGTTGTAGCCCATGTTGACCATGCGATCAAACAGGGCGTCTAAAATGCCCGGCTGTAGATCGCAGGGGTACATTCGCACCCACACCGCCTGGCGCTGGGGCCAGGTGCGGCTGCGGCACTGGCGCAGGTCTTCGGTATGCTGACGCACCATCGCCTCGTACTGCTGCTGAGCGGCGGCATCGCCGGTCAGGGCAGCCTTACGCAGGTTTTCTTTGGCTAGGGCGGCCTCTTGGGTGACCTGGCAGTAAGCGTTGAGGGCATGGGCTGGCCCGGTAGTACCAGTGATCGGCAGCACCCCTAGCACCCCCAGCCCAGTGGCCAGGGCAATACCTGGCCCTAGCAGGGGTTTGGTCAGTCGATTTAGCGAACTACGGAGCCGAGCAGTAGAAAACAGACTGACCATAGGAGCAAAGACAAGGGGAAAGAAAAGACAGTGGCAGGGGCCGGAGAGATGCGTCGAAGCTTAGGGTAGCGCTCTGGGCTTAAGCCCAGCTGAGTTGAGGGGACGGTTAAAACTGTGGCCCCCGTAAGCCCCCCCTGAAGCCAGACATCATAGCGAAAGCGGCTGAACTGAGCACGTTTTATACCAAGTCCAGCGCCGGATCGGTAGTTTCCCTACGGGCAGAACCCCACGTCTGGCCAAGATTTTACTTGTCCTCGTTAGGAAACCTATCTTCTTCCCGAGCAGCTATGGAAGTAGAAAAAAGAGTGTCAAAGTCTAGTTCTGGCAGGTTAGTCAGCAGCGCCTGGAGCTTCATGCGCTGAATGTAGGGCCAGCCGCCGTTGACCTCAATGTCTCTCAACAGGGCGTACAGGTGTTGGCGGTTGTCGGGTAGGGCATCGTAAAAGAGGGTTTCGCAGATGTCGCGGTGGCGTTCTTCGAGCAGGCGCAGCAGAGCAAGCAGGGCGGTACTTTTGCCCTGGCGTTTGAGGGCAACCTGATCGATCAGCTCAGATAAGTGGTCTAAATCCTCCGGTAGGGTGTCGATGCGATCAGTGGGAGGGTAATCAGCCATAGGGTCAGCGCAGAGTGGGAGATCAGCTTAATGCTAGCTGCCTACAAGTAAAGGTAATTCCAAGCTTTTGTAAAGTCCCGGCAGATAATTGACCGAGGGCCTTCTGTCCAAACCTATCTATCTCCGGCGCTACTCAGCGCTGCCCGCCTGAGATTCTAGGAAAGAGTCCCAGAGCCATGTAGAATGCTTACTTGAGGCTCTACTGGCCAAGGGCAGACCCAGCATTGTTGCCGGGTTGTTGAGCAGGTTGCTGCGATCGCTCGCCATGGCCAAACAAACGGCCCCGATGGGCCATTGTGTCAGAGTCATTCTGGCGAGTGCCATAGCGGCCCAGAGCCAATGGCTGTCGCATGATTTGAGTAGTTTGACAGCGCCTTTTACATACTAAATTTTGAGGTAGACCATGAGGTATCGCGCCCTCCTAGTTGCGTTCTTGGCCATCTGCCTGAGTGTACTGACAGCCTGTAGCGAAGCGCCCAGTGCCACCAGTAGTGTGCCGTTGACCTACGACCAGATTCGAAATACTGGTCTGGCCAACAAGTGTCCCCAGCTTTCTGAAATGACCCG
>JBBSKN010000123.1:0-10763 GCA_038256265.1 Phormidesmidales cyanobacterium
CCTGAATGGGTTCAACTTCAACCAATCCATCCTTGACAGCCAAGGCCGTGTGATTGGCACCTGGGCTGACGTGATCAACCGGGCCAACCTGGGTATGGAAGTGATGCACGAGCGCAATGCTCACAACTTCCCCCTCGACCTAGCTACGGCTGAGGCACCTGAAATCATCGGCTAGTCGAAATCGACTACTCCATTGATTGAATAGGTAAAAAAGCGCTCTCCGTAAGGGGGGCGCTTCTTTGTTGTATTTTTAGCAGCTGTCTAATTGACGGCCCTTTCCTAACCTGAGTGGCTATGGCTATAAAAGCGCTCCCTTATTAGTCTAGAGAGATCCCGCAGAGCCGAAATGTGGCACCTTAGAGTATTCCATCTAAATAAATGTCCCCATTGAGTTCGCAAACTCGTCCGCTTGGGCCTGTTGCCGTAAAACTCTGGATAAGTATTTAGCTGGAACACTCTTAGAGAAGTTTGCTGGGGTCAGAGCACTATGGTTCCTGTATCGGTGGGTGGTATAGCTCAATCTACTCTTTTGACAGAGCATCTACTGGCTTACTACCGTCAGCTAGCTCAGGCCCAGCTGACGGTAGTGGACGTAGAGACCACTGGCTCACGCCTCCCAGACGCTAGGGTGATTGAAATTGCTGTGGTGCAAGGGTCGCTGGGGGAGGGCATAACCTACGAAGATACATTTTTAGTCAATGCCCAGGTATCGGTACCCAACATGATTACTCGCCTGACGGGTATTACTACCGCCATGGTAGAACGGGGCACCGCCGTGAATCAGGTGTGGCCAGTTCTGAAATCGCCCCTCAGTCAAGGCATTCTTACCGGTCATAACTTGGCCTTTGATTACGGCTTTATTCAAGCAGAGTATCAACGTCTGGGTGAGGACTTTAAACGTCCTGAGTCTCACCGATTTTGCACGGTGATTTTGTCGCGGCTACTGCTGGCAGATTTGCCTTCGCGCAGTCTGCCGCAGCTAGTGCGTCATTTTGGCTTTGACGTGGGACGATCGCACCGGGCCATGGCCGATACTAAAGCCTGCTGGCTATTGGCCAATCTGTTGATTGAGCGCCTGATCAACACCTCTGACGATGACCTCAGGCATCAGTTTGCCCAACAGTGGGTGCCGTTGAGGGAGGCGGTGAAGGTATTTCACTGCTCTCGGGTAGAGCTACAGCAGCAGCTTGATGACCGAGGCTGCGATCGCCGCACCTCTCGACGCGGCAACCGCCACATGTATCGCCGGGGCGACATCGAAACGCTCTATCGAGAGCTGTATCCAGAGCAGTTAACGTTGAACCTTACGCCCTAGGGCAGCACCAATCATCTAGGCTACAGGGCTGCGATCGCGCTGAAGCTCCTGAATGCGGTCTAGGCTACCGATGGGAATCGCGTTAATTAGGGCTTGGGTGTAGGCGGTCTGGGACTGGCGGTAGACCTGCTCAGCGGGGCCAATTTCTTCGACTCGGCCCTGGTTCATCACCATGATGCGATCGCTCATAAACTTCACCACCGCCAGGTCGTGGGAGATAAAGATATAGGTGAGCTCAAACTCCGCCTGAAGTTCTTTCAGCAGGTTGAGCACCTGGGCCTGCACCGACACGTCCAGGGCTGACACCGACTCATCACAAATGATGAACTTGGGGTTGAGAGCCAGGGCGCGGGCGATACACACCCGCTGGCGCTGGCCGCCCGAAAATTCGTGGGGGTAGCGGTTGATGCAGCTGGTGGGTAGCCCCACCCGGTCGAGCAGGTAAGAGACACGCTCTTGCTGGTTGCGGGCGCTCTTGATGACGCCGTGAATTTTGAGCGGTTCGGCGATCGCCGCCCCAATCGTCATGCGCGGGTCGAGGGAGCTGTAGGGGTCTTGAAAGACAATCTGCATATCGCGCCGCAGCTGCCTGAGCTGCGATGAACCCAGCCCCAGCACGTCGCGCCCCTCAAACCAAACCTTGCCGCCCATGGCCGGCACCAGCCGCAGCAGGGCTCGGCCCAGAGTAGTTTTGCCGCAGCCCGACTCGCCCACCAGGCCAAAGGTTTCGCCCTTTTGAATCTGAAAAGACACATCTTGAACCGCCATCACGTGGCGACGGGTTTTGCCAAACACCCCCCGCACCGGATAGCCCACCTGAAGATTCTCCACCGCTAACAGGGGGCCGCTGGCGGCCAGCGCCTCGGCTCGGGTGGTCAGTTCAGCCTCGGTCAGGGGGGCAAAGCGGGCCTGGGCCTCGGCATCGAGCACCCGCTCGCGAATCACTGGGCTAGAGCCGTTGAGGGGCTGGCCGCCGTTGGTTGCGCTAAGCTCATGGGCTTCGACCGCCATAAAATCGGTTACCGTGGGCAGCCGCCGCAGTCGCTGGTTGGGCTGGGGGCGGCAGGCCAGCAGCCCCTTGGTATAGGGGTGCTGGGGCTGGGCAAAGATATCCCACACCGGCCCAGCTTCAACAATTTTGCCCTGGTACATCACCGCCACCTGGTCGGCGATCTCAGCGATGATGCCCAGGTCATGGGTAATAAAGATCAGCGACATGCCCCGGCGATCGCGCAGCTCCCGCAGCAGATCGAGAATGGTGGCCTGCACCGTCACATCCAGTGCGGTGGTGGGTTCATCGGCAATCAGTAGGGCCGGGTTACAGGAAATCGCCATGGCAATCATCACCCGCTGAATCTGTCCGCCAGAAAGCTCGTGGGGGTAGCGGTTGAGAATAGCCTGCTGGCGGCGATTGACCTCTTCCCTAAGCGATTGATCGTCCAGGCTGGGCTTTTCAGTTTCAACCGTGGCCCACAGCTGCTCATCGGCGGGCAGCAGCTTGACCTCTTTCAGGCGGTCTATCGCCTGCTGGCGGGCCACATCCTTAGCAATATTCTGGTGCTGGCGAATTGCCTCCACCATCTGAAACCCAATGGTATAAACCGGATTCAGCGAGCTCATTGGCTCTTGAAAAATCATCGAGACTTGACCACCCCGGTAGCGTTGCAGCTGGGTCTCGCTTAGGCCGCACAGGTTTACGGCATCTTGAGCACCGCCGTTAAACCAAATTTCGCCATTGACCACCTTGCCTGGCGGGTTGGGTACCAGGCCCATGACCGCTAATGAGGTGACCGACTTACCCGAGCCAGACTCGCCGACAATGCCCAGGGTTTGCCCCCGCTGCACCTGAAATGAAACGTTATCAACGGCCTGAATGAGCTGGCTATCGACCTCAAACTGGACTGTGAGGTGCTTAACATCGAGAATGGTATCGCTCATTGGGGTGCTAACAGGCGGACAGCCGGGGTAAAACAAACCTTTGTAATTAGACTCATAGAGGCGGAGAGGGTGCCTTCTCATAGACCATCTGCCCAAGTGTAGGGTTGGTTAACCCTAATTAATGGATCATAGTAGATGAATCATAACAGCCTCTTCTCTGCCGGTTTCGTTCGCCCCTAACCTATCCCATGCTGAATCTTGCGATCGCCATTTCGATCATGCTCCTCGGTTCGGCACTATGCTCCGGTACTGAGACAGCCTTGCTGTCAGTGCCTTTGCTCAAGGCCCGGCAGCTGGCTCAGTCTAAGCAGCCTGCCGCCCTGGCCCTGTACGCCATTCGGAACAAGATCAACCGGCCCGTAGCCACCATTGTTATTCTCAACAATCTATTTAACATCGTCGGCAGCATTGTCATCGGCAGCATTGCCGCCCGCACCTTTGGCGACGCCCTATTAGGCGTCTTTTCGGGGGTACTCACCTTTTTGGTGATCGTGGTGGGCGAAATTTTGCCCAAAACCCTGGGAGAACGCTACGCCATTCCTATTGCCCTGCTGGTGGCGATGCCAGTGCGCACCCTGACCTGGGCATTTACCCCGATCGTGTGGCTGCTCGAAAGAATCACCAACCCCTTTATGACCTCTGGCCAGCGCCCCATCACCAACGAGGCTGAAATTAAACTAATGGCCGCCATTGGTCATCAGGAGGGCATCATCGAAGCCGACGAAGCCGAAATGATTCTCCGGGTATTTCGCCTCAACGATATGAAATCGGTCAACATTATGACCCCGCGCGTAGCGATTACCCACCTGCCTGGCGACCTGACCATTGCCGAAGCCGAGGATCAATTACTCAACTCTCAGCACAGCCGCATTCTCATTAGCGATAGCGACATTGATCGGATTGTCGGCCTAGTGCTCAAAAACGAGCTGCTCACGGCGTTAATTCGCGGCCAGGGGCACCAGTTGCTCAGCCAAGTGGCCCGCCCAGTGCGCTTTGTGGCCGAAACCGAGCGGGCCGACAAGCTGCTGCAAGACTTTCAAACTGCCCGCGAGCACCTGGCAGTGGTGGTCGATGAGTACGGTGGGGTGTCGGGAGTGGTCACCCTCGAAGACGTGCTAGAAGTACTGACCGGCGAAATCGTCGACGAAACCGATCGCAGCATTGACCTGCAAACCCAGGCTCGCCAGCGGGGGCGGCAAATTCTCCGCACCCGGGGCTTTAATTGGCCCGCAGAGCATTAGCCCCTGAGCTGAAGAGCCATGACAGAATGCGGCGATCGCGCCATCACTCCAACTCCACAAGCAACGTCAAAAATAAGCTTCTGTCAGAGAAATTATGTCAGGCAAATTATAGGATTCAAGCCCTAGAAAGAACATTCACCGAGCCACTGTTAACTATCATTTCAATGCCGGGGATCAGGGGCTGCCAGAGCTATATTGAATGTGGAGCTGAAAGGCTCCCCTGGCAGATAAAACAGCCCTTGTCCACACAGAGAAAGGAGTGAAACCGCTGTTAGCTATACATCTGTCTCGATTAACCAGCAACACCCAATCCTCAGTTTAAACCTTCCTTCAGTAAGTAAAGGGGAGTTTTGAAGGCCGAAGTTTTATCCCTGCAAGGGTTCAAGCTCAGCTTCTCATCTCCGTGAAAGCTCAAGAAGATATAGGAAGTTCTTTGAATAGTAGATTGGGTGTTGTTGTATTTAAACCAGTATTCAAAATAATTGGGCGATCATAAAAATTTCTAATAACCTAAATCTCAGTCCAGAAATAGCTCTTGTCGACAGCAGGGCTTCCGGTCGCGCGCATCTAGAGATAGGGAGACTACTGACAGGACTAGCGATCTTCCGGAGTTTTCTTGGCAAAAAAATCTTAAATAGGGAGGCTTTAAATCAGACTTACACCAAATCCTCTTTTGCTGGCCGCAGCAGTTTGGTAAAGTCGGGGAGGTTATCTTTCTCCCTTAGCCGTTTCCTATGGCATATTTCCCCAAGGCCGAACTAGCCCCCGGTGATCTGTGGGGCAAAGTTCAGCAGCAAACCCGCCACGCCTTAGGCTGTGGTGCCCTGCAACCCCTCGACACCCGTTACGAGTTTATTGAGCAGGGGGGTATGCGCTTTTTGGTAAGAATTTTGACCAATTTAGTGCGCAAAGAGAAGGCTAATCTAGCCCAGCGGGCCAGTGGTGAGTCAGGCAAGTCCTTCAATCCTTTTTTGCCCTACGACCCAGAGCTGTTCGTGGCTAATCTGTCGCCTACCCACCTGTGTCTGCTGAACAAATACAACGTGGTTGACCACCACATTTTGATCATCACCCGCGCCTTTGAAGACCAAAATACTTGGCTAACTCTAGCGGACTTTGAATCCCTAGCCACCTGCATGGCCGAAATCGACGGGCTGGCCTTTTACAACGGTGGTCGTCTGGCGGGGGCCAGCCAGCGACACAAGCACCTACAGCTGGTGCCGCCGCCCCTCAGCCCCGATCTCAGCCCCTTGCCCCTCACCGCCGTCATCAATGCCTTAGAGGCTATCTCCCATAGCCAGCCAATAGCGTCGCCCATGCTGCCCTTCCACCACGCTATTTTGGCTCTCACAGCCCGGCCCTCGGGAGCCGAGCTGCTGGCGGCATACCTCAATCTGCTGGCGTACCTGGGAGTCGATGGCAGCCAGACTCCCCAGGAGTTTCCCTATAATCTTTTGGTTACCCGCAACTGGATGGTGGCGGTGGCCCGTCAGCGGGAGAGCTATGAGTCGATTCCGGTCAACTCCTTAGGGTTTGCTGGGTCGCTGCTGGTCAAAAACCCAGAGCAGCTTGAGTTGCTCAAGACTCTTGGCCCAATGACGGTGCTCACAAAGGTGGCTGGCTGAGGCTAGGTCAGTTAAGACGATGAGCATTGCCATGATCAGGGGCTCTGGTTTGGGATACTTTCTTTTGACGCACTTTATCTTTTGGCGCACTTTGAGAAGAACTCGATACACTTAGGAGTAGAACAGGTTTACTTAGAGTCTCCCATCTAAGCAAAGCATTCATTTCAAGGACGCGAGCTCGGCCCAATGGGCCGGTCGCGTTGAGCTATCGGATGGGTGTTGAGCTGGAACACCCTTAACCTGATATCTTTCTTGGAGTTGGGCTCTGGCGGAGGTTGTCGCTTTGGCTCGCTGGCTTATGACAACAGCAATGGCAGTGTCATTGCTGTTGTCTGGGGCGATTAGCTCGTTCGCTGCCGACCCTAGCTGAGACATACTAAAAAGTTCTAACTAATTTTTAATTAATAAGTTGACGGTTGCGATATGCAGATTATCGGCATTCTGGCACTGATTATTATTGGCTACACCGTGGGCTCGGTGCGCATCATCAATCAGGGTACTGAGGCCCTGGTAGAGCGCCTCGGCAAATACCACCGCAAACTGCGGCCAGGGCTGAATTTTATTGTGCCGGTGCTCGACTACATTGTGCTGCGCGACAGCGTGCGGGAACAAATTCTCGACGTGGATAAGCAGGCGGCAATTACTCGAGATAATGTGTCTCTAGATGTAGACGCGGTGGTCTACTGGCGCATTCTGGAGCTAGAGCTAACCTACTACGCCATTGAAAATGTTGAGCAGGGCATTGAAGAGCTGGTGATTACTACCCTGCGATCAGAAATCGGCAAGATGGAGTTTGAGAAAACCTTCTCGTCTCGCGATGAGCTCAATCGAGCGCTGCTGTCTCAGCTCGACGAAGCCACCGAACCCTGGGGCGTGAAGGTCACCCGCGTAGAGGTGCAGGAAATTACCCCACCCGATGAGGTGCGACGCTCGATGCAGCTGCAGCAGGCGGCGGAGCTAAAGCGTCGAGCTACCGTGCTCGAGGCCCAGGGCGAAAAGGAAGCGGCTATTAAGCGTGCCCAGGGCACCGTTGAGTCAATTGAGATGTTTTCTAATGCGCTCAAAGACGGCCGCGACACGGCAGAAATTCTTCAGTATCTGCTGGCCCAGCGCTACGTGGATGCCAATCAAAAGCTGGGGGAAAGTGAAAACTCTAAAGTGGTTTTTATGGATCCTAAAATGCTGACAGAAGGGCTGATCGATCTGATGCATACCAATACCACCACTCCACCCCCCAAAGCTGATTCCGATGACTTTCCCAGCCGCCGCCGGGATCTTTAACACCCTCTGTAACGCCAGAAACCGCTACCATGGGAGACTGTGCATGCGTTGCTGCTATGGCCATCACGTCTCTTTCTCAAACTGATGCTCAAACTGAACCATCCCCGGTAGACAAGACGTTGGGGGATGAGGCGCGATCGCCCGTGCCCCTTCTCGGGCAGTCGCTAGCCGATCTGACCGCTTGGGTGCAGGCTCAGGGGCAGCCGAGCTATCGGGGTAAGCAGCTGTATCAATGGCTGTATGAGCAGGGGGCGCGATCGCTCCAAGACATTACCGTTTTTCCTAAAGCCTGGCGGCAGACGATGGGGTCGGTCGACCTGGGCCGCTCGACCCTGCACCACCGAGTGGTGGCCAGCGACGGCACCGTAAAGTATTTACTCAAACTGGCCGATGGCCAAATCATTGAAACCGTGGGCATTCCCTCGGCTAAGCGGCTGACGGTGTGCGTGTCGTCCCAGGTGGGCTGCCCCATGGCCTGCGACTTTTGCGCCACGGGTAAGGGCGGCTTTGTGCGCAATCTGGCCATCCACGAGATTGTTGATCAGGTGCTGACGGTGCAGGAAGACTTTGGCCAGCGGGTGAGCCATATTGTGTTTATGGGCATGGGTGAACCCCTGCTAAACGCCGCCAACACCGTGGCCGCCATCCGCTGCCTCAACCAAGACGTGGGCATTGGCCAGCGAGCCATCACCCTATCCACGGTGGGGGTGCCGGGCCGCATTCGCGCCCTGGCGGCAGAGCAGCTTCAGGTCACCCTGGCGGTGAGCCTGCACGCCTCTAACCAGTCCCAACGACTCCAGCTGATTCCCAGCGCCGGGGCCTACCCCCTAGAGGTGCTGCTCGACGAGTGCCGCGAGTACGTGCAGCTCACGGGGCGGCGGGTGACCTTTGAGTACATTCTGCTGGCGGGGCTCAACGACCAGCCTGACAATGCCGCCGAGCTGGCCCATCACCTGCGCGGCTTTCAGAGCCACGTCAACCTGATTCCCTACAACCCCATCGACGAGGCCGACTACCAGCGCCCCAGCGAGGCCAGCATTCGCGATTTTGTCGCTGAGCTAGAGAACCGCCGTATCGCCGTCACCGTGCGCTATTCTCGCGGGCTGGAGGAAAACGCCGCCTGCGGCCAGCTGCGGGCCTCTCGCCGCTAGACCTAGGCCAGGGGGGAGATCTCTCACCGAACGGTGGGTTTACACCCCTGCGAACAGCTGGATTTTTGTTAAGTTATGAAACAGCTGCCTCTCATAAACGACAGGCAGCGGCTAGCCCTTCCATCGAGATTTGCATGGCCCTCGCTCCTTTGCCGCTGCTTACGCCCCTGACGGCAAGCCCCCTAGATCTATCTCACTGGCTGCTGGCCCTGTCACGGGTGCAGGTTTCGGTACAGGGGCAAGATCGCCTGCCCCACCACCAGCCAATGGTGGTGGTAAGCAACCACCGCAGCATTATGGATGCTCCTCTGCTGATGAGCGTTCTGGGCCGCCCGGTGCGGTTTGCCTGCCATCACTACATGAGTCAGGTGCCTGGCCTGCACAATTTGATCAATGCCCTAGGTTGTCTGCCCCTAGATGCCCCCGAAAAGGGGCAAACCGCCTTCTTTCGCCGCGCCATGAAAACCCTAGGGGCCGGCGAAGCGGTGGGAATTTTCCCGGAAGGGGCGGCCCCTATGGTCAACAAAACCACTCCCGACAATTTGAATGAGTTTCACCGGGGGTTTGCCCAGCTGGCCCTGCGCGCCCCCGTAGATGAGTTGTCTATTGTGCCGGTCGCCATTGTCGCCCGCCGAGAAACCAACAACCCGGTGGTGCCCCTGCGCTGGCTGAGTGTGTTTGACGCCGCTGAGCCTCTGTTTCAGCAGTCAGGGTGGCACCCGGCGGTAGTTTACCGGGAAGTGGAGGTGCTGATCGGTCGCCCGGTGCGGGTGGATAGTCGGCTGCGATCGCGCTACCGCAGCAAAGGCGCTAGCACCCTGTCCACCGAGCTAGCCCAGTGCTGCCAAGATGAAATTGCCACCCTGCTCAAACGGGGGTGCATTTAAAGTCTTGCCAGAATCTTGTCAATGGTCTGCCACCTGGCCCTACCGTATTTAATTAGCTATGCCAAAGCCTAATATTCTAAAACTCTATGCTCCAGCAGGGAAACACCCCCACCGCCCGCTGTTTATCTATCTGCCGGGGATGGATGGCAGCGGCGAGCTGTTTTCGGCCCAGAGCGATCGCCTCAGAGACCACTTTGATATTCGCTGCCTGGTGATTCCGGGAGATGACCTGTCATCGTGGGACAGCCTGGCGGCCCAGGTGGTGCAGCTGATTCGCCAAGAAGCGGGTGCTGCCCCGGTCTACCTGTGCGGTGAATCCTTTGGGGCCTGCCTGGCCCTGCGAACCGTGGCCCTGGCCCCAACCCTGGCCAGCCATTTGATTTTGGTCAACTCGGCCTCGTCGTTCCACCGATTTCCGTGGCTGCAATGGGTGGCGCACCTCACCCCCTGGGTGGCCTCACCGCTCTACCAAGGCTCTACCCTGGGTGGCCTGCCGGTGATAGCTAACCTGAGCCGCATGGGTACGGCCAACCGTCAGGCTCTAGTGCGCGCCATTGGCACCGTTTCCCAGGCCAGCACCGCCTGGCGGCTAGGACTGCTGTCGCAGTTTCGCCTAGAGCCGCTGCGGCTGCACCGGGTTAAGGCCCGTACCCTGCTGGTGGCTTCGCTCAGCGATCGCCTGCTGCCCTCCCTCGCAGAAGCCCAGCGCCTGGCCACCCTGCTGCCCAACCCCCGCATTTACACCCTGCCCAACAGCGGCCACATCAGCTTGCTCGAAGACGGCGTGAACTTAGAGGCCATTCTGGCCACAGTCGGTTTTTTGCCCCCAGAGAAGACAGCAGTGGAGCCAGGGGAGCGGCACCCCTCCTTGGCATCTTAATGTCAGAGTTCTTTGTCTAAAATTCTCTGGAAGCATGAGTCACGGTGAGCATAGGCGGTGATAAAGCCACATCTGCCCCATCCACTCACCCACTCACCCTCGAGCCGCCGCCACCGGTCTCACGGCCTCCTCTGGCCCTAGCAGCGAAATGTAGGGATTGTGGAAAAACTCCTGGGCCACGGCTTCAGCGTCGAGCACCGTCACCGCCGTCACCATGTCTTGAAACGCCTGGTCGTAATCAACCCCCAGACCCAAAATTTCATACCAGCCCAACAGCTGAGCGATCTGGGCGTTGGTCTGCTTGCCCAGGGCATACTGGCCCAGCAGCTTGTTTTTGGCCGATTGCAGCTCTTCGTCAGAGAGCACGGTCTCTTGCAGACGCTCGATCTCAAACCGCAATCCCTCTAGGGCGGTGGCGGTGTTTTCGGGAGCGGTGCCAATGTAG
>JBBSKN010000124.1:0-10628 GCA_038256265.1 Phormidesmidales cyanobacterium
GGCGCGTTGTCGAAATCCATACAAGCTATCGTAGGTCATAGGCCTTTGCCGAGATTGGTTGTACTTTCTCAGCTTCGGCTAAAAAGCGGCTCGAGCCTTGCTCTGCCGCTTTTTTCTATGGCCTTAGTCTAAACTCCAGTAAGGGCAGTAGTGGTGGTTTATACCCAATCCAAGTCACACAACTCCGATTCAAAACCGATACCTCGTAGAGGCATTGCAGTGCAATGCCCCTACAAATGGATATGCGTTCCCACATAGGGTTTACTTGGCGGCCCATCCCTCACTCACCCACCTACCCACTCACCCCTCTAGCGCTATCGTAGAAAATATGAGTGAATACCGGGTGAAACGGGTCTCTGCCCCCAAGCAGAAGACTTCATGGCGCAATTTGGGGCAGTCGCTGGCGATGTATCGCTACGGACAGCGAGCCATAGAGCTGGTGTGGCGCGCCGACTGGCGGCTAACGATGGCCCTGGGGGTGCTCACCCTGGTGGCGGGGCTGTTGCCAGCGGCGATCGCCTACGTCGGCAAGCTAATTGTGGACGGCGTGGTGCAGGCAGCCCAGTCGGGGCTGGCCGTGGATCGCCAGGCAGCGCTGATGTACCTGGCCCTGGAGGCGGTGCTGGTGGCGGTGCTGGCAGGCACTCGCCAGGGGCTAGCCCTGTGCCAGTCGCTGCTCCGGGTGCTGCTGGGGCAGCGGGTCAACGTGATGATTCTCGAAAAGGCCCAGACCCTACCGCTGACCTACTTTGAAGACTCTGAGTTTTACGACAAGCTGACCCAGGCCCGGCGAGAGGCCTCATCGCGGCCCCTGAGCATGGTCAACCGCACCTTTGGGGTGGTGCAAGATGCGCTGTCGCTGCTCACCTTTGGCGGGCTGCTGCTGCAATTTTCGGGCTGGGCGGTGGCGCTGCTGGCGGTGGCTACCCTGCCCGCCTTCATTGCCGAAACTCAGTTTGCCGGGCAGGCCTTTCGTCTGTTTAAGTGGCGATCGCCCGAGACCCGCCAGCAAACCTACCTAGAGGCGCTGCTGGCGCGGGAAGATTTTGTCAAAGAGGTGAAGCTGTTTGGCCTGGGGCCGCTGCTGCTAGAGCGCTATCAAGCTATTTTTCAGCGGTTGTATGCCGAAGACCGCAACCTGACGGTGCGTCGCAGCGGCTGGAGCTACGGCCTAGGTTTGCTCAGCACGGCGTCGTTTTACCTGGCCTACTGTTGGATTGTGCTAGAGGCGATCGCCGGGCAGATTTCGTTGGGCGAGCTGACCATGTACCTGACGGTGTTTCGCCAGGGGCAAACCACCTTTGCCAGCAGCCTAATGGCGATCGGCGGCATGTACGAAGACGGGCTCTACCTGGCCAACCTCTACGAATTTTTAGAGCAGCCGGTGCCGGAGGATATCGGCACCGCCGACCGGGGCTTTGATCCGACCGATGGGCTGCGGTTTGAGGGGGTCTCTTTTAGCTATCCGGGCAGCGAACGGCTGGCGCTAGAGCAGGTATCATTTCACCTCAAGCCCAGGGAAAAAATGGCGATCGTCGGCGAAAACGGCTCTGGCAAAACCACCCTGATCAAGCTGCTCACTAGGCTCTACACCCCCACCCAGGGCCGCATTCTACTCGATGGTCGCGACCTGCAAGAGTGGGATGCCGACGTGGTGCAGCGCCGCATTGGCGTGATCTTCCAAAACTTTGTGCGCTACCAGTTTAAGGTGGGCGAAAACATCGGCGTGGGCGATGTCACCGACTTTGAAGATGCCCAGCGCTGGCAGGTCGCCGCCGCTAAGGGCACCGCCACCGAATTCATCGAAGACCTGCCCGACGGGTTCAACACGCAGTTGGGCAAATGGTTCTTTGGCGGGCAAGAGCTATCGGGGGGCCAGTGGCAAAAGATCGCCCTCTCCCGCGCCTTTATGCGCACCGAAGCCGACATTTTGGTGCTCGATGAGCCAACATCGGCGATGGATGCCGAGGCCGAGACGAGGCTGTTTGAGCAGTTTCGAGAGGCCACCCAAGATCAGATGGCGATTTTAATTTCCCACCGGTTTTCGACGGTGCGGCGGGCCGACAACATCATTGTGCTCGCCAACGGCAAGCTGATCGAGCAGGGCAGCCACGAAGAATTGCTGCGCCAGGATGGCCGCTACGCTCGTCTCTTCACCATGCAGGCGGCGGGGTATTTGTAGGTGACACAGATCCCAGGGTTCTACCCTGACCAGCAAACCCTAGCAAAGCCCAGCAGAACCCTGGGATCTACCTTGTCAGTCAATTGATTTCGTTGACGGATCGACCTATAGGGATAGGCATATCCTATCCCTATAGGCGCGCAGCCATGGGCAACCGGAAAGTACTATAGGCTAGTGACGGTTATGACAATTGACGGGGCAGAGGGATATACAAGCCATGTTAACCGACTTACAACAGCGCAAATTGACGAAGCTATTTAGCATGTACGACTCTGACTACACCGGGGTGTTGGTCAAAAAAGACTTCGAGCTGATGTTTAAGAAGCTGTCTACCCTGCGCAACTGGTCCCTGCGATCGCCCCGCTGCCTGGTGCTGCAAGACAAGCTGATGCGCAAGTGGCAGGGGCTAGACAAAAAAGCCGACACCGCCCACAACGAGGAAATTTCCCGAGCCGAATGGCTGGCCTACTACGATGACGGTCTATCTGACACCGAGCCTCACGCCGACGAAATTGTCAGCCTGATGGAGACTATCTTCGATGTCTTTGACCAGGATGAAGATGGCAAAGTTAACCAGGCCGAATGGGGGCAGCTGCTGGCGGCCTTTAACGAGTCACCGGTCTATGCGCCCCTGGTGTTTCCACCGCTAGATGCCGACCAGGATGGCTATCTCACCAAGGCCGAGTTTTTGCAGCACTTTAGCGCGTTTTGCTGTAGCGACGAGGCCGACAACCCGGCCAACGGTATGTTTGGGCCTTACTAGACGTGGGCTGTGCCTCAACTGCTGTGAATAGCGTTGCAGATCGACGCCATCAGAGAACCGGCTGGTTCTAGCCATTGCGGGCGATCGCATTACCAAAACCCGGTTGTGATACAGGCAATTCCATCGCGGCATAGCTAAAACCAGCCACCGCATTAACGCATCCAGCTCGCTACATTGATAATCACATCACCGCCACGCCATTGCAGAGTACTGCAATGGCGTGGCGGCTTTCGCCCTAGAGAACTCAGCCGCCGCACCGCCATTAAAAGCGATGGTTTTGACCAACTACGCCATCAAGCTGCTGGCCGCAGCGACCATGCTGATCGACCACATCGGCCTGGTCTTTTTCCCTGATGCGATCGCGTTTCGCATCGTGGGGCGGCTGAGCTTTCCGCTGTTTATTTGGCTGCTGGTGCAGGGCGAAGCGCACACCCGCGACATTGGGCGCTACGGCCTGCGGCTGGCGGTCTTGGGTGCCGTGACGCAGCCGATCTATCAGCTCACCTTTGGCACGGCCCGGCCTAACATTTTGTTTGAGCTGCTGCTGGGCCTGGTCTGTCTGCGCCTAGCCCGCAATTTTCCTCGGTTTGAGATTCTCATTTGGTGGGGCGCGGTAGGGCTGAGCACAGGGCTTGAGCTGGGCTACGGCAGCTACGGCCTTGGGCTGCTCGTTCTCACCCGCTACTTTCGCCGCGATTGGTGGTGGGCGCTGCTGTGGGTAGGGTTTCACTGGCTTTGGGCCTGGATCGAGGGACCATTTCAACTGCCTGCGATCGCAGTGCTGATGATTTTTTGGTTTGCTGGGGGCGATCGTGGCCAAAAGGCGCGGTGGTTCTACGTCTTTTATCCCGGCCATTTAGCCCTGCTGTGGCTCATTCGCTCCGTCGGATGAGTTGCCTCTGAGCGATGGTTGAAATGGCGATCGCGCCCTAGGGCCGCAGCCCTAACTCACTCCAAATCTAAGCTGGGCTTGGTGTAGAAGGCTTGAGCGTCAGGTAGATGACCGCGCTACGATAGATGATCTTGTTTTGTTGTTTGTATGTTGCGATCGCAGCCCCCACCCAGCCATGACCATACCCCCTAGCACCCAGCCCCGCAGCCCTCAACCGCTGGACAAAACCCAGCGCCAGACCTTGGATGACCAGCTCTCGAAGCGCTACATCGAGCTAGACCCCGACGGCTATTTTTTAATCTATCTAGATGCGGCCCAGGGGCTGATCTGCGCCAAGCATTTTAGCAACGTCATCAACGACAAGGGGCTGGCCTGCGACCCGGTCACTGGTAAACCCCTGCCCGTGCGCGGCCCCGTTGAGCGCGTACCCACCCGCACCTACAGCGGCCGCACCGCCAAAGAACTCTGTATTGCCATCTTTGAAGACCCCGCCACCCCCTGCCCAATTAGCTACCTAGACCATGCGGCCTACCTGGGGCGCGAGTTTGGGCGGGCCGAAGCCGCCCTCAATGCTGACGAACCCTACATCCAAGACTAGTGTTGAAAGGCAGAGGGCAGAAGGCAGAAGGGGATTCTAGGACAGGCAAAAGTTTCCGCCTTAGCGAACAGGTGCCTGACACCCTATACCTTGCACCTTGCACCCTACACCTTACCTACTCACCTAGGCTCAATGCACCCGAGTCGCCATCAGCTGCTCTTCGAGGGCGGCGATGCGGTTGTAGGCCGCTGTCAGCTGTGCTGTCAGCCGCTGAATCTGCACATCTGGGGAAAAGGTGGTTTCGATATTTTGGCGATCAAGGTCGAGATAGCTGCTGTCGAGCAGCACATCTTTGTGCTCGCAGGCAGCCTCTAGCGCGCCGGGTTTGGGCCGCAGAGCGCTGCTGTAAGGCAGACGGCCAGCCACTGGTTCGTAGGGGCTGGCGGCACGAGTCTGGGTCGCTGTCAGCGCAGTTACCTGATCATTTACCCGATCAACTACCTGGTAAAGGGCGTCAATCTTATGGGTCAAAAGAGTGACTTGAGTTTCGATTGAGTCCATGTGACGCCTGGCTTTTAAATTTTCCCCATTATCCTAGACTCCAGCCTATAGATCCCCTCGGGGCTTTTGAATCATTTAACCTTTATTCGGGTTGAGTTTATAACTTTTGCAAAAGAAAGATCCGCCTATTTCCGCTCTAATTTTTGGATCAGTTGAGCAGCGGGCTGAGCAAAATGCCCACAAAGGCGATCGCCCCCAGCCCGGTCAGTACGTAGGCGACCACCAAGGCTGGCGACTGCCGCGATCGATAGACCAAATCGTTGCGCTGAATGCGCTGTAGCTGATGTTTGTGGTCAAGGGCGGCCCCTAGCAGCGCCAGGGTACCCAGGGCAATAAACGAGAGGCCCAGCACCCGGCTCAGCCGCAGCGGGTTTACCGTGTCGCCCACGGCCTGGTGAATGGCGGCCACAATGCGTTCGATGCCAAAGCCAAAGCCAATCAAGGCCAGGGCGGTGCGAATCCAGGCCATTAGGGTGCGTTCTTCGGCGGCGCGGTTGCGCTCCTTGGCTAGCTCAGTGGCCGGGTTGGGGCCTGACTCAGGGGAACCCATGGACGGTATTTGCTGGGGTGTGGGAGCAAGTTGGGTATAGGACTATTATCCTATGCTCAGACTAATCTGCTCTGTTGGGCTCTAGCTGCAAACCTATGGGTGACTTGCCGCCCCAGATGCGGGGCAACCTCACTAACGAACTGGCCAAAGAACGGAATCGAGCGGCTGCCGAGCGCACGCTCAATGCCTGGACTGGGATTTGTCTGAGCTTAATTGGCTTTGGGGTAGCGTTTGACCGGGTGGTGAGCAGCCTGGGGCGGCGGGGGGCGGCGATCGCCGAGCAGCGGGCAGCCCTAGTAGGCCTGGGGTTTGTGGGGGTGGGCCTAGTGCTGCTGGGGTTTGCCCTGGTGCAGCACCGCTTAGCCATCACCTCGATTGAGCGGCACGACTATGTGCTGTCGTCGATTCATACGCTCAATCGTCTGGCGGTGGCAACCATTGGGCTGGCGGGGCTGGCGGGGCTAGCGGTGGCGCTGGTTTTGCTGTGAAGCGCTACCCCAGGGCGCTGAGGGCCAGCCAGCCTAGGGCTACGGCCCCGGTGGCAAACACCGCTAGCCCGGTTGCGGCGGCCAGCGACCAGCGAGGGTTGTAGCGGTACTTGCGGGCTTTGAGGCGCTGCATCTCGCGGCGGTGATCGGCGATCGCAAACACCAGGCTCACCACGCCAACCCCGATAAACACCAGACTGAGCCCGTAGGCCCACTCGTCAATGTAGGGGCTGCCAGGCGACAGAGCGCTGACAATCTGCTCTACCACTATGCCGACGCTAATTAACGTCAGGCTGCCGCGAATAAACGACAGTAGGGTGCGATCGGCGGCTAGGTGGTTGCGATCGCGCGCCAGTTGTTCTTGCACATGTGGCGGGTAGGGGGGCGGGTAGGGCATGGGTTAATCTCTACTCCGCCAGCGGCTGCCAGCCCCGGCCCCGGTAGCCGTAGTCAAAGACTTTGGGGTGAAAGATTTCTGCCAAGATTTCGAGGGAATCGACTAGGCGCGGGCCAGGACGGTTGAAGTACTGGTTGCCGTCGGCAAGGTAAACCCGGCCCGTCTGCACGGCTTTGAGATTGGCCCACTGGGGATGGTTGACTAGCGTCGCACTCTCGCGCCGGGTGACCGCCAGATCGTAGCCGCAGGGCATGATCACCATCACCGCTGGGTCGGCGGCGGTCAGCTCATCCCAACTCATCCAGGGGGAGTGCTGGCCCACTTGACCAAAGAGCGATTGGCCCCCGGCCAGGCTGACTAGCTCGGGCACCCAGTTGCCCGCTGCCATCAGCGGCTCGGTCCACTCAATGCAGGCAACGGTGGGGAAGGGGAGGGAAGTGACCTGCGCTGCACACAGCTGCACCCGGTTTTTTAGATCCATCAAAACAGCATCTACCTGAGCCTGGCCAGACTCCCTTAGCAGCACCGAGCCAACGCGGTGAATGTCGTCCCATACATCGTCTAGGCGGTTGGGGGACAGCGAAATTAGCTGAGGCTGGCCCTGGGTAAGGTTGGCCACGGCGGCTTCAACCTCCCCCAGGCTGACGGCGCAGACTTCGCACTGGGCCTGGGTAATGATGTGAGTGGGCTGGAGGGTTTCTAGCCTGGCTACATCGACCCGGTAAACGCTGAGCGCCGAGGTGAGCAGGTCGGTCACTCGCTGGTGAATTTCGCCGCTGGTGCCCTCGGGGTCAAATTTGGGCGCGGTGCAGACGGGCAGGGCTTTGACGGCGGGCGGAAAGTCGCACTCGTGGCTGCGGCCTACCAGACAGTCTTCTAACCCCAAGGCACAGACAATCTCGGTGGCACTGGGGATAAGGGAGATAATCCGCAGGGGGGGGTGAAGCATACGCGTTTTTGCTTTGAAATGCCTTTATAGCATAGGGTTTTGCAGGGGTATGGGGGTATCGGGATTCAGATCTCGCCCTCGCCTTTGCTACCCAATTTGATTACCTCATTAATTAGAGGCGTTAACCGTGGGTACCTCATTAGCACTGCTTTGAGCAGGCTGTGGTGAACGTGATCAAATCAAGCGGCTCTGGGGGTTCTCCCCAGAGAAAGATAACCCCCCTCAGCTAGGTCGTTACAGTAGGGCCAGACTGTCAACTACAGCGACTTTTATACGGCTTTACTCAGTACTAAGTCCCTTAGATTCTGCATGGTTTGGCCGTTGCAATCTAGTTGCAATCTGGCTTAGTCCGATAAAACTTTTAGTCCGATAAAGCAGACTTTAGCCTTCCTTCAAACTTGGCGGCTCGCTTTTACGTTTAACCCTCACGGAGACCTCTATGACCATTACGCCCGATCAAACCCCTGCCCAACATCAAAACCGCACCCCAGCTCTGGAGTCAGAAATGGTGCCCAGACCCCAGTACGATGACCCTAACTACAAGGGCAGCGGCAAACTGCAAGATAAAGTTGCCCTGATTACCGGCGGCGACAGCGGCATTGGTCGCTCCGTGGCAGTGTACTACGCAAAAGAGGGGGCCGATGTCGCCATTGTCTATTTAAACGAACACGGCGACGCCAAGGAGACCCAGCAGGCGGTACAGGACTACGGCCGCCGCTGCTTGCTAATTCCCGGCGACATTCGCGGAGAAGACTTTTGCCGCGAGGCGGTGCAAAAAACCCTCAATGAGTTTGGCCAGCTTGATATTTTGGTTAACAACGCGGCGATTCAGTATCAAGAACCTACCCTGGATGAGATCGATGCGGCTCGGTTAGAAGATGTGTTTGCCACCAACATTTTTTCTATGTTCTACTTTGCCAAAGCGGCTACGCCTCACATGAAACCAGGCAGCTCTATGATCAACACCACGTCGATCAATGCCTACAAAGGCCATTCTAGTCTGTTGAGCTACTCCACCACGAAGGGGGCGATTTTGGCTTTCACCCGCTCTATTGCTGGGCCGATGTTAGAAAAGGGTATTCGCGTCAATGGTGTAGCCCCCGGCCCCATTTGGACGCCGTTTATTCCCGATGCGTTTGAGGGGGATGATGTCTCCAATTTTGGGAAGCAGGTGCCTATGCAGCGGGCCGGACAGCCTAAGGAAGTCGCGCCGAGCTTTGTCTTTTTGGCTTCTGAAGATGCTTCCTACATGGCGGGTCAGGTACTGCACCCCAACGGCGGTGTAGTGGTTAATGCTTAGTAAGTGGTCACCTTGTTCTTTGCCCCTACCCGTAGCTCAGCGGAGGTCAAGACGCTTTTGGAAGAGAATTTTGCGGGCGTCCTGAGGAGCGACTAGCCCTCAGGCCCCTCCTGGAGGCGGAGTTAGCCTATATGTTGGAGCATCCCTTCAAGGGCCTGAGGGCCGCTGATTTTCTAGCCTTGAGCAACCAGGTAGGCATGGGCTACTGTGGTTATAGACAACAGGTAGGCAACCGCCTGTCTAGAGATGGTTTGACGTTGAGCGGGAACTGGTTTTGATCAAGCGTCGTGGGTGGATGACTCGACTGCTGGCTGGGTTATTGGTGGGTGCGATCGCCCTCTTGTGTACCCTTTCGCCCCCCGCCCTGGCGGCAGAGTCGGCTCTGACGGTCTACCGCAGCGCCACCTGCCGCTGCTGCGGCCACTGGGTTGACCATATGCAAGCCGCAGGGTTTGAGGTGCAAGAGATTGTCACTGACGATATGCCCGCCCTCAAAGCAAACTACGGCGTGCCGGAGAATCTAGCCTCGTGCCACACGGCGATCATTGACAATTACCGCATCGAAGGCCACGTGCCCGCAGCGGATGTGCAGCGCTTGCTCAGGGAGCAGCCCGATATTCTCGGCATTGCCGCCCCCGGCATGCCCGTTGGCGCGCCGGGCATGGAAATGGGCGATCGTCGAGATCCCTACACCGTGGTTTCGTTTACCGCCGCCGGTGAGACCGCCACCTTCGCAGAGCATCCCTAAAAGTATCCTCCAAATCTCCCCTAAGAGCTGTGGGTCTGTAACTCATCCCAGCTGCCGTTAAACGTTGCCATGCCCTACTACCACTGCCAGCCCGACGCCTTTGCCAACCCCTATCTGCACAACCTGCGGGGTTCGATCCAGGCCTGCCGCTACTTTGCCACCAACAACCTCAACCGCGATTTTGTCGCCACTAAGGGCTTTTCAGTGGTGTTTAAGCAGGCGGGCCGGGCCGAGGTCGAGCGCCAGTTTCCGTTTTTTAAGCCCTACCTTGACCGGGCGCTGCTGCCCGACTGCAACGCCTTTTACCTCAACCCGCTGCGGCTGAGCCAGGGCTCGCGGGTCGACCCCCACATTGACCGATCGCTGCGATCATACTGCAAGACTATCGACCCACCCCAGCAGGTGAGCGTGCTCTACGTCGAGGTGCCCGCTGACCTAGCCAGCGGCGAGCTAGTCTTGCAGCGGGGGCGGCAGCGGGTGGCCCAGATCAAACCCCAGCCGGGGATGCTGCTGCACTTTCAGGGCGATCTGACCCACTCGGTCAACGCCATGGCCAGCGGGGGCAGTCGGCTCAGCCTGGTGTGCGAACAGTACGCCCTCGACGATGCTGCCTTGGAAGATATTCCTGAATTTTTGATCGAGTCGAGGGCGACGACCCCGGCCAAAACCAGGCGCTAGGAAGCGGGTTAATTCCTCCCGGTGCTAGTGGAATTTGGCGGTCAGGCGGGTGCAACCTGGGCAAACCCACCTATTCCGCAGCCCCAACCGCCCTTTAGGGAACCATTTAGGGGCAGAATCAAGACATCACATGTTGTTGAATATTCTGTTGTTGAGTGCCGTAATGAGCTTGATCCAAGAAATATTTCTCGAAACCGACTGGGAAGATGTGGAGCAGGCCCAGGCCGCCTGCGATGAGCGAGCCGCCGAGCTAGTCGCTGAGGGGCACAACTGCACCTGCACCACCCTCTACCGCATCACCGACGGGCGGCGGGTCATTTTGCTAGAGGCCCAGCACCCCGACACCCTTGAACCTGAGCACAAGCCCTCGCGGCGCAAACCCTCGCGGCGATCAACGCCTAGGGGTTAAGTAGCCGAGTCTAATTAATTGTAAGAAGGCAGTTGGGGTATCAACTTAAGCCGGGACAGGTTGACCGTACCAGGGATTGGGCTGTTGTGACGAAGAAGACCGTCTAGGCATAGGTAACTCTGTAAAAGTACTCAAGACAGACTCAAAGAGGTCAGGAAACGGGTGACCAAAGA